>DASYFS010000163.1:0-2808 GCA_036498305.1 Candidatus Elarobacter sp. | reverse complement strand
AGCTTGGTGAAGAGCGCGCCGCGCTGCGCGTCGACCTTGCCCTTCTTCAGCCGAATGTTGTGCCACTTGGAATGTCCGGACATAACGCCTACTGGGAGAGAGGAGACTGGGTGGGATTCGCGGCCGGGACGGCATACCCGTTCGCCAGCGCCGCGGCGAGGAACGAGCGCACCGGGCCGCCGTCGGGGAGGCCCAGGTCCGCGGCGCGTGCGTCGACCGCGTCGCGCGAGGCCGCGTCGCGCAGCGCGAGCGCGGCGCCCAGCGCGGCCCCGAGCCGCTCGTAGGCGGCGGTGCGAGCCGGATCGGCACCGGCGCTCAGCGCGCCGAGCGCGGCCGCGGCGCCGTAGAGCGCGCCGTCCTTGCGCGCCACGATCGTCCGGTCGACGGCGGGCCGCTGCGCGATCGACTGCGCCGCGCCGTTGCACGTCGCGAGCTGCGCCTCGAGCAAGGCGCGCGTCATCGCGGCGATCCGCTCCGGCGAACGCGCCGCCGTTGCGTCGAGCAGCGCCAGATAGCCGACCGCGCACAGCGCGTCGCCGGCGTTGATGCCATGCGCGAGACCGAAGCGCGCCCAGAACGCGGCGCGTCCGCGGCGGGTCGCGTCACCGTCCTCGATGTCGTCGTGGACGAGCGCGTACTCGTGGACGAGCTCGACGGCGCAGGCGGGGTCGAGCGCGGCTTCGAGCGTCCCGCCCTCTTCGCGCGCGACGGCGATGCACAGCCGCGGCCGCAACCGTTTGCCGCGGGCCGCGCCGTCGCCGATCCCGAGATGATCGCGCATCTGCGCGCTCGTCTGCGAACCGTCGCCGAATCGCGTGACCGCGCGCTCGAGCGCGCGCTCGAGCTCTTCGCTATCGGCCGCCGTGGGCGAGGGCATCCATTCGGTCCGCGACCTTGTCGACGAGCCAGCCGGGCGTCGAGGCACCCGACATCAGGCCGGCCGTTGCGACGCCGTCGAACCACTCGGGCTGCAGCTCGTCGGGCCCCTCGATGTGATACGAGCGCGCGCCGTTCATCGCGCCGAGCTCGGCGAGGTGCTTCGTGTTCGCCGACGTCTTGCCGCCGACGACGACGAGGACGTCGACCTCGCGGCTCAGCTCGTCGACTTCGCTCTGGCGGTTCTTGGTGTCGGTGCAGATCGTGTTGATCGCGCGCACCTCGTAGTATTTTTCGCTGAGCTTGCGCACGATGTCGGCGAAGCCGACGCCGTTCCAGGTCGACTGTACGACGACGCCGACGCGGCTCGCGCGCGGGAGCGCGTCGATCTCCTCGGCGCTGCGGATGCACCAGGCACCGGGGACGTGCGAGAGCGTCCCCTTCACTTCGGGGTGCGAGGCGTCGCCGACGACGATGATCTTGTAGCCCTCGTCGCGGAGCTTCTCGGCCTGAACGTGGATCTTGGTGACCATCGGGCAGGTCGCGTCGAGGACGGTCAGCCCCTTGGCCTGCGCCTTCTCGAACGTCTCGACCGGGAGGCCGTGGGCGCGCACGAACATCGTCCCGCTCTCGATCTCGTCGACCGAGGCGGCATTCCGCAGGCCGGCGGCTTCGAGCTTGGCGACCATCTGCGGGTTGTGCACCACGTGACCGAGGGTGGTCACCGTCGCCCCCGGGCGAGCGACCGCTTCTTCTGCTTTCTTCACCGTGATGGCGACGCCGAAGCAGAAGCCCTGGGTCTTCGCTCGCTTGATGATCACCGGATGCTCCCCTCGAGCTCGCGGATTCTCTGCATGATCTCGGAGGCTCTCTTCTCCAGATCACCGTCCTCCGACTTCCGGTTCCGCCCGACGGTGATCGGCGCGCCGAAAACGACGGTGACGCGGCCGAACGGACGCAGCCGCCGGGTCCCGACGATCGCCGCCGGGACGACCGGGGCGCCCGAGGCGGCCGCCAGGAACGCGGCGCCCGCCTTCTCCTCGTTGGTCCCGGTCACGTTGCGGCCGCCCTCGGGGAAGATTCCGAGCAGCCGCCCTTCCTTCAACATGCGCAGGCTGGCGCGCAGGGCCGCGGTCCCGCCGGCCTGCCGGTCGACCGGATAGGCCTGCAGCCGCGGCAGCAGCTGGCGCAGGATCGGCATCGCGAAGAGCTCTTTCTTCGCCATGTACGAGACCGGCCGCGGCACCCCGATCCCCAGCAGCGGCGGGTCGAAGTTGGAGATGTGGTTCGCCGCGACGATCACGCCGCCGGCCGGCGGAATGTGCTCGGCACCGACGACCCGATATCGGAACAGCGTCCGCGCGATCACCGCGACGGCGGCCTTCGCTAGGTCGTAGAAGGTCACGGCGCGACGCCCATCGCGCCGAGCATTCGTGCGACGACCTCGTCGGGCCGCAGGTCGGTCGAGTCGATCGTGACCGCGTCCGAGGCGGCGACGAGCGGCGAGACGGCGCGCGTCGAGTCCAGCCGGTCACGCTGCTCGATCTGCGCCCGCACCTCGTCGAGCGGAACGTCGAGGCCCCGTTCGTGGAACTCCGCCTGACGACGGCGCGCGCGCTCGTCGACCGACGCGGTGAGAAAAAACTTATAGCGCGCGTCGGGCAGCACCACGGTCCCGATGTCGCGGCCGGCCATCACCACGGGGCCCTCCGCGGCGATCTTCCGCTGCCGCTCGACGAGCTCGCTGCGGATTCCGCGCTGCGCGGCGACGGTCGAGACCGCGGCGGCGACGTCGGGATCGAAGAGGCGATCGCCGGTGCCGCGTCCGTCGAGGAGCACGCGATAGCCGGCGTGCGCGTCGCGGTCGGGGACGATCGTGATCTTGTGGTGCGCGAGCATCGTCAGCAGCGCCGGCTCGTTGTCGAGGTCGAC
>DASYFS010000162.1:0-4227 GCA_036498305.1 Candidatus Elarobacter sp. | reverse complement strand
GTAGCCGAGGTATTTGCCGAGCCGCGCGACGGCGCGCGAGAAGTCGATCGCGCCGAAGACGTACATCTTCGGCTTCGGCGCATGCACGTCGACGAACAGCCGGACCTCGACGCCGATCGGCTCGCCGTCCTGGCCGAAGGTGCGGGTCGCCGTCTCGCCCGCGGCGAGGAGCGCGCGCGCCTCACCGGCCGCCGCGTGGTTGAGCCCGCTCGTCCCGAGATCGCCGATCGGCTCCTCGTCGTCGTCGAACACGAGCAGCTTCGCGCCGGCGTGCGCGCCATCGAGCCGCGTGATCAGCGCGACGGGACGATCGGCGTGAAGCGCGGCGGAGAACCGGTCGAAGATCACCAGTCGAGCCGTTCGACGAACACGTGGATGGTGCCACCGCAGGTCAGTCCGACGGAGATCGCGTCCTCGTCGCTGATCCCGTAGGTCACCAGGCGCGGGCGGCCGCTCGCGATCGCGTCCTGTGCTTCTTCGTAGACGGCCGACTCGACGCAGCCGCCGCTCACCGAGCCGGCGACGTCGCCGCGCTCGTTCACGGCCATCGCTGCCCCAGGATCGCGCGGCGCCGATTGCTCGACCGCGACGACCGTCGCCACCGCGACGCGTTGCCCCTCGTCGCGCCAGCGCTCGATCGTCTCCAAAACGTCTTTCACCGGTTGCTCCCTTCGATCGCCGCCGCGACCTCGTCGAGCGATCGCAGCGTATGACCCGAGACGAAGGCGTCGAGATACGGCAGCGCCGCCGCCATCCCGCGCGCCAGCGGCTCGTAGGCCGGGTGGCGTTTATGCGGGTTCACCCACACGAGGCGCCGGGTCAGCCGGCGCAGCCGCGCGATCTCGCTCGCGACGAGCGCCGGATCGTCTCGTTCCCAGCCGTCGGAGAGGATCACCACCGTCCCGCCGCGCGCCGCGCCGCGCTGCGCGAAGTCGTCGTTGAACGTGCGCAGCGCGGCACCGATCCGCGTCCCGCCGCCGTAGTCGCCTACGGCCGATCCGGCGGTGAGCTCCGTCAGCTCGGTCGCGAAGGCGAACGTGCGCGCGCGCGGCCGCGCCAGCGCAGTGACTTGCGCGTACTGCAGCAGTGCCCGCGCGAACGGCTCCATCGAACCGGAGACGTCTAACAAAAAGACGAGCGGGCGCAGCCGCTCGCGCCGGCGGGTCGTTCGGCGGCGAACGAGCTCGCCGGCGGTCCGCGCCGCGCCGCGCAGCGTCGCGCGAAAATCGAAGCGGTCACCGTGCCGGTCGGCGCGCCGGCGCCGCGAGCGGCGGACCTCGGCGGCGACCCGCGCCTGCGCGATCAAGCGCAGCATCGCCGCGCGCTCGTCGTCGTCGAGATCGTCGAAATCGCGATCGCGCAGCGAGCGTTCGAGGGAGGCTGCCACCCACTGCGTCGGGGCGCGCTCCGCATCGGCGGCGGCCGCCGGACGTTCGGAGGGCGGCGGCGGGAGCGATTCGCGCTGCGGTGCGTCAGGCGGTCGCGCCGGTGGTTCGACGCGCTCGACGAGGTCGCGCAGCGCGTCGTGGTCGCGCCGGCCGAAGAACGCGGCGAACGCGTCGTCGAACGCCGCGACGTCGTCGATGTCCGGGAGCATCGCCGCACGCGCGCGCCAGTAAAGCGCGTCCGTCGTCGCGGGCGGCAGCACCCGCAGCACCTCGGCGAAGGTCGCGGCGCGCCGGGTCCCCGCTCGCACGCCGCGCCCGCGCAATAGCGCGTCGAAGCCGGCGGCGAGGGCGGCCGGGTCGCTCACGCCGCGCCCTCGACGCGCGCGGTGGCGACGATCTCCGCGGCGCCGGCCGTCGCGACGGCGAGGTCCTCGGGATACTTCAGTACCGCGCCGAGCGAGCGCTCGAACGACTCCACATCGAGCCGCGGCGCGCCGAGCAGCGTCAGCGTGCGCACCCAATCGAGCGACTCGGCGATCCCCGGCGGCTTGCGCACGTCGCGCCGCCGCAGCGCCGCTGCGGCGCGTGCGACGTCGCCTATGAGCGCCGCCGCGACTTCCGGCAGATGCAGGCGCAGGATCGCGATCTCGCGCTCGACCGACGGGTGCCCGATCCAATGATAGAAACAACGCCGCTTCAGCGCGTCGTGGAGATCGCGGGTGCGATTCGAGGTGAGGATCACGATCGGCGGGTGCGCCGCTGCGATCGTCCCGCGCTCCGGAATCGAGATCGCGAAATCCGCCAGAAACTCGAGCAGAAATGCCTCGAACTCGTCGTCGGCGCGATCGATCTCGTCGATCAGCAGCACGACGCCCCGTTCGCGGCCCGCACCGAGCGCCGCAAGCAGCGGACGGCGGATGAGAAAATCGTCGGAGTACAGATCCGGCGTTCGCTCGTGCGTCGCCTCGGCTGCGCGGATCGCCAGCAGCTGTTTTCCGTAGTTCCAGTCGTACGCGGCGGCGGCGAGGTCGAGTCCCTCGTAACACTGCAGCCGCAGCAAGTGCGCGTCGAACACCGCGGCGAGCGCGCGGGCGGCATCGGTCTTGCCGACGCCCGCGTCCCCTTCGAGCAGCACGGCGCGTTCGAGGCTCACCCCGCAGGCGAGCGCCGTTGCCAGACCCTCGTCCGCGACGTAGCCCGCCCGCAAGAGGCGGTCGCGTAGCTCGTTTACGTCGACGGGATGCGGCATAGGCGCGGCATAGGCAAGGATATTCCGGTTCCATACGGTAGCTTCGGTCCCCCCGCTTTTTCCCGGAGATACGGCATGCAGATCGATCTCACGGTCAACGGAAAGCGCGCGTCGGTCGACGCGGAACCCAGATTGCTGCTCGTGCACGCGCTGCGCGACAACCTCGGCCTCACCGGGACGCACGTCGGATGCGACACCTCGAGCTGCGGCGCGTGTACCGTGCTGCTCGACGGCGTGTCGGTGAAGAGCTGTACCGTTCTCGCCGTGCAGGCGAGCGGCCACGACGTCACCACGATCGAAGGGATCGGCACCGCCGACGCGCTGCATCCGATGCAGGAAGCGTTCTGGTCGGCGCACGGTCTGCAGTGCGGGTACTGCACGACGGGGATGATCGTCTCGGCGGTCGATCTGCTGCGGCGCAACCCCGATCCGAACGACGACGAGATCCGCGCCGGCCTCGACGGAAACCTCTGCCGATGCACCGGCTACGAGAACATCGTGAAGGCGGTGCGCGCCGCGGGGAAGGCGTTGCGCGAGCACGCGCCGGTCCACAGCGTGCGCGACCTGATGCCGGTCCATCCGCCCGCCGAGGAGCCGCCGCCGTCGGGCGAGGGGATCATCCCGCCGCAGCTCCAGGAAACGCACCGCTGAGATGGCGTTCACGACCATGGTCGGCGCCCGCATCCGGCGCCGCGAAGATCCCCGTCTCATCACCGGCCGCGCGACCTACGTCGACGACGTCAAGCAGGTCGGGACGGTCTACGCCGCGTTCGTGCGCAGCCCGTACGGTCACGCGAAGCTCACGCGCGTCGACGTCAGCGCGGCGAAGGGGCATCCCGCGGTGCTGGCCGCGTACACCGGCGAGGACCTCCACCACGCCCACGGACTGAAAGCGTCACTTCCGGTCGCGCACAAGATGCCCGACCTCAAAACGCCGCCGCACTACATCCTCGCGCTCGACGAAGTCCGCGTCGTCGGCGAAGCGGTCGCGGTCGTCGTCGCGAGCTCGGCGTATGCCGCGCGGGACGCCGCCGAGCTGATCGAAGTCGACTATGAACCGCTCCCGGCGGTCGTCGATCCGCTCAAGGCGCTCGAGGGGCCGCCGTACGTCCACTCGTCGCTCGGGACGAACGTCGCGTTCACGATGCCGTTCAGCGCCGGTGACCCCGCCAAGGCGTTCGCCGAGGCCGACGAGGTCATCTCGCAGCGCATCATCAACCAGCGCGTCGCGCCGGTCCCGATCGAGCCGCGCTCGATGGTCGCCAACTGGGACCCCGGGATGCAGCAGTTGACGCTCTACTCGTCGACGCAGATCCCGCACTTGCTGCGCACGCAGCTCGCGGTCGTCCTCGGGATGTCAGAGAATCACATCCGCGTGATCGCGCCCGAAGTCGGCGGCGGGTTCGGCGCGAAACTGAACGTCTACGCCGAAGAGGTCGTGATCAGCTGGCTGGCGACGCAGCTCGAACGGCCGGTCAAATACATCGAGACGCGCTCCGAGAGCTTCCAGGCGATGATCCACGGCCGCGACCAGGTCGACGATCTCGAGATCGCGTGCAAGCGTGACGGAACGATCACCGGGCTCAAACT
>DASYFS010000161.1:0-2175 GCA_036498305.1 Candidatus Elarobacter sp. | reverse complement strand
TGGACGGTATGGTCGCGCATCGGGAGCCTCCTACGCAGCAACGCTAATGCGCGCGCGTTCAGCGACTGGAAGGAGAGTCCTTCTTTCAAGGGTCGCGGACCGGATTCGTGCGCGCGATAATTGACTCGATAATGATATCGTGTTATCAATTGTCGGGCTTTGTCGCCGTCGTTAGCAATCCGGTCTCGAGCGGCCCGCGCCGCCGCGCTGCTCCTCGCGCTCGCGCTGGCCGGCTGTTCCGCCCAGCGAGCTGCCGCTGCGGGGCCGATCCCGGTCGTGGCAGCCGAGAACGTCTGGGGCAGCATCGCGGCCCAGATCGGCGGCGATCGCGTCGCCGTGAACAGCGTGTTGAGCGACCCGAACGCCGACCCGCACGAATACGAAAGCAACATCACGACGGCGCGCCGGTTCGCGTCCGCGCGCTACGTCGTGCTGAACGGCGCGGGATACGATTCGTGGGCGCAGCGCCTCGTCGACGCCGATCCGTCGCCGTCGCGACGCGTGCTCGACGTCGCGGCGCTCCTCGGAAAGCATGCCGGCGACAACCCGCACTTCTGGTACGGTCCGGCGTTCGTCGAACGGGTCGCCGATCGCATCCGCGCGGACCTGACGGCGATCGATCCCGACGGCGCCGCATATTATTCCAGCCGGCGCTCCGCGTTCGAAGCGGCACTGCGGCCGTACCATAACGAACTCGCGACGATTCGTTCGCGCTTTCACGGCCGCCCCGTCGGCGCCACCGAGAACATCGTCGTCTACCTTGCATCCGCGGTCCAACTGCGACTCGTCTCGCCCCCGGCCTACATGCAGGCCGTCGCGAACGACACCGAACCGCCCACGGGTTCCGTCGCGGCATTCGAGCGTCAGATCGCCGGACGCGGAATCGACGTCCTCTTTTACAACACGCAAACCGTCGGTGCCGTCACCACGAACGCGCGGCGTGAGGCCGAAGCGGCGCACGTCCCCGTCGTCACGGTCACCGAAACGATCGTGCCGCCGGACGGCCGGTTCCAGGACTGGCAGACGGATCAGCTGCGGCGGCTGCGCGCAGCGCTCTCGCGATGAACCACGTCGTCGCGCTGGATCGCGCGGGCATTCGCCGCGGCGAGCGCTGGATCTGGCGCGACGTGTCGTTGGAGATTCCGGCGGGCTCGTTCACCCTCGTGCTCGGACCCAACGGCGCCGGCAAATCGACGCTGCTCAACGTCGTGCTCGGACTGCTCCCGCTGTCGGAGGGACGCGTGCAGGTCGACCACGCGCCGCCGCGTCGCGGGAATCCCGCGATCGGCTACATGCCGCAACAGCGCGGCGTCGACCGGGATCTCGCGATCCGCGGCCGCGACGTCGTGCGATTCGGCGTCGACGGCCACCATTGGGGCGTTCCGCGCCGGGGCGCGACGGAGCGGCTGCGCCGCGCCCGGGTCGACGCCGCGATCGGCGCGGTGCACGCGACGGCCTACGCGGACCGCCGCGTCGGCGAGCTCTCCGGCGGCGAAGCGCAGCGTCTGTACCTCGCGCAGGCGCTGGTCGGCGAGCCGCGGCTGCTGGTGCTCGACGAGCCGCTCGCGAGCCTCGACATGCCGACGGCTGCGGACCTCGTGGCGCTGATCGCGCGCATCAAGCGGGAACGCGGGATCGCCGCGATCCTCGTGGCGCACAACCTCAACGGACTGATCTCATACGCCGATCGCGTGATCTACGTCGCGCACGGCCGCATGGCGGCCGGTACGCCGGAGGAGGTCATCACCTCGGAGACGCTGTCGCGCATCTACGACGCGCCGGTCGAAGTGCTGCACGATCGCCGCGGGCGACCGTTCGTGACCGGACCGACGATCGAGGCCTGACGATGGAGCATCTTTTCGAGTTCGCGTTCATGCGCAACGCCTTCATCGCCGGCACGATGGTCGCCGTCGTCGCGGGCGTGGTGGGCTATTTCGTCGTGCTCCGCGGGCTCTCGTTCGCCGGGCACGCGCTCTCGCACGTTGGCTTCGCCGGCGCGACCGGCGCCGTTGTCGTGCATCTGCCGGCGATCGCGGGGCTGCTCGCGTTCTCGTGCGGCGGCGCCGCGGTGATGGGGGCGCTCGGCGATCGCGTTCGGGGACGCGATGTCGCGATCGGGATCGTCCTCGCGTGGTGCCTCGGGCTCGGCGTGCTGTTCCTGTCGCTCTACTCCGG
>DASYFS010000160.1:0-4321 GCA_036498305.1 Candidatus Elarobacter sp. | reverse complement strand
ACCCGATCCGTCTCGATCGGAGGTACGGCGTCGACCTCGACATGCAGCTCGACGCCCGGGCGCGTCAGCGGCCGCAGCGTCCCGCGCAGCTCGCCGGCGACCTCGGCGAGATCGACGCGGCTGACGGTCGGCTCGAGCCGTCCCGACTCGGCTTTCGCCAGATCGAGCAGATCGTTGACGAGGACGAGGAGCTCGCCCGCCGAGCGCGAGACGAGCCGCAGCTGCTGCAGCCGCTCCTCGTCGATCTTGTTGGCAGGCTCCAGCATGAGCTTCGTCAGCGCGATGATCGAGCTCACCGGGCTGCGCAGTTCGTGGCTGACGTTGGCGAGGAAGCGCGTCTTGGCTTCGCTGGCTTCGTTGAGCTGGACCGTCTTGTCGTCGAGCTCGGCGTAGAGCGCGACGACGCCGCGATTCGTTTCCTCGAGCTCGCCGGCGAGCTGGCCGTACATCGCCATCACGCCGCGGTTCGTCTCCTCGAGCTCGGCGTTGAGCTGCGCGAGCTGTTCGCTCTGCGCCTTCACCTCGGTCAGCGTCGCGACGAGGTCGCGGTTCTGCAGCCGCAGCTCGTCGAGCGGTCGCGGCGGCACGTCGCGCTTGAGCGCGGCGCGGATCTGCGACAGCGTCGGCTTCTTCTTGCCGCGCGGGCGCATGAACACCGTGATCGTCACGCCCGCATCGTCGCGTTCGACCTCGACGTCGTCGACGAGCTTTCGCGCCGCATCGAGGCCGAGATGGGCGCGTTCCAGATCCTCGGGCGAAAAGCCGTCGATCGTCACCTCGAGCCCGCCGTCATCGGCACGTTTGAACACCGCCGAGACGCGCGCACCGAGCGCGAGGCCCTCGCGACCCAGCTCGCTCAACGCTGTCGCCAGCCGTACCTGCACCCGTTCGTCGAGACCGAACGCCGCCGCGGCGATGCGGCCGCTGTGACGGAGCGCGAAGACGTCGTCGGCGGTCTCGACCGGAACGGCGATGACTTTGTCGCTCACGACGCCCTCGCGATGAGGACCGAGGCGTCGTCGCGGCGCAGTCCGGCGTCGCGCAGCAGCACCGCCGCGACCAGCAGCGGATCGCGTACGCGCAGTCCGGGATACCGGTCGAGGCTCCACTTCGAGGTCAGGCCGTCGGAGTGCATCGCGACGAGCGCGTGCGGGGGAATCGGGACGGTCACCTCGCGCGCCGTACGCGTCGCGGCGCCGACGATCCCGGGCGTCGAGAGCAGTCCGCTGCGCCGCTCGCCGTCGTCGATCCACACGGCGACGTTGCCGACACCCGCCATCGTGAGCTCGGTCCCGGCGGCGTCGATGCGAACGACCGCGACGGCGGCGCCGCGCGTCGGCCGGAGCGCACCGTTGAGGCGTTCCAGCGTTCGCGCCGGCGGCTCGCCGGAAGGAGCGGCGAGAAAGCTGCGCGCCGCCTCGCGCGCCGCCATCGCCGCGAGCTCGCCGTGACCGAGACCGTCGGCGAGCATCAACGTCGTCGCGTCGCGCTCGACGCGCGCGGCGCACACGTCGCCGCAGACCGGCTCGTCGCCCATCGGCCGGGTGATCCCCGCGACCCGCGGGCGCGCGACCGGCGCGTCGCCGTCCCAGAGCGTCGCGACCATCACGGTGCCGACGCCTGGTACGGAATGCGCGTCGAAAAAGGTGGAGAGTCGCATCGCCGCGCCCAGGCCGATCCCGAGCGTCCCACGCGTCGACCGGCCGTCCTGCGCCGCGTCGACGAGGTTGACACCCGGACCGGCGTCGACGCAGACTAGCTCGATCGCGGCCGCGCTCGCCTCCCGGCGCAGCCGCAGCAGCACGGCGCCGGCGACCGCATGACGATGGAGGTTCGACGCCAGCTCGGCGGCGACGATCGCGACCTCGCCGACGCGGTGCTGTGAGAACCCGACGTTCTGGGCGTAGGTGGTCGCTTCGCGGCGCACGCGGCCGGCCGCACTCGCTTCTTCCACCGCGATCCAGCCGAGGTCTTCGACCGTGCCGCTCAGCGCCTCCACTTCGTCACCGTTACCGTGGTGCCGCGACCGACGGCCGTCTCGAGCTCGAAGGCGTCGACGAGCCGGCGGCTCCCCGAGAGCCCGAGACCGAGGCCGTTCGCGGTAGTGTAGCCGCCGGCGAGGACGCGCGGCACGTCGGGGATTCCGGGGCCGCTGTCGCTGAAGACGGCGCGCACGCCGGTGCGGCCGTTCTCGGTTACGATGTCGAGCTCGGCGCTTCCGCCCCCGCCGTGGATGAGCGTGTTGCGTGCCAGCTCGCTCGCCGCGGTGACGACCTTCGTTTGATCGATGATCGAGAGCTGCGCTTGCAGCGCGAGCGCTCGCGCGGCCTGACGCACGCGCACGACGTCACCGGCGTTGCCGATCTCCAACCGTTCCATCGCCGGCCCGCTCAGCGAGCGCCGCCGGTGTGCGCCGTCTCACCGGCGCCCTCGGAATCCTCGCTGTCGTCGTCATCGTCACGGGTTGCGGAGCGCCCCATGCTGCGCAGGATGGCGAAGGCCTTGTCGCTGTCGAGCGCGGTACGAACGCCGCCGAGCGAGAGCCCCAGTTCGGCCAGGGTGATGGCGACGGCCGGCCGCATCCCGACCACGACCGTCTCGGCGTCGAGCACCTTCGAGACGCCGGCGATCGTGCCGATCATCCGCGCGATAAAGCTGTCGACGATCTCGAGCGCCGAGATGTCGAGGATGACGCCGCGCGCGCCCTCAGCGACGATACGATTGGAGAGATCGTCCTGCAGCGTGAGCGTCGTCTCGTCGCTCAGATCGACCTGGATCGAGACCAGCAGGATCTGGCCGATCCGGACGATTGGGACCCGTTCGCTCACGAGCGCTTTTCGGTCGTCTTGCGCACTTCCAGGCCGGCGCTGTTGAAGGCCACCCTCAGGGCGTCCGCCACGGTCGCCTTCGTCGCGATGTCGCCGAAGTCGATGCCGAGGCTGACGATCGTCTGCGCGATCTGCGGGCGAACGCCGGAGATGATGCACTGTGCGCCCATCAGCCGCGCCGCGAAGATCGTCTTGAGCAGATGCTGCGCGACCTGCGTGTCGACGGCGGGGACGCCGGTGATGTCGATGATCGCGTGCGCGCTGTTGGTCGCGACGAGCGTCTCGAGCAGCGCTTCCATCACGACCTGCGTGCGCGCCGAGTCCAGCGTGCCGACCAGCGGGACCGCCAAGATACCGTCCCACAGCTTGACGACCGGCGTCGACAGCTCCAACAACTGCTCGGTCTGGTTGAGGATCACCGACTCGCGCGAAGCGGCGAACGTCTCGAAGGTGTGGAGACCAAGACCGTCGATGAAGCGCGAGAACGCCGGCAGATCGGCGATCGCCGCATCGGTGCCGATGTGCGTCAACACCGCGTCGCGGAGCGCGAACACCGCGACCGCCGTCTCCGACGGCGTGAATCCCTGACGCGCGCGCATCCGCGAATACTCGCCGAGCAGCGCGCGCGCTTCGTCGAACGCCGGCAAGCCTGCATCGAGCTCGCCCTCTCGCGCTCCGTTCAGCAGTGCGTCGAGCACCGGGATGAGCTCGCGCCGGACCTCGGCCGGGACCATCTTGCCGCGTGTGCTCGTCGTGACCGCGCGAAACCAGCGATCCCCGATCGCTTCCCGGTCGCGCTCCAAAACCTCGACGATCCGATTTGTTGCCTGCTCGGTAGCCATCGGGCCGCTACTTACGCGCGACCGCTACCGTCACCCGTCGAATTTAGCCAGGCGCGTCTTCGAGAATCATCAGGGTCGACGTACCGGTCGCATAGACACGTCCGCTCTCGTCGATCAGCTCTGCCTGGGAAGTGCCGGTCCGTCTTCCTACATGGACAACATGAGCGCGTGCGTACACTTTGCCGGTCGCTACGGTCACCGGCCGGTGAAAGCGGGTGTGAAGGTCCATCGTCGTCGCGACCTTGCCCGCCGGGAGCACCGACTGGACGGCCGTGCCGAGCGCCGTGTCCATCAGGGCGGTGATGATCCCGCCGTGCACCGAGCCGATCAAGTTGTAGAGCTCCTCGCGCGGCTCCATCGCAAACGTGACCTTACCGCGGTCCGCCTCTTCGAGCGTGAAGTTCATCCACAGCCCGACCGGCGTCTGGGGCGTCTCCCCGCGCTGCATCGCGCGCAGCGCGTCCAATCCGTCCATCCGGCGGAAGACGTCCATCGCATGGGGATAGGTCACCCGATCGAGACCGCGTGCTCGGCTTCGCGCGACTCGAGGTATTTCTCGGCGTCGATCGCCGCTTTGCAGCCGGAACCGGCCGCGGTGATCGCCTGTTTGTAGCGGACGTCGTAGACGTCGCCGGCGACGAAGACGCCCTC
>DASYFS010000159.1:0-2554 GCA_036498305.1 Candidatus Elarobacter sp. | reverse complement strand
GCAGCGCACAGCGCGGCGAGCGCGTTCTGCACGTTGATCTCGCCGGGAACTTTCAGCGCCACCTCGCCGAGCGGCGTCCCGAGCTCGCTCACGACGAAGCGCGAGCCGAGATCGGCGTACGCGATCTCCGTCGCCGTGAAGTCCGCGCCGGCACGGGTGGCGAACGTCGAGACCGGCGCACGCGCTTCGCGCGCGAGCAGCGCGCTGGCGTTGTTGTCGGTCCCGATGACCGCGCGGCCTTGCGGCGGCACCTTGCTGACGAACGTCGCGAACTGTTCGAGCAAGTGCGGAAGCTCGGCGTCGGAGGCGATGTGATCGTTCTCGATGTTGGTGACGATTGCGATCGTCGGGTTCAGCTCGAGGAACGAGCCGTCCGACTCGTCGCTCTCGGTGACGAACCAGTGTCCCGCGCCGGCGTGTGCGTTCGTCCCGGTATCGGTGCGGACGCCGCCGACGGCAACGGTCGGATCGAGTCCGGCGCCTTCGAGGATCGTCGCCAGCATCGCGGTCGTCGTCGTCTTGCCGTGCGTGCCGGCGACGGCGATCAGGCGATGACCCTCCGCGAGCCGGGCGAGCATCTTTCCGCGCGTGACGACGTCGAGCTTCCGCGCGACCGCGGCCGCAAGCTCGGGATTGTCGGTCGCGATCGCGGACGAGACGACGACCACGTCGGCATCGCCGATGTTCTGCGCGGCGTGGCCGATCGCGACCCGTATCCCTTCGCGCTCGAGCGCGTCGATCAACGGCGTTCGCCGCAGATCGGAGCCGGTGACGTTGGCGCCGCGCGCGAGCAAAAGCCGCGCGATCGCGCTCATCCCGATCCCGCCGGTACCGACGAGATGGTACGCCGTCTCCGTCACGGGCGAAGCTCGTTCGCGATGCGGCCGCGGATCACTTCAGTGGCATCACCCGGCGACAACGACCGGGCGGCCGCCCGCATCACGACGTTGCGCTCCGGCTCGACGCAGCGCGATAGCGTCCACCACAGCGCGTCCCCGTCGAGCTCGCCGTCGCTGACGATCACCGCCGCACCCGCCTCGGCGAACAGCTCGGCGTTGCGCGCCTGGTGCTGGTCGGCGGCATGCGGATAGGGGATCAGCACCGCCGGCGTCCCCGTCGCCGCCAGCTCGGCGAGCGTCGAAGCGCCCGCGCGCGCGACAACGACGTCGGCGGCCGCGTACGCATCGGAAGGATCGTCGAGGTACGGGACGAGCCGGATGCGGTTGCCCGCCGCGGGATGACGCTCCTCGGCTTCCATATATGCGTAGTCCCGTTCCCCGCTGACGTGCAAAATCTGCCAGCCGGCCGGAAGAGTTCGCCGCGTGATCAGCGCCGCGACGGCCTCGTTGATCGAGCGTGCGCCTTGGCTGCCGCCCATCACCACGACGGTCGTTCCGTCCGGTTCGAGCTCGAGCCGGATCCGCGCCTCACGCGGATCGATCGCCCCGCGCAGCGCGGCCCGCACCGGCGCGCCGGTGACGACCGTCTTGCGTCCGAACGACTCGGTCGAGGCGGCATAGGTCGTCCACACCTCGTCGACCAGCGGATGGACGAGCCGGTTCGTCAGACCGGGGGTGACGTTGATCTCCAGCAGCGCCATCCGCGGGCGCACGATGCGCAGCAGGCGGAGGATGCGCGCCGCCACCACGACGGGGAAGCAGACGTAGCCGCCGGTCGCGATCACGACGGTCGGTCGAAACGCCGCGAGCGCGCGCAGCGCGGCAACGACGCCGGCGACGTTCGCGGCGAGCGTGCGCAGCATCCCGAGCGAGAACTTGCGCTGCAGCGCCGCGCTCGGAACGAACTCCACCGGCATGCTCTTCACCAGCGTCGCTTCGAGGCCGTCGCGGTTGCCGAAGAAGCGCGCTTCGTAGCCGTCGTCGCCGAACGCGTCGCGCAGCGCCTCGTCGATCGCGAGCGCCGGGTAGATGTGGCCGCCGGTTCCGCCGCCGGTGAACGCGACCCTCACCGTCACGTCCGCGCGGCGCCTAGCTCGTCCGGTGGCGGCCGACGTTCGCGATCAGCGCGACCGCGACGAGCGAGACGATCAGCGAGCTGCCGCCGAACGAGATGAACGGGAGCGGGACGCCGGTCACCGGCCACGAGCCGCTGACGACGCCGATATTGATGAAGGCCTGAATCACGATCAGGAACGTGCAGCCGAGCGCGAGCAGCATCCCGAACCGGTCGGGCGCCTTGATCGCGAGCATGATCGCGCGGATCGCGAACGTCGTGAAGAGCGCGACGACGACGAGCCCGCCGAGCAGCCCGAGTTCCTCGCCGAGCACGGCGAAGATGAAGTCGTTGTGCGCCTCGGGCAGATACGAGAACTTCTGGCGCGAGGCGCCGAGGCCGACGCCGAGGATTCCGCCGCTGCCGAGCGCCAGCAGCGACTGCACGATGTGGAAACCGGTGTTCTGTGCGTCCTTCCACGGGTTGAGGAACGCGAAGATCCGTGCGCGCTTATAGGCGGACGAGCCGACCGCGACCATCACGCCGGGGAGGAGGGCGAGGACGACGAGGACGAGGTGCTCGATCCGCGCGCCGGCGGTGA
>DASYFS010000158.1:0-4229 GCA_036498305.1 Candidatus Elarobacter sp. | reverse complement strand
GGCTCGCGCTCACCGGCCAGCTCGGTCCCGACGCGCTGCTCGCCGAGGGGATCGACGACGCGCTCGACCTCTGCGTCTCGTGCAAGGCGTGCCGCCGCGAGTGCCCGACCGGCGTCGACATGGCGAAGATGAAGATCGAGGTGCTGGCGGCACGGCGCGCCGCGCACGGCGCCTCGTTACGGGACCGCATCGTCGCGGCGCTGCCGCGGCTGGCACACGGGGCGGGACCGCTCCGTGTGCTCGCCAACGTGCGCGATCTCATCCCGGGCCTCGCGGCACTGACCGAACGCGCGAGCGGCTTCACCGCGAAGCGGCCGCTGCCGCGCTGGAACACGCGGCCGTTCCGCGAGCGCGCAAACGGCGCAACGCGCGCGAGCGCGCCGCACGGTCAGGTCGTCCTGCTCGTCGACACCTTCAATCGTTACTTCGAGGCGGACGTAGCGCGGGCCGCCGAGCAGGTTCTGATCGCCGCCGGCTACGCCCCCGTCTTTGCGGTTGCGCCCGACAGCGCGCGGCCGCTCTGCTGCGGTCGTACGTATCTTACTAAAGGCGACGTCGATGCTGCGCGCGCCGAAGCGCGACGGACCGTCGACGCGCTGCTGCCGTACGCCGAGCGCGGCGTCCCGATCGTCGGCCTCGAGCCGTCGTGTCTGCTCACGCTGCGCGACGAGTTTCGCTCGCTGCTTCCGGGCGCGCAGACGGCGCTCGTCGCCGAGCAGGCACTCTTGTTTGAGGAGTTCGTCGCGCGCGAGCTCGACGCCGGACGCTGGGCGCCGCCGCTGCGCGCGGTCGAACAACGCGCGCTGCTGCACGGCCACTGCCACCAGAAGGCCTTCGGCGCGATGCCCGCCGTCGTCCGCGCGCTGCGCGCGATCCCGGGACTCGCCGTCGAGACGATTGAGTCGTCGTGCTGCGGGATGGCCGGGATGTTCGGCTACGAGCGCGAGCACTACGACGTCTCGATGCGCATGGCGGAGCGCGATCTGCTGCCCGCCGTCCGCGCGGCAGGCGACGAAGCGCTCATTGTCGCGGACGGGATGAGCTGCAAGCACCAGATCGAGCACGGGGCCGGACGCCGCCCGCTCCACGTCGCGGAGGTCTACGCCGGGCGGCTCGCTTAACGCCGCGGCGGCGCGGGTACGAAGCATCGCCATGATGACCTCGCCGATCGAGAGTGCCTATCAGCGCGCGGCCGAAGCAGCCGCCGCAGCGGATACCGCCGCCGCAACCGCGCACGCCGCGCTGTTCGACTTCGCGCGCGAGCTCGGCGACGCGACCGCGCCCGTGCGCCGCAACGAGTCGCCGCTCGCGGTGCGCGTCCACTTTCTGCGACGCACGCCGCCGCACTTCGACGCGCCGGCCGGCGTCCACGTCGAAGAGGCGCCGAAAGAGCGGCCGGCGGGCTTCGCCAGCGTCGTGATCGAGGCGCGCGACTTGTTCTTCGCGATCGAAAGCATCCCGGGAATCGCGATCGCCGCGGTCACCAACATTCCGGCGATGGAGGCGTTCGCGGCCTCGATCTGCGGGGTCCATACCGCCGCCGACGGGAAACCGCACCTGCTCGCAACGACCGACGACGGGACCGTCATCGTCCCGACGATTCACGCGGCGCCGTTGCTGCTGGACGCGTTTCTCCTGACCGTCGGCGACGTGTTCGCTGCGCGCGCGCAGTTCAACCCGCTGCCGCAGGCGGCGCTCTCGGCCTAGGGGATCAGCAGCACCTTTCCGGTGCTGGCGCGCGACTCGACGAGCTGCTGCGCCTTCGCGGCGTCGCGCAGCGGGAGGCGTTCGCCGACCGCGACCGTTACGGCGCCGCGCGCGACGAGGTCGAACGCGGCCTCGACCCAGGGCCGCAGCGCCTCCGGCCGTTCGACACGGTAGCCGCCGCTGCTGTAGCCGAGCACGGCGCGGTTGCCCATGTGGAGCACGTCGGTCGTCACCGTGCCGGGCGCGCCGCTCGCGATCCCGTAGATCACGTACCGGCCGAAGGTGGCGAGCGTCGTCAGGAGCGACGCGAACGTGTCGCCGGCTACGGAATCGACGACGACGTCGATCGCTGCGCCGCCGTTCGCGGCGCGAACCGCCGCCGCGAGGTCGTGCGCCGAGCGGTAATCGATCGCGGCGTCAGCGCCGTGCTCGCGCGCGTGCGCGACCTTCTCAGCGCCGCCGGCGACGGCGATGATCTTCCCGGCGCCGAAGTGGCGCGCGACCTGAATCGCCGTCGAACCGACACCGCCGGCGGCGGCCGTCACGACGATGGTTTCGCCGCGCTGCAAACGGCCGACGGTCGCGACGACGTTGTACGCGGTCACGAGGACCGTCAACGATGCGGCGGCGTCGTCGGAGACGCCGTCGGGAACCGGATACGTCAGCACGGCGCGTGCGAGCACGACCTCGGCGTACGAGCCGCCGTCCGGAAACGCCGCGACCCGCTGTCCGACGGTGAAGCCGGTGACGCCCTCGCCGAGCGCCGCGACGACGCCCACGCAGTCGAGACCCGGCGTGAACGGCGGCGGCCCGCCGCGGTATCCGCCGCGGCGGCGCATGATGTCCGCGAAGTTGACGCCGGTCGCCGTGACGCGGATCGCGAGCTCGCCGGGTCCCGGGACGGGATCGGGCAGCTCGCGCCATTCGAGCACGGACGGATCACCGTGGTTGTTCACGACGATCCCGTGCATCAGCGTCGAAGCCCTACGCGACCCCGGCGACGGCGAGCCGCGCTTGCGCGAAGTCGATCTTCGCCTGCGCCCGCCGCCACGCGGCAAGATCGCCGCCGGCCTGTTTCTGTTCGTCCTGCGCGGCGGCGAGATCGGTGCGCGCCTGCGCGATGTCGATCTCGTCGGCGCCCAGCGCCGCATCGGCAAGGACCGTGACCTTGCCCGGCAGCGCCTGCATGAAGCCTTCGCCGCAGGCGAGCTCGAGCCGGCGCGTCGCCTCGCCGCCTTCGCGAACGTTCGCACGCAGCACGCCAGGCCGCAACGCGGTGAGATATGGCGCATGCGACGGCAGAATCCCGACCTCGCCTTCGGTCCCAACCGCGATCACCAGCTCCGCCTCGCCGTCGAACTTCACGGAGAGCGGCGTGATCAGTTGGAACGGAATCGCGTTAGCCATTGAACGGCGCTCCGCCCCAGGCTCCGCGCCCCCCACGCTTCGCGTGGGGCCCCCACGTCCGACCTCGCAACGACGTTACGATGCGCGGACGATTACGCTGCGCTCGGTCCATCACCACGCTACCCGTTCCACCCCATGCCGCGGGCGGCTTCCTTCACTTCTTCGATGCCGCCGACGTAGAGGAACGCCTGTTCCGGGATGTCGTCGCACTTGCCGTCGAGGACTTCCTTGAACGAGGCGACGGTCTCTTCGATCTTGACGTACTTGCCGGAACGGCCCGTGAACTGTTCGGCGACGAAGAACGGCTGCGAGAAGAGGCGCTGCATGCGGCGCGCACGGCCGACCGTGACCTTGTCGTCGTCGGAGAGCTCTTCGACGCCGAGGATCGCGATGATGTCCTGGAGGTCGCGGTAGCGCTGCAGCGTCTCCTGGACGCCGCGCGCGACGTTGTAGTGTTCTTCGCCGACGATCGCCGGATCGAGGATGCGCGACGACGACGCGAGCGGGTCGACGGCCGGATAGATCCCCAGCTCCGAGATGGGGCGCGAGAGCGCGGTCGTCGCGTCGAGGTGACCGAAGGTCGTCGCGACGGCCGGGTCGGTGTAGTCGTCGGCGGGGACGTAGACGGCCTGCACCGAGGTGATCGAGCCGTTCTTCGTCGTCGTGATCCGCTCTTCGATCTGCCCCATCTCGGTCGCGAGCGACGGCTGGTAGCCGACGGCCGACGGCATGCGGCCGAGCAGCGCGGAGACCTCCGAGCCGGCCTGCATGAAGCGGAAGATGTTGTCCATGAACAGCAGCACGTCCGAGCCGAGCTCGTCGCGGAAGTACTCGGCCATCGTCACGCCGGTCTGCGCGATCCGGAACCGCACGCCCGGCGGCTCGTCCATCTGTCCGAACACGAGCGCCGTCTGCGCGATGACGCCCGACTCTTTCATCTCGGTCCAGAGGTCGTTGCCTTCGCGCGTCCGCTCGCCGACGCCGGTGAAGACCGAGAAGCCCTTGTGGACCGCGGCGATGTTACGGATCAGCTCCTGAATCAGGACCGTCTTGCCCACGCCGGCGCCGCCGAAGAGACCGACCTTACCGCCGCGCGTGTAAGGCGCCATCAGGTC
>DASYFS010000157.1:0-1507 GCA_036498305.1 Candidatus Elarobacter sp. | reverse complement strand
GCGATGGATCATCCAGCGCTCCTTGAGCGCGGCATCCGGCTCGAGCCACACCGCGAGATCGAACAGCGACCGCAACACGCGCGTGTACAGCGGGAACAGCCCCTGCACCAGGACGATCTCCGCCGGCTCGACCGTCTCGGTGCTCGCGATGGCGCCGCGCAGGTGGTCGTAGACGGGCTTGGTGATCGCCATCCCGCGCGCAAGCGCCGAGAGATCTTCGTCCATCGCCGCAAAATCGTGGGCGCGCGGGTCGAGCGCCGTCATGCCGACCGCGTTTCGTTCGGCGCGGTTAAGCGAAAGATAACCATCGAGCCGCACTTCGGTGCAGCGCGCGTCGCCGAAGATCGCGCGCAATCCTTCGCAAAGGGTCGCTTTCCCGGTACCGGAATCGCCGCCGACGGCGACCATGATTGGGCGTGCCATGGTGCGAAGCTACCACCCCTGCCGCCCGCAGTCTCGCCGACCGGCGTGAAACGTGCGAAACGGCGCCCGAGATGCAGCGGGTGCGTCCCGGAATGCAGCGACGAGGAGCTTCCTTGACGTACCGAACCACGCGCGAGCTCGCCGCGGCGCTCGCCGACCGAACCGTCTCCGCGCGCGAGCTGCTGGACGAGACGATCGCCCGCATCGAGCGCGACGACGGAGCGATCAACGCCGTCGTCGTCCGCGACTTCGAAGCCGCCCGCGCCACGGCGGGACATGCCGACGCGGCGCTCGCCCGCGGCGAGCGGCGCGCGCTGCTCGGGATCCCGATGACGGTCAAAGAGTCGTTCAACGTCGCCGGACTGCCGACGACGTGGGGCTTCCCCTGGGCGCGCGACTTCCGTCCCGGCGAGGACGCACTGCCGGTCGAGAAACTGAAGGCAGCCGGTGCCGTGATCGCCGGCAAGACGAACGTGCCCTTCGGCCTGGCCGACTATCAGTCGTACAACGACGTCTACGGGACGACGAACAATCCGTGGGATACCGCGCGCACGCCGGGCGGATCGTCGGGCGGATCAGCGGCGGCGGTCGCCGCCGGCTACGTCTCGCTCGAGCTCGGCGGGGACATCGGCGGCTCGCTGCGTGCGCCGGCGCACTTCTGCGGCGTCTTCAGCCATAAGCCGAGTTTCGGGCTACTCTCCGGCCGCGGCCATCAACCGCCGGGCGTCGCCGCCGGCGCGCCGTCCGATCTCTCGGTGATCGGGCCGCTGGCGCGCTCGGCCGCGGACCTCGCGCTCGCGATCGACATCCTCGCGGGTCCGAACGATCTCGACGCCGCCGGGTATCGGCTCGAGCTGCCGCCGCCGCGCTGCACGCAGACCCGCGGCGCACGCGTGCTCATCCTCGACCAGCATCCCGAGATCGCGACGGCGGCTTCGATTCGCACGATGCTCGATCGCGTCGCGTCCGAGCTCGAACGCGAAGGCGCCCTGGTCGCGCGCGAAACCCCGCTCCTTCCCGACCTCGCGCGCGGCGCGCGCATCTTCGCCGCGCTGCTCTTCGCCGCGATGGCACCTCGCTGGCC
>DASYFS010000156.1:0-3407 GCA_036498305.1 Candidatus Elarobacter sp. | reverse complement strand
TCGCTCCGTCACCGTGTAGCCGCCGAAGACGTTGAGCGACGCCAGCAGGACGACGAGAAAGCCGACGATCTGCGGAAACGGCGCGTCGGCGCTTCCGGCGACGAGCAGCGCGCCGACCAGAACGATCCCGTGGATCGCGTTCGTCGCGGACATCAACGGCGTGTGCAGCATCGTCGGCACGCGCGAGATCACTTCCATCCCGACGAAGACGGCGAGGATGAACACGGTGAGCTCGTTCAGGAGATGTGCGGTCACGCGGCTCCTCCGGTCAGGGCGGCTTTGGTCGGTTCGTGCACGATCGTTCCGTCGCGGACGATCGTCGCGCCGCGCGCGATCTCATCGTTTGCGTCGAGGTCGAGCTTGCCGTCCCGCACGAGGTAGGTCAGCAGTGCTTGAACGTTGCGCGCGTAGAGCTGGCTTGCGTGCGCAGGCACCGTCGCCGGCAGGTTCAGCACGCCGAGGATCGTGACGCCGTTCGGCGTGACGACGGTCTCGCCGGGCTTCGTCAGCGCGCAGTTGCCGCCGGTCTCGGCGGCGAGATCGACGATCACGCTGCCCGGCGCCATCGCGGCGACGGCCTCTTCGGTGATCAGCACCGGCGCTTTGCGGCCCGGGACCGCCGCGGTCGTGACGACGACGTCGGAGCCGCCGATCGCCTTGACCATCGCCGCGCGCTGGATCTCGAATTCTTCGGGCGTCAGCTCGCGCGCGTAGCCGCCCTGTCCCGTCGCCTCGACGCCCGCGATCTCGAGGAACTTCGCGCCCAGCGACTGGACCTGTTCCTTCACCGCCGCGCGCGCGTCGTATCCGGTGACCGCCGCGCCGAGCCGGCGCGCGGTGCCGATCGCCTGGAGTCCGGCGACGCCGGCGCCGATGACGAGCACTTTCGCGGGCTGCACCGTTCCGGCGGCGGTCGTGAGCATCGGGAAATACTTGGGCAGCGTTTCGGCGGCGAGCAACACCGCTTTGTAGCCGCCGATCGAGGCCTGCGAGGAGAGCGCGTCCATCGACTGCGCCAGCGTCGTGCGCGGGATCAGCTCCATCGCGAGCGCCGAGAGTCCGGCCTTCGCGTAACGATCGACCGACGCCGGATCGCCGAGCGGCGACAGCAGCCCGATCAGCGCCGCGCCGCGCGGGATCGCAGCCACCTCGGCGTCGGACGGCTTGCCGACGCGCGCGACGATCTCGGCGCCGTCGTAGACGGCATTGCCGTCGGCGAGCGTTGCGCCGGCCTTCGCGTACGCGTCGTCGGGGAAGAACGCGGCCTCGCCGGCACCGCGTTCGACCGCGACCGTGTGCCCGGCACCGATGAGCTTCGCGACGACGTCGGGGACGAGCGCGACCCGGCGTTCGCCGGGGGCGCGCTCCTTCGGGACGGCGATCTTCATTGCGCCTTTATCGCCGCACCGGCATGCCGGTCCCTCCGCGAACCGAAAGAGATCGCGATCCTCCGGCGAACGGCCACCGCGCATGCCGGGTAGCGCCCAACCGCGGGTTATCACGCGGTCCGACCGTATTGCGGCGGCCGCGGCCGCGCTGGCGACGATCGTCGTGCTCGGGATCTACTCGCACTTTCAGGCGACGGTCTTCAACAACTTCGTTCAGGAGGCCGATGCGTGGCTGCAGGGCCTCCCCTATCTGCCGAAGTTTCCCGGCGACTATATCGACGCCGTTCCCTACCATGGACACTGGTACGTCTACGAGGCGCCGCTGCCCGCGGTCCTTATGCTGCCGCTAGTCGGGATCTGGCATCTCCAGGCGAACCAGACGCTGGTCGCGATTCTGCTGAGCGCGGTCGGCGTCGCGGGGGCGTGGATCGTCGCGCGCCGGATCGGTCTCTCGACGCGCTGGACGGCATTGCTGGTCGCGTTCCTGTTGTTCGGAACCAGCTACGCGTACTGCGGCGCGGTCGGCGACGTGTGGTTCATCGCGCACAGCGGTGCGGTCGCGTTCACGATGCTCGCGATCGCGGAGTGTCTGGGGAGCCGGCGGCCGGGGCGCGTCGCGCTGTGGGCGATGTGCGCGGGCTTTTGCCGGTATCCGATGTTCCTCGCGACGCCGGCGTACTTCATCGCCGTGTGGTCGCAGCTCGAGCGCCCGATCGAAGTGTGGCGCGTCGTCCGCGTCCTGCTGCTGTTCGGGATCCCCGCGGTGTGGTACGACGAAATTCGCTGGGGAACGTTCGCCGACGTCGGGTTCGCGAATTTCTACCGCATCCTCGACGTCGGGAAAACCGATCCGACGCCGCCCGAAGCGCTCAAGTATCTGCCGATGCAGCTCCACTTCTTCTTCGCGGAGCCGCCGCGCTTCGTCAACGGATTCCCGTACCTTATCGCTGGCAGGTTCGGCACCGCGTTGACGTACACGAGCCCGGCGCTCTTGATCGCGCTGCTCGCGCCGCTCCGTGAACGTGCGGTTCAGTTGCTGTGGTTCGCGACGCTGTGCTGCGCGGCGCCGGCCTTCGGCTACTACAGCAACGGGATGATCCAGCTCGGCGCGCGGCACGCGCTGGACTTCATCCCGTTCCTGTTCGCGCTCATGGCGTTCGCGATCCGCACCCGGCCGCACTGGCTCTACATCCCGCTCTTCGCATGGTCGATCGCCTTCGGCATCATCGAGCTCGGCGTCTGGGAGTGGAACTACGACCTCGTCAAATCGACCCTCGCGCTGCCGCTGCTTAGAAGCGTGCGACGAGCCGCACCTCGTTCAGCGGCGTGCTGTACGTGAGGATCTTGTCGGCGAGGAACTCGCGCTGCATGTCCTCGATCGTCGGCTGGTCGACGCGCAGGTCGGGCTTCACGTCGTAGCGCGGCGAGCTGCGGATCAGCGCGACGGGCTGCTTCGTGTACTTCGCGCACGCCTCGAGGTTCGCGTCCTCGTAGAACCCGCTGCCGGCGAGCTCGGCCGCTGCGCGGCGCAGCGCCGTCATCACCGCGCCCGCGTTCTCGCGATTGCGCAGCAGCGTCGGGCCGAAGAAGAGTCCCGAGCCCGCGATTCCGGCCGGCGGCGAGGCGACGATCGTCGCCAGCTTCTTCTGCGCGAAGAGCTCGGTGAACGGCGCGGAGGTGAAGACCGCGTCGATCGCCTTGCGGTCGAGCGCGACCTCTTGGTCGGGGTTGGCGACGTTGACCGGCTCGATGTCGGTCAAATGCAGACCGATCGGTCGCAGGATGCGCGCGACGTAGTATGCCGACGCGGCACCGGCGTTGCCGATCCAGCCGATCTTCTTTCCGCGCAGCTCCGGCAGACGCGTTCCGGCGTCGTAAAGGTCTTGGCGGATCAGCAGCGCCGAGGGCCGGCCGCTCTTCGGCTGATACGCCGTCGCGCCGACGAACTTCACGTCGAGACCGCGGTTGACGGCGTTGTAAAACGCCGCCGAGAGCGCCGCCGCGGCGACGTCGATCTGG
>DASYFS010000155.1:0-5606 GCA_036498305.1 Candidatus Elarobacter sp. | reverse complement strand
CGGCCGAGAACGACCTCGCGGAACTTCGGCGCGAGCATCCCGACCATCGCCTTCTTCAGGTCGTTCTCGACGTCGTAGATGACCTGGTAGAAGCGCAGGTCGACCTGCTCCGACTCGGCGAGACGCTTGACCGACTCGTCGGGACGGATGTTGAAGCCGATGAGAACCGCGCCCGAGGCCGACGCCAGGTTGACGTCGTTCTCGGTGATCCCGCCGACGCCGGCGAGGATGACGCGCACGTCGACCTCGCCCGTCGAAAGCGACTCGACGCGGGCGCGCAGCGCCTCGACCGAGCCCTGACCGTCGGCTTTGAGGATGAGGTTGAGCGTCTTCGTCCCGCCGTCGGCCGGCATCGACATGAACGTCTCGAGCGTGACCTTCGCACCGCTCGCCGACGTCGCCATCCGCACGTCGCGGCGCTTCGTCGAACGCTTGGCGGCGGCTTCACGCGCCGACTTCTCGTCGGAGACGACGGTCATCATGTCGCCGGCCGCGGGAACGTCGTTGAGCCCCATGATCTCGACCGGGATCGACGGCCCGGCCTTCTTCGTCTGCTTACCCTTGTCGTCGATCAGCGCGCGGATCTTGCCGTAGGTCGGTCCGACGACGACGACATCGCCGACGCGCAGCGTTCCACGCTGCACGAGCACGGTCGCGACCGGACCGCGCCCGCGATCCAGCGCCGACTCGATCACCACGCCCGAGGCGCGGCGATGCGGGTTGGCGCGCAGCTCGCGCAGATCAGCTTCGAGCAACACGGTCTCAAGCAGCTTGTCGATGTTGTCGCCGCGCCGCGCCGAAACCGGAACCATCTCGATCGTACCGCCCCACTCGACCGGCTGCAGCCCTTCGTCGGTGAGCTGCTGCTTGACGCGGTCGGGCTGGGCATCTTCCTTGTCCATCTTGTTGATCGCGACGACGATCGGAACGCCCGCGGCCTTGATGTGCGAGATCGCTTCCTTCGTCTGCGGCATCACGCCGTCGTCGGCGGCGACGACGAGGATCGCGACGTCGGTGACCTTCGCACCGCGCGCGCGCATCGCCGTGAACGCTTCGTGACCGGGTGTGTCGATGAACGTGATCGCGCGGCCGTCCTGGACGACGGTGTACGCGCCGATCTTCTGCGTGATCCCGCCGGCCTCACCGCTGGCGACGTTCGCCGCGCGAATCTTGTCGAGCAGCGAGGTCTTGCCATGGTCGACGTGACCGAGGACCGTGACGACCGGCGGCCGCGTCTGCAGCATCTCCGGCTTGTCTTCTTCCTGCTCGACGACGACCTCGTCGCCGGCTTCCTTGACGATCGCGTTGAAGCCGAACTTGCGCGCGACGGCGATCGCCTGATCGGAGCTGATGTTCTGGTTGATCGTCGCCATCGTGCCCATGCGGATGAGCTCGCGGATGACGTCGGCCGCCCCAACGATCATCGAGGTCGCGAGCTCCTGAACCGTCAGGACGTCGCCGATCTCGATCGACTCCAGCTTCTTCGACGGGTCCTCGACGCGGTCGACGTAGGCCCCGCCGTTGCGGCGGCGCTGCTTCTCGAGCCGCATTTCCGCATCGCGGGCCTTCTTCGCCTCGAGCTGCTCGCGGGTCGAACGGCCGCGGCCGCCGGGGCGTCCGCCGCCCTGGCCGGACGACGGCATCGGGCCGCCGCCGCCGGGCGTGAGGGGGCCGCCGCCGGCACCTGGGCCGCCGGGGCGTGGGCCGCCGAACGGACGCGGAGCGGCCGTGGCGCCGGGGATCGGACGGAAGACGCCGTTGCCGGCGGGACGCCGCTGCGGCGGGCCGCCGGGGCCGCCGGGGGCGGCCGGACCGCCCTGAGCTCCCGGAGGGCCGGCCGGCGGACGGGGTTGCTGATATTGACCGGGACCGCCCTGGCCGGGTCGCGGCGCGACGCCGGGACGTCCCGGAACCTGGCCGGCCTGACCGGGCGGGTTCAGCGGGCGCTGGGGCGGACGCGGCGGACGGACCGAGGCCTGGCCCGAGGGGACCGGCCGGAGCGTCGGAACCGGCTCGCTCGGCGCGACGGGCCGGCGCGGCGGTGGCGCCGAGGGAACCGGAGGCGGCGCTTCGCCGTCCGGCGGAGCGGCGGGAGCTTCCGCAGCTGCGGGAGCCTCGGCGACCGGGGCAGCAGCAGCAACGACGGGCGTCGGTGCGGGGGCCGGCTCGGCAGGCGGCGGCGCGGCCGCCCGGCGCGGTGCCGGGCTGCTCGTGACCGGGCGCAGCGTCGGCGCAGCCTCCGCAGCCGGGGCCGGTCGTGCGGCCGCGGGGCGCGGGGCCCGAACGGGCGCGGGAGCCGGCTCGGCGGCGGGCGCCGGGGCGGACGCGACGGCCGCCGGCCGTTCGGGCGCGGCGGCTGCGGGTGCCTCGGCGACGGGGGCGGCAGGAGCTGCGGCGGCAGCGGGACGGGCAGCCGGCGGCGGCGCCGCGGGTGCGGCGGGCGCGGGTTTGGGGGCGGCTTTCGCTCCCTTCAACTGTGCGCGAAGCAGGTCGGCGACCTTCGGCTCGACGACGCTCAGTTGGTTCTTCGCCTCGAGGCCCAGCCGCCCGAAGAGGGCGAGCAGGTCCTTCGACGACATGCCGAGCTCTTTCGCGAGCTCGAAAATCCTGGGTTTACCGGTTGCCATGCAGTCCTTCAAAGATATGGCGCCCGAGGACGCCATCCGCCGTTATGTCATGTGTGGAGCTCCGAGATCCGGAGTTGTCCGGCGCGCGCCGGGGGTCACCATTGTAGCAGAGCTTCGACACTGAACCCCGGATAACGCTTGTTCTTTGCGACTCGTTCCGCGCAGCCGCGCGAGCAGAGGTACGTTCCTCGGCCCTCGTGCCGCCGGCCCCCGTCGACGACCCACCGGCCGCCGGAGTCGCGGGTGAACCGCCGGAGCGACGGCTGCGGAAACTGGCTCCGGCAGCCGACGCAGGTGCGCTCGGGGGTCATTCGTTCGTGAACATCTCCCGCTTGAACTCCTCGAGGCGGCGAAGCAGCTCGTCCTGGTCGATCGCCGCTTCCTCCTCTTCTTCGTCAACCTCCGCGACCGCCTCATCGGCTTCGATCGCGGCCTCCTCGCCACCGACGTTCGCGGCCCGCGCTTCGCGTTCGGCGAGGTAGCGTTCCCGCGCTTCGGCGGCTTCGGAGTCGCTGGTGATGTCGAGCCGCCAGCCCGTCAGGCGAGCCGCCAGCCGGACGTTCTGTCCCTCGCGCCCGATCGCGAGCGAGAGTTGATGGTCGGGGACGGTGACCAGCGCGACGCCCTCTTCCTCGAACAGCTCGACGCCGAGAACCTTCGCCGGCGCAAGCGCGTTGGCGACGAACGTCGGCAGGTCGGCGGCCCACCGGATCACGTCGATCTTCTCGCCGCGCAGCTCGTCGGAGACGTTCGCAACGCGCGACGACTTCGGCCCCAGGCACGCGCCGACCGCGTCAATCTCCGGCCGCTTCGAGGTGACCGCGACCTTCGTGCGCGCGCCCGGCTCGCGGGCGATCGCCATGATCTCAACGATGTCGTCTTGGATCTCCGGCACCTGGAACTCGATCAGGCGCTGCACGAGACCCTCGGCCGCGCGCGAGAGCACGACGAGCGGACCTTTATTGGTCTTGCGCACGTCGAGCACATAGGCGCGGATGCGGTCGTTGATCCGGTAGTTCTCGCGCGGAACCTGTTCGCTGAACGGGAGCAGCGCCTCGGTCTTGCGGTCGTCGAGCAGCACGTACATGTTGCGCTGCTCGTAGCGCTGCACGGTGCCGAGCACGATGTCGTGGAGCTTCGCGGAGTAGGTGTTGTAAACCGTGTCGCGCTCCGCCTCGCGGATGCGCTGCACGATGACCTGCTTCGCGGTCTGCGCGGCGATGCGGCCGAAGTCGCGCGGCGTGACGACTTCGTCGTAGAAGTCGCCCGGCTCGTACCGCGAGCCCGCCTGGCTCTTCGCGATCTCCAGCTTCGGATCGGTGACTTCTTCGTCGGGGACGACGGTGCGGCGGTGGTAGACCTGATAGTCCCCGCTCTGCCGGTCGATCGTGACGATCGCGTTCGCCTCGCCGCCGAAGTTGCGTTTGTAGGCCGAGATCAGCGCAGCTTCCAGCGCTTCGAGCAAGGACTCGAAGCTGATGTTGCGTTCGTTCTCGATCTCGCGGAGGGCCGCGATCATCTCTGCGTTCATTTCATTTTCTCTCGTTGTTTCGCGCGCCGGAGGTCGTCGCGCACGTCGTACTCCACGTTGGCGGACTTGATGACCGCGAGCGGGATCGGCAACTCCTTGCCGTCGCGGTTGAGGATCACGTTGGTTCCGCGAACGCCGTCGAGGCGGCCGCGGTGGGTCTTCGCGGTCTCGATCGCCAGCGTGGTGACGACCTTGACGTTGCGCCCGATGAACCGCTCGTAATCGCCCGGTTTGGTCAGCGGCCGGTTCAGTCCGGCCGATTCGATCTCGAGCGTGTAGGGATCGGGGAATGCGTCGAGCGCGGCGTTGATCCGCGCGGCGATACGTTCGCAGGTTGCGACGTCGACGCCGCCTTCACGGTCGAGCGTGACGTGCAGCGCCGTTTCGCGGTGCCGCCGATGCGCCGACGACGCGACGATCTCGACGTCGCGAAACTCCGGCTGATGCGGCAGCGCATGAACAACCCGCTCGAATGCCTCGGTGAACAGGCTCGAGTCGGAGAGCGAGCCGCGATCCGGCGCTCGGTCCATGCCTCTGGGAATCCCCTTACAAGACAGAAGCGCGGGCGATTGCCCACGCTTCCAGCGTTCCAACCGATATGATACGCCCTGCGCGCGTTTCCCGCAAGCGGCGAGCGTTTCGCTCAGAGGTGGCGCGGGACGGGGGTCGCGAGCGAACCCGGGACGTGCTTCTCGATCCGCGGGTCGTCGCAAGCGACGTCGACCTCGTCGATCACGGGTTTGAGGTCCGGCGGCGGGCCGGGAAAGGCGAGGTTGGCTCGGCCCCCGGCCAGCGACGGCGCCGCGGTCGGCGGACCGGGCAGCGGGTGATCGGTCACCCGCCATGCCTTGCAGACCGTGCGGCCGAAAATGTTCTTGCGCGGCGTGCCGTAGACGTACGCGACGGAATCGGCGCGCACTTCGGTGCGGCGCTCGCGGATGATCCCGAAGGTGGCCGCGAGGATCTCCGCCGGCGGGCGGACGAGCCGTTCGTACGCGGCGGACGCGGTGTCGCGATCGACGGTCTCCCCGGGGTAGCGCTGCATCGTGTTCCCGCCCTTCGGAAGGAGCGCGCGCAGCCGGGCGTTTAGGTCCGCGATCGCACCGCTCGACGGCTGCGGTGCGGGCGTTGCCGGCGCGCGCGTCGCGGCCGGCGAGGGCGCCGCGCTCGCGGGCGGCGCGACGGTAATCGGATTGCGCACCGGGATCGGCGCCGTCGTCGCCGGCGAACCGGTGCGCGGCCCCGGGGAGGCGGTCTTTCCGTTTCCGGGCGCTCCGCTCGCGGCCGGCTGCGGGCCGTTCGCGGCGGGCTTCGGCCCCACGGTCGCGGCCGCTCGCGGGGTCCCCGGGGCCGCGCTCGGTGCCGGGCGCGCGGTCGCGGGCTGCGCGGCCGGCGTGGCGGCTGCCGTCGCTGCGGCGGTCGGCGCGCTGGTCGGAGCGGCCGTGGGC
>DASYFS010000154.1:0-1518 GCA_036498305.1 Candidatus Elarobacter sp. | reverse complement strand
CGACTGCTACACCGTCGCCTCGTCGGTCCCGCACGGCGCGACCTTCACCGAACGGTGCGTCGTTTTGGATTTGTTCGCGCCGAACCGCGTCGAGTACGAAGAGCGCTACGCGGCCGGAACACAGGCCGACACGTTCGAGGTAATCGGAGCAACGCCGGCCTAACCGGCCCACCGCGACCCAACATTTCGTCGCCTCGCACGCTCTTCGTCAGAGGATGGACGTAGGAAGCGACGTCGCCGCCGCGGCGGCAGGTGACGAGGCCGCCTTGAGCGCGGTCCTCGAGCGAAGCTGGACGTGGGCGTTTCGCTTTGCATGGCGCGTGCTGCGGGATCGCCAAGCGGCGGAGGACGTCGCGCAAGAGGCGTGCATTGCGGCGCTGCGTTCGCTCGGCGCTCTGCGTGAAGCGGCGACGTACCAGGCGTGGTTCCGGCGCGTCGTGATCCGGATCGCGCTGCGACACCGCAGGACGACGGTGCCGGAGCCCATTGCGGACCTCGACCTTGCCGCGGTTACGCCGGATGTCGATGACGCGCTCGACGTGAACGCGGCGATCGATGCGCTGTCTGAGCCGCTCAGGATCGCGGTGCTGCTCTTCTACGCCTTCGATCTGCCGAGCGCCGAGATCGCCGACGCGCTCAGGATCCCCGACGGGACGGTACGCTGGCGGCTGGCCGAGGGCAGACGGCAACTTCGCGGTCTGCTTTCCGGAACGGCGCCGAACGAAAGGATAGCACGATGAACGAGCTCGAGTTCGAGAGACGCCTCCACACCGCCGCGCGTGCGGCGGTCGCCGGCATTGTTGTGCCGCCGATGCCGCTCGCGGTTCGCGAGGCGACGTTCGCGAAGCGTTCGCCGCGCCGGCGGTGGTTCGCGGCAGCGGTCGCCGCCGGCATTGCACTAGCGGCCTCGACGGACGGCGGGCGTGCTGCGATCGCGTACGCGGTGCAGCACACCGTGAGCGTTCTGGGTTTCGATGCGCAGACGGGGAAGCGGCTTCCCGTCTCGTCGATCAGCCTGCAGCAGGCGCTCTCGCTGCCCGCGTTCCACGTCGTCGAACCACGCGGGCTTCCGTCCGCCGCGCAGCTCGAGTCGATTCAGCTGCTCGGTGATGCGGCCGGCGGATCGCCGTCGGTGGTGTTTCATTATGCCGCCGGCCGAGGGGCGGTAGAGATCGTTGAGACCGCGTTGCGTGCCGGTTCGCCGTCGCGGAATCCAACCTCCGCCCGTCGCGTCCTGCGCATCGTCTCGCCGGCGGAGTCGGTACTCTCGGGGTTCAATGTCGGACGGACGCGGATCGTCGTCAGCGTCCCGGCGGGTGCGGCGGCGGAAGGCGAGATCGAGGGAATTCGGCAGGCAATGACGTCGCCCTAACGTCAATGCGACAAAAGTAAGGGCCGCGCTGAGCGCGGCCCTTACTTTTTGCCGTTCCGCATTGTCGCGAGCTCCCGGAAGAGCTTCGTCTCTTTGTCGGTGAGATTCGTCGGCAGTTGGCCGATGAGCCTGACGTACTCGTCGCC
>DASYFS010000153.1:0-5244 GCA_036498305.1 Candidatus Elarobacter sp. | reverse complement strand
GAGCGCTGGTCTGTACCGGGTTCAATCCCGCGAACTACGGCCGCAACGGGCGCTACTTCGCAGCGCTCAGCGATACGGCGCAGGCCGTACGGCGCGACGGCAGCGCGGCGCTCGACCTCGCCTTCGTCGCGGCGGGGATCTACGACGCGTTCTGGGAGTTCGACCTCGCGCCGTGGGACGTCGCGGCCGGCGCGGTGCTCATCCGCGAAGCGGGCGGGAACGTCGGCGCGATCGAGGGCGGCGCGTTCGACGTCGCCGCCGGCTCGATCCTGGCCTCGAACGGCGCGATCCACGCGGAGATGGAGCTGCTGCTCGCCTCCGCGTGAACCGGCGCCGGCTCGTTACTTCGTGATCGTCGTGATGACGCCGAGGCCGTTGACGAAGATCCCCGCGACCTGACCGATCGAGATCTTGTTCCCGTTCAACACGTCGGCGAGGGTGACGCCGACGTTGACGTTCGCGCCGTTGAGAACGTTGACGTTGTTGAGCGCGTTGGAGACGTTGATGTTCGCGAGAACGTACTGCAGCGCCGCGATCGGCGAGTTGGAGCCGTTCGTCTGCGCGACCTCGACGACCGGGCTGAATGCCGCCAGCTCCGCGAGCTCGCGGACCGCATTCGCGTCGCCGATCTTCAGCATCGACTTGAGGCCGGTGGAAAGCCGGTAGACGCGCAGGTTGTTGAAGTCGACCTTTTTCATCGCGCGGACTTTGGCGACTTCTTGCGTGGGGTGCGTGATGCCGTAGCGCAGGTCGGTGAAGCTGAGCGAGCCGCTCTGGAGCTTCTTGTATTGGCCCGGCGCCGGCTTGGTGGCCGTCTTGGCCGGCACGGACTTCGGCGCCGCGGTCGCCGGAGCTGAGGTCGCGGACGTCGCGGGAGCGCTCGTCATGGCGGGCGCGGCCGTGGGTTCGGACGACGGCGCGGGCGCCATCGTCATCGGTGCGGGCATCGGGGCCGCGGATTGCGCCGCCGCGGCGAGAGGGGCGGCCGCCAGCACGGCGGCCGCGACCGTAGCGAGAATGCGGTCGTTCATCGGTAGCCTCAGCTCGTGATGGTGGTGATGATCCCGCCGCCGCCGATGTAGAGGCCGACGACTTGACCGATCGAGATCTTGTTGTTGTTGAGGACGTTCGAAAGCGCGACGTTGAGGTTCACGTTCGAGTTGTTCAGGACGTTGAGGTTGTTCAGCGCGTTCGATACGTTGATGTTGGCAAGGACGTCGCGCAGATACTGGATCGGCGAGTTGTTGCCGTTGGTCGACGGCAGCGCCGGCGTGGTCTGCGCGATCAGGACGCCGCCGAACATCGCCTCGGCGATGCGTTCGCGATCGGCGTCGCTGAGCTTGAACCGCGACTTCAGTGAGGTCGGGAGCCGGTAGACGCGCAGGTTGTTGAAGTTGATCGTCTTCATCTGCGCGATTTGCTTGGCGGCCTGGAGCTGATGCGTCATTCCGTAGACGACCTGCGAGGGCGTCAGCGAGCCGCTCTTGATCGCTTTGACTTTCGCGCCGTTCGGGATTTTGCCGACATTGGTGTTACGAACGCCGGGCAACGACGAGCGGGTGGCGCTGGTCGCGGCCGGTGCGGGCGCGGGCGCGCTGGTCGACTGCACCGGAGCGGCCGATGCGTCAGGTGCGGGCGAGATCGGCGTGCCGGATATCGGCGGCGTGGGGCCGGGCTGCGGCGTGAGTGCCGGCATCGGCGACGATTGGGCCGCTGCTGCGACCGGCGCGCACATCAGTGCGGCGGAGGCCAACAGCATCGTGCGGAGAGACAGATTCATCAAGTCGATTGCTCCGTCGACGACAAGGAGGACGGCAATCTGTGTTCCCGCTTTTCTGGTAAGCTGCTGAGCTTACGACACGGAAAACGTACGGTAGCGGACGAGATCGTCCATCGCTTCAAGAAAGCGCTCGATCTCTTCGTCCGTCGTGTAGCAGTGCGCGCTGACGCGTAGCCCGCAGCCGGGCCGATGGTCGACGAAGATGCGGCGTTCGTGCAGCGCGTGCTGCACCGCGGCGGCCTCGGGGACGTCGATCCCGACCCAACCGGTTCGCTGGGCCGGATCGATCGGCGTGTTGACCTGCCAGCCGCGTTCGAGCGCCGCTTCGGTGAGCCGCGTCGTGAGGCGGGCGTTGTGCGCGCGGATCGCGCCGACGCCGACCTCTCGGATGACGTCGTGCCCGGCGCGCGCGGCGAGATAGCCCGGAATCGTCGGCGTCCCGGTCGCCCACCGCAGCTGATCGGTCGCGTAGTCGATCGGCGGCGGCTCGAACGCGAACGGATCGCGATGGCCGAACCAGCCGGTGATCATCGGCCGGAAGCGGCCGGCGATCGACGGCTTGACGTAGATCCAGCCGCAGCCCGGCCCGCCGCATAGCCACTTATGCGAGCCGCCGGTGACGACGTCGAGGTCGAGGGTGCGTACGTCGTAGGGCACGATCCCGGTCGTCTGGTACGCGTCGAGGACGACCAGCGCGCCTACCTCTTTCGCCCGTGCGACGATCGGCGGCAGATCGATCAGCACCGCGCTCTGGTAGTACGCGTGGGAGAGGACGACCACCGCGGTGCGCTCGGTGATCGCGGCGCAGATGCGGTCGGTCGGGATCGTGCGCCCGTCGTCGGTCGGAACGCGCACGGTCTTCGCGCCCGCGCGCTCCCACGCCGTCCACACGTACGCAAGCGACGGAAACTGCAGCGCCTCGTACACGACTTCGTTGCGGTCGCCGCGCAGGTCGAGCGACGACGCGAGCGCCGACTGCAGCAGGCTCACGTTCGGCGCGAGCGACACCGTGCCCGGCTCCGCGCCGATGATGGCGCCGATGCCGTCTCCGATCGAGCGTGCCTCGTCGAGCCATCGCGGCCAGGCGCCCTCAGGGCCGCCGTCGGCCCACTCCTCGTGGTAGCGAATCAGCGCGTCGCGCGCCGCGAGCGGCGGCGCGCCCATCGAGTGCGAGACCAGCCACGTGTTGCGGTCGAGTCCGGCGAACCGCGAGCGCACGTCGATCATTGTGACGGACCGCCGAGGACGGTGCGAACTTCCCAAAGCTCGGGGAAGAACCGGTGCGCCAGCGTTTTCTGTAGATACGAAACGCCGAGCGACCCGCCCGTGCCGGGCTTCATGCCGATCATCCGCTCGACCATCGCGACGTGCCGCGCGCGCCACAGCAGAAAGCGCTCGTCGAACTCGATCAAGTCCTCGAGCAGCAAGTACAGCGCGTAATGCTGCTGCTCGTTCTCGTAGATCGTGCGGAACGTCGCCAGCAGCGCGTCGTGGGAGCCGGCGTCGAAGCCCGCCCGCTGCAGCGTCCCTTTGAGGGCGTCGTAGAGGGTCGGCTCGTGCAGGCGTCGCTCGAGTTCGGCGCGCTCGGCCGGCGTCAGCTCGAGGTGTTTGAGGTAGCCCTCGTGGCCGCGCACACCGCAGCGAAACTCGATCGCGCGGAACTGCGCGGACTGAAAGCCGCTCGCCGGATTGAGGCCGGAGCGAAAGGCGTTGAAGTCGGCCGGCGTCATCGTCTCGAGGATGTCGACCTGCGTTTCGAGGACGCGCTGGATCGCGTGAATGCGGCGAAACGCCTTGCCCACCCGCAGCAGGTCGTCATCGTCGAGGAACCGCACCGCCGCATCGAGCTCGTGCAGCGTCTGCTTGAACCACAGCTCGTAGACCTGATGGATCACGATGAAGAGCAGCTCGTCGTGATGCGGCGGGTCGCTCAGCCGGTGTTGGAGCCCGAGCAGCTCGGGGACGCGCAGATACGAACCGTAGGTCAGGGTCGCGTTGGCCACCCGCGGCCCTTCCCCGCGGTCAGAGCTCGATCTTCTCGTCCGACTGGAGGGTGTTCACCCGCTGCCACGAGGTAAAGCGGCCGTCGTTCGCTCCCGGCGTCGCTTCTTTGCGCCACCATGCGAGCACGCCGGCCGTATCCACCTCCCACGACTCGCCCTTGGCGATCCGCTGGGTGCCGTAGAGCGTCGCGCTGTCGAGCGTGTCGCCGACGCGCACCTCGACAAGCACGGGCGCCGCGGTGCCGTTGTGAAAACGAATCAGACCTTGCGCGTTCGCAGGACGGGCAAGCGCGATCGCCGCCGCGCCGAACGCCAATGTGGAAAGAAGACCCTTACGGTTCATCATCATGCTCCAAGAGAAGGGGCTGATGGCGCGCGCCGTCGACGCCGCTACCGTAGCACTCGGATTGCGGGCTGTCAACTATGAAATACGGAGGTTTCGTTGAGGGAGCGGCGGCGCCCCGTGAAAAACATCTTCGCGCGCGGAGAGATGGCGGAGCGGTTGAACGCGTCGGTCTTGAAAACCGAAGGCCCTTCGCGGGGCTCGTGGGTTCGAATCCCACTCTCTCCTGTTTGAAGGCGCTCCGGCCTAGCCTGCGCGCCCCCCACGCGCGCTTTGCGCGCGCGGGGCCCCCGGGGCCGACCTCGCAACGACGTGACGGCAGGGCGCGATTACTCTGTGCTCGGTCCATGACCGGGGTCTTGGCTGCGTGTGACGATACTGTTCGATCTGGATGGAACGCTGACCGATCCTTATCTTGGGATCTCGCGGTGCATTGAGTATGCTTTGGGCGCGATCGATTCGTCGGTACCTGACGGGACGGACCTCAGCACCTTTATCGGGCCGCCGCTTCGGGGGACGTTGCTTGCGCTTTGCGGTGATGAGGAGAGGGCTGGTCGCGCTCTGGCGGCTTATCGGGAGCGGTTTGCGGCGACGGGGCTCTATGAGAATGTCGTCTATCAGGGAGTTCCGGCGATGCTCGATGACTTGCGGGGGCATCGGCTTTACGTTTGTACGGCTAAGCCGGCCGTGTATGCCAAACGCATCGTCGAGTACTTCGGGTTGAGCGCGTACTTCGCGGGTGTTTACGGTTGCGAGCTTGACGGAACCCGGGGGGAGAAGGCCGATCTGATCGCATGGCTGTTGGAGAGGGAAGGGCTTGAGTCGGCTGCCTGCGTGATGGTTGGCGATCGTTCACACGACATGGTCGCGGCGGCTCGGAACGGCGTTCGCGGGCTTGGGGCGTTGTGGGGTTATGGCAGCGAAGCCGAACTCACGCAGGCGGGGGCCGTACGGACATTCCGAAGTCCGGCGGAGCTCGCTGCTTGGTTCGGGGGGCTTGGACCAGAGCCGAGCGGCAGCGTATACGGCGCGGCGGCTCGGCGGTATGCCGCGCATTCATTGACGTCGCCGCACAACGCTCTGTACGAGCGGCCCGCGATGGAGGCACTCATCGGGGA
>DASYFS010000152.1:0-8895 GCA_036498305.1 Candidatus Elarobacter sp. | reverse complement strand
CGTGAACGCCGTGGAACGCGTAGCTGTGCAGATAGCCGGAGATCTTCCCCGAGCAGCCGATTCCGGAGACGAACGCGACCTCGTGCGGCTGTTTTCCGAGCTCCGCCAGCGCCTGCTTGAGCGCGGAGAGGACGCCGTAGTCCCCGCAGCCGGGGCACCACCACGACGGGGTGGCGGTTGCGAAGTCTTTTGCGGTGAGCATCGCCATCGTCAGCGAACCTCCAGCGGCGTGCCGGTCGTCGCGACGTTGCGGATCGGCTCGATGATCTCGATCGGGCGGAACGGTTTGCCGTCGTACTTGCGCACGCCGTGCAGCGCGTCGAGCGGCCCGACGACGGCGCGGATCAGCTGCATCAGCTGTCCCGTGTAGTTGTTCTCGACGACGAAGACGTGCTGCGCGCCGTGAACGAACAGCGTGATCTCGTCGTCGGGGAACGGCCACAACGTACGCAGCTGCAGGAATCGCACCGGGATCCCCTCGCCTGCGAGCCGGTCGACCGCCTCGGCGATCGGTCCGGTGTTCGCGCCGAAGCCGATCACCGCGATGTCGGCGTCGGCGACGCCGTGGAGCACCGGACGCGGGAGCTCGTCGCGCATCGCGACCAGCTTGCCCATCCGCTTCTCCATCATCCGCGCGCGGTTGCGGCCGTTCTCGGTGATGACGCCGGCGTCGTTGTGCTCCGAGCCAGGAGCGAGGTGCATCCCGCCGGGAACGCCCGGAATCACGCGCGGCGAGACGCCGTCGTCGGTGAACGCGAAGCGCTTGTACTCGCCGAACGTCACCTCACCGCTGTCGATCAGCTTCCCGCGATCGATCCGCACCGCGTCGAGGTCGAACGGCGTTAGCGTCGCCTTGCTCTGACAGAGCGCCTGTTCCGTCAGCAGAAAAACGGGCAGCTGCCAGCGCTCGGCGAGGTTGAACGCGTCGACGGTGAGCTCGAACGACTCGGTGATCGTCCCCGGCGTGAGCACGACGCGCGGGATCTCGCCGTGACCGGCGTAGATCACGTGGTTGAGATTGCTCTGCTCGGTTTTCGTCGGCATCCCGGTCGACGGTCCCGCGCGCGCGCACTCGACGACGACGACGGGGATCTCCAGCACGCCGGCGAGGCCGATCGCTTCGGTCATCAGCGACTGCCCCGGGCCCGACGTCGCGGTCATCGCGCGGACGCCGGTGAACGCGGCGCCGAGCGTCATCGTGATCGCTGCGAGCTCGTCTTCGGCTTGCACGACGATGCCGCCGAACTTGGGGACTTCCTTCGACATCCACTCGAGGATGTCGGTCGCCGGCGTGATCGGGTAGCCCGCCATGAAGCGGCAGCCGGCGACGAGCGCGGCGTACGCGATCGCGTCGTTCCCCATCATGATGAGACGGTCGCCGTCGGGCTTCGCCTGCAGCGCGTAGCCGCTGGGACGATCGGCGAAGTTCTCGCGCACGTATCGCTCGCCGGCCTCGATCGCGCGCACGTTGAGGTCGACGACCTTCTCGCCCTTGCGCTTGTAGACCGCGGTGACGTCGTGGCGGACGATCTCCGGATCCATCCCGACCAGCGCGCCGAGGACGCCGATGCAGATCGTGTTGCGCACCAGCTCCAGGCCGAGCTCTTCCTTCGCGATCTTCGCGAGCGGAATCTCGTACCAGGTCACGTCGCTGCGGCGCAGCGTTTCGTCGACGGTCTCGGAGGTGTTGTCGAAGACGATGAACCCGCCGGGACGCATCTCGTCGATGTGCGCCTGCACCGCTTCGAGGTCGAACGCGATGAGCGCGTCGACGGCGTCGGCCATCCCCGCGTCTTCCCGTTCGCTCGCGCGAATCACGTAGTTGGTGTGACCGCCGCGAATGCGAGACGGAAAGTCCTTGTACGTGTAGACGTCAAGGCCCATTCGTTTGAAGACGCCTGCGATCAAGTCACCCGTGGTCAGACTGCCGTCTCCGGCTTGCCCGCCGAACATGACTTCCAGGCTGTTGACGATCATCGAGGCGCCTCGCGATCCGGCGTCCAGCACCGGACGCCGCTTCGTATTGGCGGTACGGCTTCGCGGGCGACGCGGAGACGACCCTGCTGCTACTTTTGTCGCAGCACTATCGCCGGAGTGCTGACTCGACGGCCGCCCGCACGCCGCTGTTCGCGTCGTTCCAATGATCGGCGAACGAACGCAGGATCCGCCCGGTGAGCCCCCACACGCGCTTGCCGTCGTAGTCGAGAATGTGCGAATCGACGGTGCGCTCGGGGAGTTCGATTACGCCGAACCGCAGCGCGTCGGAGAGCACGACGGCAAGCGGAACGGTGAACATCCCGGCCGTCTCGTCACCGTCGATCGTAAACGGTCCGGGCGCGATCACGGCGATGAACGGCGTGACGTCGAACGTGTTGACGCGCTGGCTGACTTGCGGGAGCCGGCCGACGATCTGCACGCGTTCTGGAACGACGCCGACCTCTTCGCGGAGCTCGCGCAGCGCCGTCTGCTGCAGGTCGCCGCCGTCGGCAGGGTCGACGCTGCCCCCAGGGAGGCCGATCTGCCCCGGATGATCGCGCAGATGCGACGCGCGTTCGACAAAGATGATGCCGTGCGGCGGCGTCGCGATGATCGAGAGGGCGACTGCGGCGGTGCGGCGCGGGTTCACTCCATCCGAAACGCCGCAGGCACGGCGCCCGTTGCGCGGGTATGGGCTCGGTGATGGCGCGCCTTTCGGTCCTCCTCGCGATGCTGCTCGTCACCGCCGCGGCCTCGCCGCCGCCCGGCCCGCCGGGGTTGCACGGGGGGCTGCGGCCGATCTGCATCGGCGGCGTGACGATCCGGTCGGCCGTCCCGTCGGCCGCGGACGCGCACGAGATCGTCGTCGTCCTGACCCGCCCCGGACCGCCGTGCTTCGTCGCGAACTACCCGCAGCTCGCGGTCGCGGGGGCGAAACCGTTCCCGGCCGGCCGGCTCTCGGTTGCCGCGCCGGTGCTGCTCGGCACCGGCAAATCGGCCGCCTTCGCGATCCGCACCGTCACCCAGAACGCCGCACCGACTTCGCCGTCGCCCGAGCCGGCCCCGACTGCGGCGGCAGTCTGCGAGCTGGAGCTTCTGGTCAACGGCCTGGTCGCGCGCGGACGCATCACCCTGCCGCAGCCCTGCGCCGCGCTCACCGAGCTCGACGTCTCCTCGTACGCGAGCGGGACGGTCCCGCCCCCGGAGGCCGCGGCATCGGCCTCACCGGCGAGCGTGAAGCTCGCCTGCCGCCCGCAGGACCTCGCCGTGCGCGACGCCGGCCCCGACGCGGCACCCGAAGGAACCCGCGAGCGGTACGCGCTGCAGAACGTGGGCCTGGGGCCGTGCCGGATCGGCAGCCTCCTGGACGCCGGCCTGCGCGACGCCGCCGGCGCGCCGATCCCGCTGGTCGTCGCCCCGCGCACGATGATGGCGATGCTGCTGGCGCTCCCGCGCGGCCACGAAGCGTCCTTCGCGCTCGCCTATCCGAGCGGCGCCCCCAACGGCGAGCAGCGCTGCGTCACCGCCGACTCGATCGCGGTAACGCTTCCGGGCGCCGGCTCCCCGCTGCTCGCCCCGACGCGCTTGTCGGTCTGTCCGCCGGCCGCCGGGCCGGGGCTGCGGATCTCGAACCTGCAGCTAGGGGTCCCGCTGCCCGCTGCGCGCACCTAGCGGGACAAACTGCCACCGGCGGGACGAACCGCCGAAAGAAGTGTGCCTGCCAGGATCGCCTAAGTAATCCGGAGCCGTGATCGACTTCTTCTTACACCGGCCGGTATTCGCATCGGTCTGTGCCTTTTTCATCGTTCTGGCCGGCCTCGTTTCGATCCCGACGCTCCCCGTCGCGCAGTTCCCGCAGGTCGCACCGCCGGTCATCACCGTCGCGTCCACCTACATCGGCGCGAACGCGCAAGCGGCGGAGTCGGCCGTCACGACGCCGCTCGAAGAAGCGATCAACGGCGTCGACGGCTTGCGGTACATCAGCTCGACAACAACGAGCGACGGGACCAGCACGATCGCCGCGACGTTCTTCCTCGATCGCGATCTCGACCGCGCCGCCGCCGACGTGCAGAGCGCGGTGAACAACACCTTCGGCCGGCTTCCGGCCGAGGTGCGCAACACCGGCATCACGGTAGCGAAGAACAACGGCTCGTTCGTGCTCGGGATGGGGCTCGGCTCGACGAACCCGCGGTACGATCGCATCTTCCTGAGCAACTACGCCTCGCTGAACATCGTCGACGTGCTCAAGCGCGTGCGCGGCGTCAACGACGTGCGCATCTTCGGCGAACGGCGCTACGCGATGCGGCTGTGGCTCGATCCGGTGCGGCTCAACCAAAGTCACATCACCGCCAGCGACGTAGTCACCGCCCTGTCCCAGCAGAACGTCGCGATCCCAGCCGGCGCCATCGGCTCGGCGCCGATCCGCACCGACCAGCCGTATCAGATCACGATCAACGCGCAAGGCCGGTTCAAGGACGCGGCCGACTTCGGGAGCCTAGTGCTGCGCAGCAATCCGGACGGCGGCTTCATCCGGCTGAGCGACGTCGGCCGCGTCGAGCTCGGTGCCGAGAGCTACGCGCAGGACCTGCGGCTGTCCGGCAAGGACGCGATCGGCATCGCCGTGCTCACGCTCCCGAGCGCCAACGCGCTCCAAGTCGAGCGCGACGTCCTCGCGACGATGGACCGGCTCTCGGCGCGCTTCCCGGCCGGCGTCTCGTACAAGGTCGGCTTCGACGCCGCGCCGTTCGTCTCGGAGTCGATCCGCGAGGTCGTCAAGACGCTGCTGATCTCGGTCGGTCTGGTCGTGATCGTCGTCTTCCTGTTCTTGCAGAACTGGCGTACGACGATGGTTCCGGCGATCACGATCCCGGTCTCGCTGATCGGAACCTTCGCGCTGATGAAGGCGCTCGGCTTCTCGATCAACACGCTGACGCTGTTCGGGATCACGCTGGCGACCGGCTTGGTCGTCGACGACGCGATCGTCGTCATCGAGAACATCTCGCGCTTCATCCACGACAAGGGGATGACGCCGCACGAGGGCGCGTCGCGCGCGATGAAGGAGATCACCAGCGCCGTCGTGGCGAGCTCGCTGGTGCTGCTCGCCGTCTTCATCCCGGTGGCGTTCTTCGCCGGGACGACGGGGCAGCTCTACAAGCAGTTCGCGATCACGATCGCGTGCGCGATCACGATCTCGCTCTTCAACGCGCTGACGCTGACGCCGGCGCTCTCGGCGATGCTGATCGAACAGCACGAGAAGCGCCACGGCGCGTTCTTTCGCTTGGTGAACCGCGGGATCGACGCGATGAAGAGCGGCTACCACGCGATCGTCCCGCAGCTGATTCGCTTCCGCGTCGTCGTCCTCGGTCTGTTCGCGCTCGGCCTCGCCGCGACGTACTTCGCCTACCAGGCGATCCCGACCGGCTTCCTCCCCGACGAGGACCTCGGCTACTTCTACATCACGGTGCAGCTCCCCGAAGGCTCCTCGCTGGCGCAGACGGAGCAGGTCACGCGGCGGATCGAGGGGATTCTGGCCAAGATCCCCGAGATCGCGATCAGCTTCGAGCCCAACGGGACGCAGTTCGGGACCAACGCCCCCAATCGCGCGATGATGTTCGTCTCGCTCAAGCCGTGGGACGAACGCAAAGCGCCCAGCCAATCGGCGTTCGGCGTCATGCAGCGCATCCGGCCGGAGCTGCGGCAGATCGCCAACGCCACCGTGCTCGCGTTCAACCCGCCGGCGATTCGCGGGATCGGCAACCTCGCCGGCTTCCAGTTCGAGGTCCAGGACGCCGACAACGCCGGGATCCCGGCGCTGACCGCGGCAGCGACCGGGCTCATTCGTCAGGCGCGCGCCGACGAAGCGCTGCGCAACGTCTCGACCACGTTCCGCTCCGACAGCCCGCAGCTCGACGTGACGCTCGACCGCGCGAAGATCGCGTCCCTCGGAATCCCGATCTCCGATGTCGTCGCGGCGATGCAGGTGTACCTCGGCTCCCAGTACGTCAACGACTTCGACTATCTCAACCGCTCGTTCCGCGTGTATCTGCAGGCCGACACGCCGTTCCGCGATCGCCTCGCGTCCCTCGACCGCATCTACGTCCGCTCGAACGCCGCCGGGCCGCTCGCGGTCAACACCGTTCCGCTCTCGAGCCTGGTCCACACCAGCATCTCGAAGGTCGCGCCGATCATCACCCATTACAACCTGCTGCGCTCGATCGAGATCAACGGCATCCCGGCGCCCGGCTACGGCTCGGGCCAGGCGCTGAGCGAGATGACGACGCTGGCGAAGTCGCTCCCCAGCGGCGCGACGTACGAGTGGACCGGGATCTCGCTCGAGCAGATCGAGTTCGGGAGCCAGGCGCTGATCATCTTCGGCCTCGGGCTGCTGTGCGTGTTCCTCGTGCTCTCGGCGAACTACGAGAACTATTGGGATCCGGCGATCATCCTCGTCTCCGTTCCGCTCGCGATCCTGGGCGCGATCATGGCGCTGATGCTGCGCGCGCTCCCGAGCGATCTCTACGCGCAGGTCGGCTACCTGATGCTGATCGCACTCGCCAGCAAGAACGCGATTCTGATCGTGGAGTTCGCGAACCAGCGGCAGCGCGCGGGGCTGTCGCCGGCGCACGCCGTCGCGGAAGCCGCGCAGACGCGGCTGCGCCCGATCTTGATGACGTCGCTCGCGTTCATCCTCGCGACCGTCCCGCTCGTCCTCGCGAGCGGCGCCGGCGCGGCGAGCCGCATCTCGCTCGGCACGGCGGTCTGCGGCGGGATGATCCTCTCCACCGTCCTCAACCTGTTCGTCGTCCCCGTCGTCTACGTCGCGCTCGCGCAGCTCCGCACGCGCCTCGCGAACCGCCGTAAGAAAGCCGCGCCGGCGAACGGCCACGCGCCGGGCGCCGTCCCCGTCTCGGTGATGCGCGCGCCGGGCGGCGAGATCGTGCTGCACTTCGCCGACGGCAGCGAACCCGTCACCCTGGCGCTTCCCGAGGCATGACGGCGCGGCTCGTCGCTCTCGCCGGCGCCGTCCTCGGCCTTGCGCTCTCGGCCTCGGCAAGCGCGCAGCCGGACCGGGACGCGGCCGGTGACGCGCAAGCCGAACGCGGCCGCTACCTCGTGCAGCAGGTCGGAATGTGCATTACGTGCCACGGCTCGTCCCTGCACGGCTCGCGCTTGGACTTTCTGGCACCGGGTCTGCCGGCGGCGCGCTTCGCGCCGCGCATCGCCGGGCTGCCGCAGCTCAAGACGGCGGATGCCGTCACCTTCTTCGAGACGGGAAAATTGCCGAACGGAACGTACGCCCGGCCGCCGATGCCGCAATACCGCCTCCATCACGACGACGCGCTCGCGATCGCACGCTATCTGAAGAGCTTGCCGTAACGTGCTCGCCCTGCTGACGCTGGCGGCGGCGACGACGTTCGCGCCGCTGCTGCACTGGCGCGCGATCGGACCCGCGCGCGGCGGCCGCACCGTCGCTGTTACCGGCACGCCCGACAATCCGAACGTGTACTACATCGCCGCGGTGAACGGCGGGATCTTCAAGACCGACGACGCGGGCCGCACCTGGAAACCGATCTTCGACGATCAGCCGACCGCCTCGGTCGGCGCGCTCGCCGTCGCATGGTCGGCACCGCAGACGATCTACGCTGGGAGCGGCGAGGGGTTGCAGCGTCCCGATCTCTCGGTCGGCGACGGCGTCTACAAATCGACCGACGGCGGCACGCACTGGACGCATCTCGGCTTACGCGACGGGCAGCAGATCGCGAAGATCGCGGTTGATCCGAACGATCCGAATCGCCTGTTCGTCGCCGTGCTCGGTCATCCGTACGGACCCAACGCCGAGCGCGGGATCTATCGCTCGACCGACGGCGGCGCAACGTTCCAGCAGGTCCTCGCGAAGGGCCCCGACACCGGCGCGATCGACGTCGCGCTCGACCCGCACCATCCGCAGACGGTCTATGCGGCGCTCTGGGCCGCGCGGCAGGCGCCGTGGGAGATCGGCGGTTCGTTCGAGCGCCCCGATGCGGGCAGCGGCCTCTACAAATCGACCGACGGCGGCTCGACGTGGAATCGACTCGAAGGCGGTCTGCCGACGATCGCAGCGGGGATCGGACGCATCGGGATCGCGATCTCGCGCAGCAACCCGAACACGATCTACGCGACCGCCGACTCGCCCACCAAAGCCGGAATCTACCGTTCCGACGACGCCGGCGCGACCTGGACGCAGACCAACGCCGAAGAACGCATCGTCGGTCGCGGCGGCGACTTCGCCGACGTCGCGGTCGATCCGCACGATCCGAACATCGTGTGGGCCGCGAACACCTCGACGTATCGCTCCATCGACGGCGGGAAGCACTTCGTCGCGGTGAAAGGCGCGCCGGGCGGCGACGACTACCACACGGTCTGGATCGCGCCGAACGATTCGCGCACGATCCTGCTCGGCAGCGATCAAGGCGCGACGCTGAGCGTCAACGGCGGCGCGACCTGGAGCTCGTGGTACAACCAGCCGACGGCGCAGATGTATCACGTCACCGCCGATGACCGCTTCCCGTACCGCGTCTACGGCGGACAACAGGAGAGCGGGAGCGCGGGCGTCGCGACGCGCGGAAACGACGGCGCGGTGACGGTGCGCGATTGGCATCCGGCCGGCACCGAGGAGTACGGCTATTCCGCTCCCGATCCGCTGCATCCGGGGATCGTCTACGGCGGCAAGGTGACGCGCTGGGACGAGACCACCGGCCAAGCGCGCGAGATCGGTCCCGTCGTTGGCTGGCGCAACAACCCGATCCGCTTCCGCCGCACCGCGCCGCTGGCGTTCTCGCCGGCCGATCCGCACGCGCTCTTTCTCGCCGGCAGCGTCGTCTTCGAGACGACCGACTACGGGAAGGACTGGCGGACGATCAGCCCCGATCTCACGCGTCC
>DASYFS010000151.1:0-8096 GCA_036498305.1 Candidatus Elarobacter sp. | reverse complement strand
GAAGAGCCGTTTTCCGGCGCAGACGTCGATTGCGCTGTCACCTTCCCGTTTTTAGATGCCGGCTGGACGGGCGCCGTTTCAGAAGCAGGTTTGCTTGGGACTTGAGCCGACGACGCGGCCGCTTCGGTGGGACACGTTAATGGTGGTGATGTTGCCAACGAAACGCTCGGCGTCGCGATAGAATTGGGGCCGTTCTGAACGGGGAACGGATTGCGACTGATAAGGCTTCACACAGCGCTTGCTAGCGCGTCAACATTTAGTGACGCGTTGATGTCGTGTCCATTCTGATCGGCGGAATGGACCGTTACGGTATCGACGCTGAAGGTATTTACGACAACTTGTGCACCATCCCGAAGCGGCAATTCACGATAGCCGTCTCGCAGTTGGTCAATAGAAATGCCGGACAAGCATTCTACACGGACCGATTGCCCCGTTCCCCCAAGAGCAAGATTTAGAACCTTCCCGATTTCCGCCTTCAGCCCCGAACCATTCCCGCGAAAGACCGCACTTACATCGCTATCCGCACCGGCAACGGTCGCGATATTTACCGTGGGGTTCAACTCGAACGAAGTACCATCAAAGAAGGCTCCGACAAGTCGGGGTTGATTCACTGGATCGGTAAATTGAAACCACGCATGGTCGGGCCGCGCATCTGCGAACTGAAATATCGCAGTCTGCGTCTGCACCACGGTCGGAACGGCAAGTAACGCCACGACAACACCAATAAGCGCGAGTCTTCGCATCGGACACCCCACAGTATGCGGCTGCTTACGCTCTCGGCATGCCCTACAGGGCGACCGTACTCCTCCCTCCAAACGGGGAGTCACGAAGGCACAGCATTCCAAGAAGTCCGTAGTCCTCACGGCGCCAAAGTGCGCGCTCGGCCGTGCTCGCGAAGCGCTCAGTGAACCACAGAACCCTTCCTCTAGGCGGCTTCTCGCGCGTCGTGAAGGGCGTGCGATGCTCGCTCTCGCCTACTCGGCCGCGATCTCGGGAGTCGACGCTTACGTTGTTCAGGTACAAAGCGACTCAGGCTCGGGCCTGCCGAGCTTCGCGATCGTCGGGCTTCCCGATCGCGCGCTGAACGAGTCGCGCGACCGCGTGCGTGCGGCGCTCGTCAACTCGGGATTCGCGTTCCCGCCCGGGCGCTTGCTGGTGAACCTCGCGCCGGCCGATCTGCGCAAGAGCGGCGTCGGTTTCGATCTGGCGATCGCGCTGGCGCTGCTGGTCACGGACGAGCAGATCGACGGCAAGGCGCTGCGCGAGCATGTCGTCTGCGGCGAACTCGCGCTCGACGGAACGGTGCGCGCGATTCCCGGCGTGCTGGCGATGACGATCGCCGCCAAACGTGCCGGCTTCGCCGCGATCGTCGTCGCGGAAGCGAACCGCGATGAGGCGGCGCTCGTCGACGGCATCGACGTCTACGCCGTTCCGACGCTCGCCGACGCGGTCGCCGTACTGCTCGGTCACGGCGCGCCGTTTCTGCGCCGCGGCGCAACGGCGCTGGGTCCGGAGGACCGCGCGCTCGCCGGCGACTTCGCCGACGTGCGCGGTCAAGTGCTGGCGAAGCGCGCGCTCGAGATCGCCGCGGCCGGCGGCCACAACGTCGTCCTTGTCGGCCCGCCGGGCTGCGGGAAGACGATGCTCGCGCGACGCGTCCCGTCGATCCTCCCGGCGATGACGACCGCCGAAGCCCTCGACGTCACCAAGGTCTACAGCATCGCCGGTCTGCTCGGGCCGCGCCCGCGCGTTGTTTCCACGCGGCCGTTTCGCGCGCCGCATCATACCGCGAGCCGCACGTCGCTCGTCGGCGGCGGACCGGTGCCGCGACCGGGAGAGATCTCACTCGCGCAGCACGGAGTACTGTATCTCGATGAGCTCGGTGAGTTCCCGCGCTCGACGCTCGAAGTGCTCCGCCAGCCGCTCGAAGAGGGAACGGTCACGATCTCCCGCATCGGCGGCACGCACACGTTTCCGGCCCGCTTCACGCTGGTCGCGTCGATGAACCCGTGCCCGTGCGGCTACCGCGGCGTGCGCGGCTCCGATTGCCGCTGCGACGACACAACGGTGCAGAAGTATCTCGCCAAGCTCTCCGGACCGCTGCTCGATCGCATCGACTTGCACGTCACGGTCTCGCGCGTCAGCTTCGAGGAACTGGTGCAGCAGCGCGACGCCGTCGAGTCGTCGGCGGCGATTCGCGAGCGCGTCGAAGCGGCACGGCGGCGCCAGATCGAACGGCTCTCGGAGGTCGCCGTCGCGACCAACGCCGCGGTCCCCGCAGCGCTCGTCCGGCGGCTGTGCACGCTCGAGCCGGACGCACTGGCATTGCTCGAAGGTGCGGTGACCCGCGGATCGCTCAGCGCGCGCGCCTTCGACCGCATCGCGCGGGTCGCGCGCACCATCGCAGATCTCGCCGCAGAGCCCACGGTGTCACGCGCGCACGTCGCCGAAGCCCTGATCTACCGGGGCGGGATGGAGCGGTCCCGCGCAGCATAACCGGCCATGACCCTTCGGAGATTGTTCCCCTTGCTGTTCGCCGCTGTCGCTCTGACGTGCACCATGCAGTCGGCCCCGACGCAGGCGGCGCCGCAACTCGCGCTCCCGGATTGTCTCGGGAAACCTCTAGTCAAGCCGGCGCAGGTGATCTTCGCCTGCGCGGACGGCAACTTCTCGGCGCAGAGTCTGAAATGGACCGGGTGGGGCGAATCGTTCGCCGCAGCGACCGGCGTCGGAGAAGTAAATGACTGCACTCCGTACTGCGCGGCCGGCAAGTTCCACAAAGCCCGGATCGTAATTATCGCGAGCGGCGTGCAGCGTTGTCCCGACGGGCGACCGGCGTACTCGACCGTCACCTACGCCTGGATCGGTCGTCCGCCGTTCCCGCCCGGTGCCGGCGCAGCGAATCCGGTCCAGACGTTCAGCTGCGGCTCCAAGCCGTAAAACACAGCAAAACGCGCCCGGCGATGAGCCGAGCGCGCTTTGTCGGGGTTTGCCGCGTGGAGGCTACGGCTTACCCGTGGAGGACGACGCGGTTGGCGATGAACGTGCCGTTGCTCCAGTAGCCGAACACGGCGACTTTCTGGCCGGCGGCCGGCGTCAGGCCGGTCGGGCGGATGACGGTACCGTTTTTGAGGTCGATCGTCATGCTATCGCCCGCGGGGTTGAGCAGCGTGAGGCGATACGGCGCGAACGAGCCGACGGTCCCCAGGAGCATGTGGTTGCGGTCGTAATTGCCCGTATCCCATGCGGTCTGCCACGCGTTGATGGACGCGTCGGCGGGATCGAAGGAGTTGTATGCGACCGGACCGCAGGGTGCGGTCGCCTGTGCCGAGCCGATTGCACCTGCGGCACCGAACATGCCGATACCGAGGGCGAGCGGGCGGACGATTTCGAGCGCGGTGGAACGATTCATAGCGTTCGTGTTTGCCCGCGTTCGTATCGCGCATAACCCCGTACTTTAGGGGCCTCGCCGGGCGGTCAAGCGACGGCCCGGCTTCGTTCCTCGGAGCGCGCGCGGGTAAGCGATTCGCGGAGGATGTAACCGGCATGAATGATGATGCGCGGCTCGTCGTGCCCATCAACGACGAAGATCACCGCAAGGGGCGCCTCGACGCGCCTATTCAGCTCGTGGAGTACGGCGACTTCGAATGTCCGTATTGCGGGCTCGCCTACCCGATCGTGAAGGAAGTCGAACGGCAGTATGGCCGGATGATGTGCTTCGCGTTCCGTCAATTCCCGCTACCGCAACACCCGCACGCATACGGCGCGGCGACGGCCTCGGAATACGCCGGCGACTACCGGCGGTTCTGGGAGATGCACGACACGCTCTTCGAGAACCAGCGCGCGCTTGCGATCCCGAACCTGCTCGCGTACGCGGAGCAGCTCGAGCTCGATCCCGAGGGACTCGTCGCGGCGCTCCGCGACGGAACCTATCTCCCCGTGATCGAGGGCGACAAGGAGAGCGGAATTGAAAGCGGCGTCCAGGGGACGCCGACGTTCTATCTCAACAACGTGCGGTTCGACGCGGAGCCGACGCTCGACAACTTCGCCGCGGCGATCGAGGAGCTGTTGTCGCGGGTGTAGGGGATGGCCGCGCGGCGTTCAGTCGCCGCGCGGCAAAAACCCGGAACAGACGAGATCGAACTTTTCGATCCCGTTCTGACCGGTCGTGACGAAGATCCGCTGCTCGCACACCTTCGGTATCCCTTCGTCCAAGAACCGCAGGCGGTAGGCGATGTGCGTCCGGTTCGCAACCGGCGTGATCGTGTGGCCGACCATCTCGAACTGCTGGAGATCCGCGAACCAGCGCTGATAGTGCTGGCGCGCCTCGGATCGCGTCCGCGCTTCACGTAAACCCGGCGGGACCAGCGCGCGAAAGCCGACCTCGGGAGCGAACGCGCTCTCGAGCGCGTTGAAATCGCGCTGGCCGAGCGCGTGGACGAACTGGTCGACGACCGAGACCGGCGACGCGATCATCGCGGCGTCTCTTCGAGGACCGGCGTCTCGACGCCGACGCGCATCGCCGCGTAGATGTGCCAGAACACGTCGAGGGCGTAGTCGCCCAACTTGTCGGCGTCGCGCTGATCGATCTGTTCGCCGGCGCGGAGCGCGCCGGCGGCGAGCGTCGCAGCGGCTTGTGCGACGACGGCTTCGGGGACGGAGGCGGTGGGGCTCAACACGATGTGGTCTCTCCTAGCGTTCCGGGATGCGAAGGACGACTTTGCCGACGACGTGTCCGCGCTCGACGCGGCGATGCGCCTCGGCGACGCGCGAGAGGGGGAACACGGTGAGCTCGAGCGGCAGGATGCGGTCGCCGATCAGCGCGGCAAGATGGGCGTACGAACGCGGCGACGCCTCGCCGCTGACAGCGATCACGGGATGGCGCAGCGCGACGGGCTCCGGCTCGACGCCGTCGGGATACGCGAGCGGTGCGTCGCGCTTGAGGTGAGCGAGAAACGCCGGCAGCGAGTCGCCGTTGGCGGTGACGAACGCGGCGTCCCAGCCGGCGAGCGACGCCCGGGCGATCGCGGACTCGAAGTGCGCGGGATGCGGCGGCAGCACGTGCGGCGCGCCGAGCCGATGGACGTATTCGTAGGTGTCAGGACGCGCAACGCCGACGACCGTCGCCTTCATCCCGCTTGCCAGCCACACCGCGAGCGAACCGACGCCCCCGCTCGCGCCGAAGACGAGCAGCACCTGCTCGGCCTTGATCCGGAGCGCTTCGATTCCGGCCAGCGCGGTGAGCGCGACGCACGGGATCGCGCCGGCGATCTCTTGGCTGAACTGCGGGGGGACCGGCGCGGCGGCTTCGGCGCGAACGCGCACGTATTCGGCGTAGAAGCCGCCGCCCGGATTGTCGTAGCTGTACGCGTAGACGCGCTCGCCGACGCGCAGCGTCTCGACACCCTCGCCGACTGCGGCGACGGTGCCGGCGCCGTCGGCGCCGAGAACCGTGGGGCCGTCGATGGAGCGCCACTCGCCCGCGCGCTCCTTCGCGTCCCATATTCCGACGCTCGCAAAATCGAGCGCGATCAGGATGTCGCCGCGCCGCAGTTGCGGAACGTCGACCTCGACGATCCGGAACGCTTCGGGCGGTCCGGGCCCGTCGATCACCGCGGCGCGCATCGTGCGCGGCAGCGGCGACCCGGCCGCCGTTCGGCGGCTTCCTCGTTCTTCGCGCAGCATACGCACCATGATGCCACCTGCGCGCGGCGCGAAGAAGGTAGCGGCGTATTCTAGTGTATCGGCGCCGGGCCCACGTCAGCGATCGGGCTCGACGATCACCCGCGTGAAGCGCTCGGGATCGACGCGGCGCAGCGCGTGTTCCACTTGGTCGGGCGTCGTGCGCAGCAGCGCCGTCCAGAACCAGCGCTCGCTGCCGCCCGCGGCGTACCCTTCGGCCACGCCGCTGAGGAGGTCGTCCGCGAGCCCGCCGTAGGAGTCGAGCGGCAGGACGCGCTGTGCCAGCAGCAGCGCTTTGGCGCGCTGCAGCTCGACCGCGGCGAGCGGATGCGTCTGCAGGCGGCGGATGATCGCGACGATCGCGGCGTTCGCGCGCTTGACGTTCTTCGGGTCGGTCGCGAACGAGACGCTGAACTCGGCACCGTTCGGATCGACGTGGAAGTTGGAGTCGGCGTTGTAGACGTAACCGAGCCGCGTCCGCAGCTCCTCGAAGAGCAGCGAGCCGGTTCCTTCGCCGGAGAGCATCGTGTTGGCCAGCAGCAGCGGCACGTAGTCGGCGTCGGCGCGCGACATGTGGAACAGCTGCGTCAGCGTGACCTCCGACTGCACGCTGGTCGACGACTTCACGGTGACGGTCTTGGCGGGGTCGGCCTTCGCGTTCGGGCGCTTGTAGCGGAACGACGGCGGCTTTCCGACTGCCTTCCAGTCGCCGAACGCACCGCGCAGCGCCGCGCGCACGCGATCCGGCGTCACGTCGCCGACCACGACGAGCGTCGTTTCGTCGGGGCGGAACGCGAAGCGATGGTACGACTTCACGTCGTCGAGCGTCACCGCGCCGACGGTGGTCTCGGTCGCGTGCCGGCGGTGGGGATCGCCGGGTGCGTACATCGCCAGGCGCTGCGCGAGCGCGGCCTTCGCCGCCGGCAGCTTGTTGGACGCGGCAACCTCCTGCTGCATCGCGCGCTTCACGACCGCGAAGCCCTCGGCGGCGAGCGCGGGGCGGAGCAGACCGTCGGCGAGGAGCTGCACGCCGCGCTCGAAGTCTTTCGCCTGGACCTTCACGCTGAAGCTGCTGCCGAGCTGCGCGTCGGCGGCGATCGCATCGAACTGCGCTTCGTACGCCTTGCGGTCGTACGTCGCGGTCCCCCACGGCATCAGCGCGCCGAGGATGAGCTCCGCGCCGTCCTTGCCCTTGGGTTCGTAGAGCATGGGGCTGGTGCGAATCAGGCCGCGCACGATCACGGTCGGCGACGTCGACTCGCGCCGCACCGCGTATTGCAGACCGTTGGGGAGCGACGCGTTCACGGTCTTCGACTCGTCGGCCGGCGCGCGCAACGGCGCCTTGAGCGCTTCCTGGGCCCACGCGGGGAGCGGCTGATGGACCGTCGGCGTGTACCCGACGTGCTCGACGCCGGCGTTCGGATCGGTCTTGGCCGCAGTTCCCGACGGCTTCGCCGCGATCGCGAACGCGATACGATGCTCGGGGACGAAATAGGTCCGCAGCACGCGGTTGACGTCGTCGACGCTCACGGCGCCGAGCGCTTCGAGCGTGACGTCCGGCGAGGGGCGGCGCAGCGCGAGCGCGTCGGCCCATGCGAAGCCGAGCCCCGAGATCGATGCTTCGCGATATGCTCGCTCGCTGAGCAGCCGCGTCTTCGCGGCCTCGACGAGCTCGCCCGGAACGCCGCTCGTGCGGTAGTCGTCGAGCACCGCCGCGAGATCCGACTGCGCGCTCTGCGGCGTCCCGCCCGCGCCCGGAATCGCGAGCAGAAAGTCGGCCCCGATCTCGGGGAACGCGTTCACGACGTTGACGATCGCGAGCTCTTTCCCGCTCGCGCTCAGATCGCCGAGGCCGCCGCGGCCGCTGCGAAAGACGCCGGCCAACACCTGCGAGGCGGCGTAGTCGGCGGCGTCGGTCCCGGGCACGCGGTAGCCGAGAACGCCGAAGCCGAACGGAAAGTCGATCGTGTCGTCGATCGTCGCGCTGGTCAGCGGAGCCGCGTCGATCGGCGCGTGAGCCGGGACCGCGACGGTCGGGATCGGCTCGAAGCGCTCGCGGATCAGCGCGAGCGCGCGCTCGGGATCGAAATCGCCGGCGACAATGAGCGTCGCGTTCCCGGGATGGTACCAGGCATGGTAGAACGCCGCGATGTCAGCGGCCGTCATCCTCTCGAAGCTGGGCACCGTCCCGCCCGACGCCGTCGCGATCGGCGTCCCCGCGAAGAACGCCGCCTTCAGCTTCGACGAAACGCGGTAGATCGGCGAGCTTTCCTGCGCGCGGATCTCTTGTTCGATCGCGCCGCGCTCCGTCGCCCAATCGGCGGGACGGATCGTCGCGTTGACCATGCGGTCGGATTCGATGCGCAGCGCGAGATCGAGATACGCCGCCGGCATCTTGTAGAAGAATACCGTGT
>DASYFS010000150.1:0-14263 GCA_036498305.1 Candidatus Elarobacter sp. | reverse complement strand
CGCGCTGTTCATCGACATGAGCACGATCGCGCCCGCGACGGCGCGGGGCGTCGCCGAGAAGCTGGAAGCGAAGGGCGTCGACGTCCTCGACGCGCCGGTGAGCGGCGGCGAGAAGGGCGCGATCGACGGCGCGCTCTCGATCATGATCGGGGGCTCGGAAAAGGCGGTCGAGCGCGCGCAGCCGATCTTCGCCGTGCTCGGGAAGAACATCGTGCACGTCGGCCCCACCGGCGCGGGTCAAGTGACGAAGGCCTGCAACCAGATCGTCGTCGGCGTCACGATCGAAGCGGTCGCCGAAGCGCTCGGGCTTGCCAAAGCCTCGGGCGTTGATCCGGCCAAGGTCCGCGCCGCGCTGCTCGGCGGATTCGCCGCCAGCCGCATCCTCGAAGTGCACGGCCAACGCATGATCGATCAGACCTTCAACCCGGGCTTCAAGTCGAAGCTGCATCGCAAGGACATGAACATCGCCGTCGAGGCCGGCGACGAGCGCGGACTGCAGCTCGCCGCAGCGGAGCTCGTGCGCGGCCAGTTCGACAAGCTCATCGCGGCCGGCCGCGGCGAGCGCGACCACAGCGCGCTGGCGACGCTCTACGGCTTCGTCGACGAGCCGGCGTAAGCGGCGTACTTCTCCACGAACGCTTCGGTCGTGAGCGCCCGAAAGTCGGGCAGCGCTTCGGCGAGGCGCTCGTGGGGCCAATCCCACCACGCGAGCTGTAACAGCGCCTCGACGAGGTCCGCCGGGAAACGATAGCGCACGACCGTCGCCGGGACGCCGACGGCGATCGCGAACGGCGGGACGTCCTTGGTCGCGACGGCGCCGGCGCCGAGGACGGCGCCCGTACCGATCGTGACGCCGGGGAGCACGATCGCGCCGTGGCCGATCCAGACGTCGTTGCCGAGCACGACGCGATCGGCGCGGCGCCAGTTGAAGAACGCGGCGTCGTCCTCGCCCATCGCGTACGACGCGCTGCGATAGGTGAAGTGGTGGAGCGCCGGCCGCTCGAGCGGATGATTCCCGGGGTTGAGGCGGCTGGCGGCGGCGATCGAGCAGAATTTTCCGATCGTCGTGTAGATCACCTGGACGTCGCTGACGACGTACGAGTAGTCGCCGAGCGTCGACTCGGCGATCGAGCTGCGCGCGCCGACCGCGGTCCACCTGCCGAGCGTTGCGTCGCGGATCGTCGCGGTCGGATCGACGCGCGGCGCGCCGTCGTTCATCGGGTCGCCGGCACGGCGGAAGCGTCGTCGACGGCGAAGCGCAGCGTTCCGCCGACCCAGGTGCGGACGACGTCGGCGTAGCGCTCCCGCGGATGGAACGCGACCAGGTCGGCCGTCTTTCCGACCTCGATGCTCCCCAGCTCGTCGTCGAGCCGCAGGTGACGCGCGGGGTTGAGCGCGAGCAGCGCGGCGATCTGCTGCGGCGCGACGCCGTCGGCGAGCATCAACACGGCGCTCGCGAGCAGCGAGGGGAAGTGATAGTCGCTGCAGAGCATGTCCACGAGCCCTTCGCCGAGCGCCTCGGCGGCGGCGAGGTTGCCGCAGTGCGAGCCGCCGCGGACGTAGTTCGGCGCGCCCATACAGACCAGCATCCCCAGCGCTTTCGCCTTGCGCGCCGCCTCGATCGTCACCGGCATCTCGCACAGCCGCGAGCCGTACTCGTACGCCTCCAGGACGTGCTCCTCGGTCGTGTCGTCGTGGCTGCCGAGCGGATAGCGTCCGCCGAACGCGGCCGCCGTCGCAGCGCGGTTGTCGACCGCCAGCGCGGCGCGAATCTTCTTCTCGAGCCGTTCGCGTGCGTCGGCGATCGTGACGCCGAGCGCAAGCGCCTGCTTTCGGACGATCTCATCGAGGTTGCGGAACTGCCGCTCGCCGGGGAGGCTGTCGTTGAAGACCACGTTCCCGATCCCGCCGATAGCGAGCAGGTCGGCGACGTCATCGTCGATCGGCAGGTAGCGCGTATCCCAGCGGATGTGCAGCAGATGGCGCGCGCGCATCTGCGGGGCGAGGCGCTGCATCTCACGCGCCAGGCGAACGCCGTCGCCGTGCCAGCTCCCGGTTTGGCCGAGCTTGTCGGGCGAGACGCGCGCCGCCGACAGCACGGTCGTGAGACCGCACGCGAGCGCGCGCAGATCCATCACGTGCAGCGCCATGTCGAGCGGGACCTCGGCGCCGGGCCGCGGGCTGATCTCCTTCTCGAGGTAGTCGGTATGGACGTCGATCACGCCCGGGAAGAGCAGCGCACCGTTGAGATCGAGCGCGTCCGCGTACTGCCGCGGCGCGATCTCCACGATTCGTCCGTCCTCGATCGCGAGCGAACCATCGACGATCCCCTCCGGTGTCACGATCCGGGCGTTCGTCACCACGTCGCTCATCGCGCCGCTCCCGACGCAACGGTCGCCGGCGCCGCGAACGGCGCGCGGGCGATCTCGGCGAACGGCGCGCCGGCCGTCTGCGCGAACAGCGAGACTGCATCGATGCGCAGCGGCTCCGCGACGAGCGGCGCGACCAGCGGCGCGAGCGCCGCATGGACGAGCGCGCGTTCCTCGTCGTCCAGACGCTGCGTCAACGTCATGTGGAAACGCCAGGTATCGAGCACGTAGGGGTAGCCCCAGGTCTCCAGCAGCTCGCGCTCGCGTGCGTTGAGCCGGCCGTTGCTGCGGCGGGCGAGATCCTCGGCGGACGACGGCGCGCGGAACGGCTCGAACGCACGCACGGCCGCCTCGGCGAGCTGCGCGAAGTGCTCGGACGGATCGCGCAGCGTCAACGCGAGGAAGCCACCGATCTCGGCGAGCTGCAGTCCCTCGACGGCGAATGCGGCTTGACGTTCCGCGAAGGCCTCGAACCCCGCCTGCAGCGCGTCGACCGTGGCACCCGCGGCGAGGGCGAACGGCGGCTTCAGCGTCGCGTGAAAGCCGTACGTGCGCGGCGCGGCGACGATTTCGCGCAACCGCTCGTCGCTCACGCCGCCGGGATAGCGTCCCGCGAACCACGCTTCGCCGAATGCGCGCAGCGGCGAGCCTGGCGGCGGAGCGAAGTAAATGGCGTAGCGGGTCATCGACGCAACAACGCGAGCGCGAAGTCGCGATCGCAGGCGGCGACGACGTCGAGCGTCACGGCCGGATCGGGGACGAGCACGGGGCGCCCCCCGGTGCGGTCGACGACGCAGCCGCCGGCTTCTTCGACGATCACGATCGCCGCCGCGAGGTCGTGCACGTGGACGACGGGACGGTCGAGACCGTAGAAGACGCTCAGCGATCCGTCACCGACGCGCGCGAGGTCGCTTGCCGTGCTGCCGCTGATCCGCACGCGCGATACGCCCTTGAGCACCGGGATCGCCGTCGCGCCGGCAAGCGGGCTCGGAACCGCGCCGAGCGCGCCGCGGCGGGTGCGGATCAGGATCCCGTCCCGCGTCGCGCCGCCGCCGGCGACGCCGACCCACCGCGTTCCGACCGCGAGGTCGACGATCACACCGGCGAGGGTGCGGCCGTGCTGCACGAGGCCGATCGAGACGGCGTAGGCGGGATAGCCGGCGACGAAGTTGCGGCTGCCGTCGAGCGGGTCGAGCGAGATCCACGGCTCGGCCGGATCGACGCGTTCCGCGCCGACGAGCCCCGCCTCTTCGCTCACGATCGGCATCCCGAGCGGCAGCAGCTCGACGAGCGCGGCCCGCTCGGCGGCGTCGTCCGCGTCTTCGGTCGGCGCGCCGTCGGCGCCGATCCCAACCGGCGCCGCGTCGGCGCGCCCTGCGATCGCCTCCGCGACGCGCGCCGCGGCGCGCGACGCCGCAGCGAGAAAATGATCGGTGATGGTCGCGACCGCCAGCTCACTCACTGAGGCGCTCCAGATCGACGTGGAGGATCGAGACCATGCGCCGGATGGGATCGTAGTCGCCGTCGCGGACGGCGACGTAGCGAACGCCGGAAAGCACGTGCTTCGGGTCGGGGATCGCGTGCAGGTCGATCGCCATGAACGCCGACTGGATACGGCGCTTCAACGTGTCGGGGAGATCGCCGCGCACGGTGATCGGCGACGGCGGCAGCGGACCGGAGCGCCACAGCGTCACGTAATCGGCGGCGTTGAATTGACCGCTCGCGGTCGCGACGCGGATCAGGCCGGAGTTCATCTCGCCGGCGTCGACCTTGTGATTGCGTAGCGCCTCGAACGACGCGGTGTGACTCCCGGCGAAGAACGCGTGCACGCCGGTCTGCGGATCGATTCCCGCTTCGCGCAGTGCGTACGCCGGCATCAAATGTCCGGAGGTCGAAGCGGGATCGGAGTACGCGAAGGTGTGTCCCGCGACGTCGCGCAGCCGGCTGATCCCGGTCGATTTCGGCGTGATGATCGTCGCCTCGTAGGTGATCGCCGAGCCGTCGGCGTGCCCTTGCCCGACGATCGCCTCGGCCCCGGCGACCTTGCGCGCCAGGACGTAGCTGAGCGGTCCGAGCCCCGCGACCTCGAGCTTCTTCGCCCGCATCGCTTCGATCGAGGCCGTATAGCTCGACGAGATGGACAGCGCGACCGGACAGCCGAGCCGGCGGCCGAGCTCCTCGGAGATCGGCTTGTAGACGCTCATCAGGGTCTCGTTGTCCTCGGCGGGGATCAGCCCCAATCGCACCGTTCCGTCGCCGGGACAGTCCGCCGCGCGCGCAGGCTGCGCCGCGGGCGCCGAGACTGCGAACGCCGCGATGAGCAGCACGCCGGCAATTCCGCGCACGCGCTTCATGCGACCCGCACCCCGTCCCGCAGCACGGCCGCGACGCGCACCGTCGGCTCCGACGCATCGACGAACGCCAGATCCGCGCGCTTCCCGATCGCGATGCTGCCGCGATCGTCGCCGAGCCCGATCGCTTCCGCCGGCGCCGACGTCACGCAGCGCAGCGTCTCGAACAGCGGCTTCCCGGTCAGCGCGGCAAGCGTGAACGGCACCTGCACGAGGCTGAGCGGAACGTAATCCGACGAGAACACATCGACGAGCCCGGCGTCGACCAGCTCGCGCGCGCCGACGTTGCCGGACTGCGAGCCGCCCAGCACGAGGTTCGGCGAGCCCATCAGCACGGCCATCCCGGCCTCATGCGCCGCGCGCGCGGCCTCGAGCGTCGTCGGGAACTCGGCGATCACGGCACCGTCCGCGACCGCCTCGGCGACGTGCTCGAGCGTTCCGTCGTCGTGCGTCGCGAGCGGGATTCCGCGCTCGCGCGCGAGCGCCACGATGCCGGCCCGGTTCGCCGGCACGATCTCCCTCTGGTTGCGCTGGAGCTTCTCGACCAGCGCGCTGATCCGATCGCGCGGCACGCCGTACTTCGCCGTGTAGTAGCTCTCGAAACGCTCGACGTCGGCGAACTGGCGTTGCCCCGGAGTGTGGTCCATCAGCGAGAGCAGCAAGAGCCGCGGGTGGCCGGCGAAGCGCTCGATGACCGCCAGCAGGTCGGCATAGCCGAGCTCGCAGCGCAAGTGCAGGCGATGGTCGGCCGCGAGCCGACCAGCCGCGATCGCGGCGTCGAGCGCGGCGACGACCGGCTCCAAGAACTCCAGCCGCGAGGCACCGGAGGTCGACTCCCCGATGGAGATCGCGTCGCAGACCGTCGTGATCCCGGCCGCCGTGACGACGCGGTCGTGAAAGAGCAGCGCGGAGCCGACCGGCCAGCGGACGCGCGGCCGCGGCGCGATCGCCGTCTCGACGTTATCGGTGTGCAGCTCGATCAGCCCCGGGATCACGACCGCACCGCCGCCGTCGATCCCGTGCTGCACGACGCCCTCGGCGATCTCCGTGATGCGGCCGTCCTCGACGACGATCGAGCCGTGCACGGCGCGGTCGGGGAGCTGCAGGTGGACGTTGGTGTAGGTCGCGCGTGCCGTCGATGGCGCGGCGAAGGTGTCGATCATCTCAGGGAGCGTCTCCGAACGGGATCGTGCGGTCCGCGAGGCGCGATCGCACCTCGTCGTCGTGAAAGATGCCGACCATCGCGGCGCCGGCCGCTTTGCGCTCGAGCAGCAGCGCGATCACCCGTTCGCGGCTGGCGGCGTCGAGCGCCGACGTCGGCTCGTCGAGCAGCAGGATCGGATAGGGAACCGCGAGCGTGCGCGCGAGGTTGATCCGCTGCTTCTCGCCGCCCGAGAAGGTCGTGGGCGAGAGCTGCCACATCCGTTCGGGGATATCGAGCCGGCGGAACAAGCCGGTCACGACCTCCTGCGCTTGGGCGCGTTCGGTACCCCGCGTGAGCAGCGGCTCCATCGCGATCTCGAGCGCCGGCACGCGCGGGATCACGCGCAGAAACTGGCTGACGTAGCCGATCGTGCGGGTCCGCAGGGCCGCGAGCTCCTGCGACGTCAACGCCGTCACGTCGACGACGTCGTCGCCGTCCTGCACGACGATCGCGCCGCGATCGACGCCGTAGTTGCCGTAGAGCGCGCGCATGAACGTCGACTTGCCGCTGCCGGAGGCACCGACCAGCGCGACGCACTCGCCGGCGCGCAGCTCGAGCGACCGTTCGCGCAGCACCGGCAAGCTGACCCCGCCCTGCAGGTGGAGCGTGAACGTCTTCGAGATGCGGTCGACCTGCAATACCGGCGCCGTCACGGGATGAGCGCCGCGCTGACGAGGAGCTGCGTGTAGGGGTCCTGCGGATCGTCGAGCACCCGGTCGGCGACGCCGCTCTCGACGATGCGGCCGTGCCGCATCACCAGCGCGTGATCGGCGATCAGCCGCACGACGCCGATGTCGTGGGTCACGACGATCATGCTCAGGCCGAGCGTGCGCGCGAGCCGCCGGATCAGGTCGAGCAGGCGGGCCTGAACCGAGAGATCGAGTCCTCCCGTCGGCTCGTCCATCAGCACCAGGCGCGGGTGCGTCACCAGGACGCGCGCGAGCTGCAGCCGCTGCTGCATCCCGCCCGAGAACGTCCCCGGCCGATCGTCGGCGCGATCCACGTCGATCTCGACCTCGCGCAGCCAGGCCGTCACCGTCTCGCGAATCGTCCCGTAGTGCCGCGCGCCGCCGTCGAGCAGCCGCTCCGCGACGTTCGCCCCGGCGCTCACGTGCATTCGCAGCCCGTCGCGCGGATTCTGGTGCACCAGGCCCCATTCCGTGCGCATCAGCTTGCGGCGCCGCGCTTCCGAGAGCGCGTTCACGGTGAGCTCGTCGCCGCCGGCGGTCCGGTAGATGACCTCCCCGGCGTCGCTCTCGAGTTCGCCGACGAGCGCGCGCAGCAAGGTCGATTTCCCCGAACCCGATTCGCCGACGAGCCCCAGCACTTGACCGGGATAGAGGTCGAGCGAGACGTCGTCGCACGCGACGATGCGCCCGTAGCGCTTCGTCAAACCGCGGACGCTCAGCAGCGGCGTCACGCCGTCTCCGTGCGCTGCGCGCAGTAGTCGGTGTCGGAGCAGATCCACAGCCGCTCGCCGTGGTCGCCGACGACGACCTCGTCGAGGTAGCTGTCGCGTGCCTCGCAGAACGCGCAACCGCGCTCCCACGTCTCGCGCTCGAACGGGTAGTCGTCGAAGCACAGGCTTTCGACGCGCGTGTACGGCGGAACCGCGTAGATGCGCTTCTCGCGTCCGGCGCCGAAGAGCTGCAGCGCGGGATTGCGGTGCAGCTTCGGGTTGTCGAAGCGCGGGATCGGGCTCGGGCTCATCAGGTAGCGGTCATGGACGAGCACCGGATAGTTGTAGGCGGTCGCGACGTGGCCGTGGATCGAAATGTCCTCGTAGAGCCGCAAGTACATCGCGCCGTACTCTTCGAGCGCGTGCATCTTGCGCGTCTTCTCTTCGGACGGCTCCAGGTGCCGCAGCGGCTCCGGACCGGGAACCTGATAGACGAGGATCTGCCCTTCGCGCAGCGGCGCTTCGGGAACGCGGTGGCGCGTCTGGATGATCGTCGCGGCGGCGGTGCGCGTCGTCGTGGCGACGCCGGGACACGTCTTGGCGAAAAAGCGGCGAATGTTGACCGCGTTGGTCGTGTCGTCGGCGCCTTGATCGATCACCTTGAGCGTGTCGTCGAGGCCGATCAGCGACGAGGTGACCTGAATCCCGCCGGTACCCCAGCCGTACGACATCGGCATCTCGCGCGAGCGGAACGGGATCTGATGGCCGGGAATCGCGACCGCCTTCAGCAGTCCGCGGCGGATCGAGCGCTTCGTGCGCTCGTCGAGATAGCCGAACGAGAACCCGCCGCGCGGCGCGGCGTCGGCAGCCGGAGGCGGCACCGCGCGCGCGATCATCGCTGCTCCGCCGCGCGTTCGGCGCGCAAGCCGCGCACGAGATGCAGCTCGGCCTGAAAGTCCACGTAGTGCGGCAGCTTGAGGTGCTGCACGAATCCCTGCGCTTCGACGTTGTCGCCGTGGTAGAGGACGAACTCGGGATCCTGCGCCGGCCCGCGCCGCCGTTCGCCGTACTCTTCGGCGCGCAGCGCGCGGTCGACGAGCGCCATCGCCATCGTCTTGCGCTCGTTGTAGCCCAGCGTGAGGCCATAGCCGCGCGTGAACTGCGGCGGCGCCGTCGCGGTCCCGATGAATTGGTTCACCATCTGGACCTCGGTCACCACGATCTCGCCGATCACGACCTCGAAGCCGAGCTCGTCGTCGAAGACGGCGACCTCGACCTCGCCGACCCGAACCTCGCCTGCGAACGGATGATTGGAGCCGTAGCCGCGCTGCGTCGAGTAGGCGAGGCCGAGCAGAAAGCCTTCGTCGGCGCGCGCCAGCGACTGCAGCCAGGTCGTGCGGTCGACCGGAAACCGGATCGGCTCGCGGGTGAGATCGCGCGGCGCGTCGTCGCCGCGCGCTTCTTCTTCGATCAGGTCCTCGGCGCGCAGCAGGTCGATGACGCCGGGGACCGGCTCGACGGCGGCGTCGGCGTGCGGGACGGCGACGCGCCCGTTCCCCGCCAGCAGCGCGAAATCCAGCAGCCGCTGCGTGTAGTCGAAGCTCGGGCCGATGATCTGTCCGCCTGGAACGTCCTTGAAGATCGACGAGACGCGCCGCGCGAGGTCCATCGTCGACGTCTCGATCGGCACGGTGTCGTAGAGGCGCGGGAGCGTCGTGCGAAACGCCCGCACGAGGAACGCCGCCTCGACGAGATCGCCCCACGACTGCTTTACCGCCAGGGCCGCCAGCGGCCGGTCGTAGCAGCTTCCTTCCGCCATGACGCGGTCGACGGCGAGCGCGAGCTGCCCTTCGATCTGCGTCGTCTCGAGCTCCGGGGTCGCGGCGTCGCCGCGCCGCAGCGCGTGCAGCAGCGTCTCCGCGTTGCGGATCGCGCGCTCGCCGCCTTTGACCGCGACGTACGTCATCGCGGTGTCGCCCGCACCGTGCGCGGCACGCCGGCGACGGCGCGCGGATCGAACAGGAACAGGTCGACGCCGAGCGGGTAGCGCGCGGCGTTCACGGCCCAGGCATCCCAGAACTGAGCGTCGAGACCGTGCGGCGCGATGACGATCTCGTCCTCGATGCCCGGGCCCGCGAGCACGACGTCCCGGCCGCCGGAGAGCGCGTCGACTTGCACGAGCAGCGTCGCCGACGTTTCGGGATCCTCCACGGTCCCCGCGTTCCAGCGCCCGAGCGGCGCGACGTCGCGCAGATCGGTGATCACCACGAACTGCGCCGCCGCCGGTTCGCGGACGATCCGCGCGCCGGTTTCATCGCGCAGCCACGCCGCCGCGCCGCCGTCGACGCCCGCCACCCAGACTGCGACGTCGGGATCGAACAGCGTCCGCGCGCACGCACCGAGCGCGGGCGACAAGCCGGCCGGGACGGCGGGAAGGTCGACGATCGGCGTGACGCGGCCGGGGTAGGCGACCGCGTCGAGCAGCGCGCGAAAGGTCCGCTGCGCGGTGTGGATCGTCTCGACGCGCGCGATCATGACTCCCCCGAACGAACGACGGTGACGAACTCGGCCTTGGTCGCGGCGCGCCGCCGCGCGTTCTCCGCGCGCTTGGCCGCGATCGCGTGCCGCAACGGCTCGAGCACGGTGAGGTCGACGGCATCGCGCCAGCGCGCCGACTGGAGCAGCGCGTCGCACAGCGCGATCGCCTCGGCGTGCTGCGGGACGCGACCGGCGACGATCCCGACCCCGACGCGCTGCTCGGCGTCGTCGGTCATGACCCGCAGCGAGCAGCGGGTGACGGTCATCTCGCCGACGTTGAACGGCAGACCGTCGGCACCGGTCCGTCCGCGCACCATCGCGAGGCCGATCTCCGGTTCGCGGACGTATTCGAACGGCGGCAGCGCGCCGAGCGCCGCCACGGCGCGCGCGAGCTCGGCGTAGGGTGCGATCGCCAGCAGCCGCAGCCAGGCGCGGCGATCGGGGCACGTCGTCACTGCGGCCCCAACGCGAACACGACGCGGAAGCAATCGGCGCGCAGCCACGACGTCGTCGCTTCGACGACCCGGCCGAGGTGCGCCGACTCCGTCTGGCCGTTGAGCGCGAACACGAACGGCCGCTCATCGCTGTTGAGCATGCGGGCCACCGGCGCCGGCGCGACGACGAACTCGGCGCGCGTCGCGGCGCGCACCGGCTGCAGCCGATAGACGCGCTGCAGCGCGTCGAACAGCGACCCTTCGGCGGCGAGCACGCCGGCGAGGTCGGGGACGAGATCGGCCGGCAGCCACGTCTCGGCGTACGCAGCGAGGACCTCATTGGCGTAGCGTCGCCGCGCGAGAAACAGCGTCGCTTCGGAGGGACCGACCCGCAGCACGCGGCGCACCGGCGCCGGCGCGCGCCGCCGGCGCAGGGTCACCGTCTCCGAGCGCGGCGTCCCGCCGCCGGCGACGACCGAGCGCGTCCAGCTCGGCGGATCGGCCGGCCCGATGCGATAGTCGATACGGTCCGCGACCGACGCGCGCCGGCCCTGCGCGCGCCGCACGACGTTGCGGCGTTCGAGCTCGCCGAGCGCCGCGCGCACGGTGAGCCGGTTGATCGCGTAGCGGCGCGCGAGCGCGTGCTCGGAGGCGAGCTGCGTCCCCGGCTTGCGGCGCGCGAGCTCGCGCTCGAGCGCATCGGCGACCTGGAGATAGACGGGGCTTTCCATCACAGCAGCGCCTGCCGCAACGCCGCCGACAGCCGTTCGACCGCGACGACGAGCACGAACGTCAGCAGCAGGTAGAGCGAGACCTCGCGATACTGGAACAGGTTCATCGCCGAGAGGATCTGAAACCCGATCCCGCCGGCGCCGACGAACCCGAGCACCAGCGAGGCGCGCACGTTCTCGTCGAGCCGGTAGAGCGCGATCCCCAGCAGCGACGGCGCGACACCCGGGACGACGGCATGGGTGAAGACTTGCAAGCGCGAGGCGCCGGTGAGCGTGAGCGACTCCACCGGGCCCATGTCGATGTCCTCGATCACCTCCGAGAACAGGCGCCCGAGCATCCCGATCGAGTGGATCGCCAGCGCGAGCGCGCCCGGGAAGACGCCCAGGCCGACGGCCGTGACGAACAGCAGCGCCCAGATGAGGTCGGGGACGGCGCGCGTGAGCCCGATCGTAGCACGCGCGATCGCGTAGAGGAAGCGCGACGGGGTGACGTTGCGCGCGCCGAAGATCGCGATCGGCAGCGCGACGATCGCGCCGACGACCGTGCCGAAGATCGCGGTGTCGAGCGTCTCGAGCGCCGGCCAGATCGCCGAGCCGAGCAGCGAGAAGTTCGGCGGCATCGCGCGGCGGAGCAGATCGATCATCCCCCCGACGCCGATCACGAGCTCCTGCGGACGCGCCTGCACGACGACCAGCGACTGCACGAAGATGATGCCGCAGACGACGGCGATCGCGATCGTGCGCCACGCGGTGCGCGGCGTGGGTACGGCCGGCGTCTCGTCGAGGGCGCCGCGTTCGACGACCAGCTTCACGCCGCTTCGCCGGCGTACAGCGCCGCCACGATCGACGGCGAGAGCGCGCTCGCCGGAAGATCGAAGGCGAGCGAACCGTGGCGAATCCCGATCACCCGGTCGGCGAACTGCACGGCGAGGTCGGGCTGGTGCAGCACGCAGAGCACGCCCAGCCCGCCTCCGGCGAGTGAACGCAGCAGCGCGAGCACGTCGAGCGCCGCCTCGGGATCGAGGCTCGCGACCGGCTCGTCCGCGAGCAGCACGCGCGGCTGCTGAGCGAGCGCGCGCGCGATCGCGACCCGCTGCGACTGGCCGCCGGAGAGGGTACCGGCACGCTGCATCGCCCGGTCTCGCAGTCCGACGACGCGCAGTTGCTCGTAGGCGCACGGAAGCGCCTCGGCGGGGAGAAAGCCGAGCGACGTCGCCAGCGACTCGTGCCGCCCGAGCGTCCCGGTCGCGACGTTCGCGAGCACGCTGCGGCGGCGGACGAGGATCGCCTGCTGCGAGACGAACGCCACGCGGCAGCGTGCGCGGCGCAGCGAGGTGCCCGAAAGGCGTGAGAGATCCTCTCCGGCGACCTCGATGCTGCCGGCGGTCGGGTCGAGCAGCCGCGCGATGCAGCGCAGCAGCGTCGACTTGCCGCTCCCGTTACTGCCGAGAATCACGACGAACTCGCCGCCGCGCAGCGCGAGGCTCACGCCGCGCAGTGCTTGGTGGCCGTTCGGGAACCGCATCCCCAAATCGTGAACGTCAAGGAGCGGCGCCTCGAGGGCCGCCATCGCCGTCATGACAGCTTGTTCAGGTCGATGTGCAACGTCGAGACCAAGTCGCGGATCACGTCGTACGCGCTGTCCGGCATCGGAACGAAGCTCGTCGTTCCCTTCGCCGGGAAGACCTTCACCACGTCGGGCGGCAGCTGCGAGAACGGGATCGACATGAGCACGCTCGCGAAGCGCTTCTTGAAGCCCTCGGGAAGGTCGCGGCGCACCGCGATCGCGTCGTTCGGGATCGGCTGCGACTTCCACAGCGTCACGAAGTCCGCCGGTTTGTAATCGCCGCTCGTCGTCGCCGCGTCGATCAGCGCGCTGTTGAGCTCGCCGGCGTCGACCTTGTGGTTGCGCAACGCTTCGAACGACGCGGTGTGGCTGCCGGCGTAAAACGGCTTGACGCCCTTGTCGGGATCGATCCCCGCCTTGCTGAGGGCGAACGCCGGGAAGAGATGGCCTGAAGTCGAGGCGGGATCGGAGTACGCGAACGACCGGTTCGCGATCTCTTTGAGCGACTTGATCCCGGTCGACGGCGAGGTGACGATCGAAGCGAAGTAGGTGCTTGGGGCGCCCTTCGCATCGCTGTACGTCGCGATCACGTCGGCATGTGCGACCTGCCGCGCGAGCACGTAGCCGAGCGGCCCGAACTCACCCGCTTCCAGCTTTCCGGCGCGCATCGCCTCGATCTCCGCGTTGTAGCTGGTCGGGATCGAGAGCTCGATCGTGCAGCCGAGCTTCTCGCCGATCAGCTTGGCAAGCGCGTTGTATGCAGGGACCAAGCGCGCCGCCGCCTCGAACGGCTCGACGCCGAAACGGACGACGCCGCCGTTCGGACAATCCGCGGCATTCGCTGCGCGCGCGGGAGCCGCCGGTGCGGCGGAAATGAGGAACGCAAGCAGCGTACCGACCACGACGAACCGCGCCACGGATCACCTTCTTGTCTAGACAGGTGCGTTTGTGGCCCGAGTGTGCGCGGCGCCGATTAAGCGCGCCTTATCGTTACCTCAAACCTGGTTTACGCTCTCCACGAGGAAATCGAAATCACACCCGCGCTCCGGGCCGAGGATGTGCTCCGCATAGAGCTTCAGATAGCCGCGCGACGGCGGCGCAGGGCGCTGATGGCCTGCGAGGCGCGTTGCGATCTCCTGTTCGCTCACCAGAACGTCCAACGACTTGTGCTTCGCGCTGACGCGGATGCGGTCGCCGGTGCGAACCGCAGCCAGCGGCCCGCCGACCGCCGCTTCGGGTGAGATGTGCAGCACGACGGCGCCGTACGCGGTCCCGCTCATCCGCGCGTCGCTGATGCGCAGCATGTCGCGCACGCCGCGCGCGAGCAGTTTCTTTGGGATCGGGAGGTAGCCGGCTTCCGGCATGCCGGCACCGATCGGACCGGCGTTTTGCAGCACCAAGACGTCGTCGGGTTCGACGTCGAGATCCGGGCTGTCGATCCGCGCCGCGAGATCGGCGAGATCGCGGAAGACGACGGCACGGCCTTCGTGTTCGAGCAGACGCGCGTCGGCCGCGGCGGCCTTGAGGATCGCACCGTTCGGCGCGAGGTTGCCGAACAGCGCGACGAGCGCATCGCGCTCGAACAGCGGCTGCTGCGCGCTGCGGATCACCGTGCGGTCGACGTAGGCGGGCGTGCGCGCGATGCGATCGCCGAGGCTCTCACCGGCGAT
>DASYFS010000149.1:0-2965 GCA_036498305.1 Candidatus Elarobacter sp. | reverse complement strand
GCGCGGTTGCCGACGCCGAGACCGAAGAAGCGGCCCTCGAAGCGGAATTCGCGGCACCGTAGCTCCGTCATCCCGAGCTTGTCGAGGGACCCTCGTCGTCGCGCTGAGCGAAGTCGAAGCGCGACCCCCATGCTGACTGGCGAGATTCGGGGTCGGACCTCGACTGCGCTCGGCCCGACGACGAGGGTCCCTCGACGAGCTCGGGATGACGAGTTGCTGCGCGGTGACGCGTCGCTACCCCGCGCGATCCACTTCCGGAACATGCACGTGCTCCGGCCGCACCCCAACGCCGATGAACCACGCCGGAAACCGCCGCAAGAACGGAAACGCCCGGAATATCCGCACCGCCAGCGGCGCACCCCCACGCCGCGGCGCCACATCCGGCTTCCCGACGTTCCGGAAAATCACGCTCTGCACGACGACCTGCATCGTCTGGATCGCCCGCATCGGGAACGTCCTCCGACGCTGCACCGCAGCCAAATCACCTTCCGTCACCGCCCGCCGACTCAGCGGCCCATACAGCAGGTTCGCCGCCGCGACCGCATCCTGAATCGCCAGATTGATTCCCACGCCCCCGATCGGCGACATCGCATGCGCAGCATCCCCGATGCATAGCAGCCCGGGCCGATACCACCGCTTGAGGTGATCGATCCTCACCGTCAGCAGCTTCACGTCGTCCCAGGTCTGCAGTTCGTCAACGCGATCGCGGAAGTGCGGCGCCATCGTCACGAGGTCGTCGCGCAACGTCTGCAGCCCCTGAGCCTTCAGCGTGTCGAACCCGCCCTTCGGGATCACGTACGCGCACTGCCAATAATCACCGCGATCGATCGTGACCAGCACGTGTCCGGAGACGAAGCGTCCCAGCACGCTTTGCGGGTCGTCAGGACGTTTGGTGAGCCGCATCCACAACACGTCGATCGCCGAACCTATGTCATGCACCTCGAGGCCCGCGCGGTCGCGAATGACGGAGTGCCGCCCGTCAGCGCCGACGACGAGGTCGGCGCGAATCTCCACCGGACCGTCCGGTGACGTCGCCCGTACGCCGACGATCCGGTCGCCCTCGATCACGAGATCCGTCGCCGCGGTGTTCATCATCAGCCGAAACGTCCGCCGTTGCTTCCCGTACTCGGCGAGCAAGTTCAGGAAGTCCCACTGCGGCATCAACGCGATGAACTTGCAACGCGTCCTGAGATGGGTGAACTCGGCCAGGGTGACCTCATAGCCGAACGCCAGGCCCGTCAGGCTGCGGTACTCCTGGTGCGGGCGCGCCAGAAACTCGTCGAGCAGACCCATCTCCGCGATCACGTCGAGCGTCGACGGGTGGACCGTATCGCCGCGGAAGTCGCGCAAAAAATCGCCGTGCTTCTCCAACACGGCGACCTCGACGCCGGCGCGCGCGAGCAGGCACCCGAGCATCATTCCCGCCGGGCCGCCCCCGACGATGCAGCATTCGACCTGCAGTACATCCCCCATGGTTTCTCGCCTTTCTCGCGAACGCCGTACGGTCATGCCCGAAGCCGTCGTCGTCGATGCTCTCCGCACGCCCATGGGCCGCTACGGCGGCGCGCTCGCCGGGATTCGCCCGGACGACTTGGGCGCATACGCGATCCGCGCGCTCGTCGAGCGCACCGGCGTCGACCCGCAGCTGATCGACGACGTGTTTTGGGGAGCGGCGAACCAGGCCGGTGAGGACTGCCGCAACGCCGCGCGCATGGACGTGCTGCTCGCCGGATTGCCGACCAGCGTTCCCGGAACGACGGTGAACCGTCTCTGCGGCAGCGGCCTGCAGGCCCTCAACTCCGCCTATCATGCGATCGCCGCCGGCGTCATCGACGTCGCGATCGCCGGCGGCGCCGAGTCGATGACGCGCGCGCCGTTCGTCATCCTCAAAGCGGAGCGCGCCTACGACCGCGCACCCGACATCCACGACTCGACGCTCGGCAACCGCATGGTCAACGCGCGTCTCGCCGCGCAATACCCGCCGATCTCGCTCGGTGAGACCGCCGAGAAGGTCGCCGCGCAATACGACGTGACGCGCGACGATCAGGATCAGTTCGCGTACGACAGCCAGATGAAGTGCAAGGCCGCCGTTGAGAGCGGGCGGTTCGCCGATGAGTTGGTGCCGTTTCGCGACGGCGCGGGGAAGAAGCCGATCGAGTTGCTGCAGGACGAGCCGCCCCGTCCCGAGACGACGCTCGAAGCACTCGCCAAGTTGAAGCCGGCGTTCAAGTCGGACGGTACCGTCACCGCCGGCAACTCGTCGCCGCTGAACGACGGCGCGGCGGCGCTGCTCGTATGCAGCGCGGAGGCGGCGAAGCGGAACGGTTGGACGCCGATGGCGCGCGTGGTGACGTCGGCGACGTTCGGCGTCGATCCGAGCGTGATGGGGATCGGGCCGATCGGCGCGACGCAGAAGGCGCTGGCGCGGGCGGGGATCCGCGTCGATGATCTCGATCTCGTCGAGCTCAACGAAGCGTTCGCAGCGCAGTCGGTCGCGTGCGTGAAGGCGCTTGAGATCGATCCGTCGATCGTTAACGTGAACGGCGGCGCGATTGCGCTGGGCCATCCGCTCGGGTGCAGCGGCGCTCGCATCGCTACCACGCTGCTGCATGAGCTGAAGCGCCGCAACGGGCGCTATGGGCTGGCGACGATGTGCATCGGGATGGGCCAGGGGATCGCTACGCTTTTCGAACGGCTGTAGCGCCGTGCGCCTGACGGCCGCTACGAGATAGGCAGAGGCGCGGAGGCCTTCACCGCCTCCAGCGAGATGCTGCTCCGAATCGCCTTGATCGCCGGCAGCTTGTTCACGACGGCAAGTACGAACTCGCTGAACGCCGCCAGATCCGCCGCCACAATCTCCAGCAAAAAATCCGCATCGCCCGTGATGATGTGGCACGCCACGACCTGCGGCAGCTTGCGAATCTGCTCGCGCAACAGCTCGGTCTCGGCCTTGCGGTTCCGCTCG
>DASYFS010000148.1:0-3939 GCA_036498305.1 Candidatus Elarobacter sp. | reverse complement strand
GCGGCGCGCGGTCCCCGTCGCGCTCCTGCGCGACGTGCGCCGCACGCTGTCGACCGTCTTCAGCCGTCCCTCGCGCGTGCGGCGATTGATCGCGCTCGGCCCGCGCGGCTGGCTCGCGACGGCGCGCTTCGTCCGCACCGTGATCCCGCGCGCGAGCCGCGAGCTGGCGACGATCCGCCGGCGGGCGGAACAGATCCCGGACCCCGCGCTGCGCGCGCAAGCGCTGGCCTCGATCGACGAGAAAGCGTATCACGTCCAAGGCGGCGCGATCCTGGCGACGTTCATGCGCGGCGACGCGGCGCGCCGCTACGTCACCATCGTCGCGGCACTCGAGACGATCTACGACTACCTCGACAACCTCTGCGATCGGCTTCCCGACGTCACCCAACGCGCGTACGCGACGCTGCACGGTGCGCTCCTCGACGCGCTCGACGACCGCCGGACGCCGTCGGACTACTACCGCGACGGTCCGCACGGCGACGACGGCGGCTACCTGCGCTCGCTCGTCGACGCCGCCCGCGCCGGGCTGCGCGCGCTGCCGAACTACGCGGCGGTGCGCGAGCGGCTGCTCGAGGTCGGCAGCTATTACGCCGAGCTGCAGGTCTTCAAGCACGGCCCGCCCGGCGCGCGCGAGCGCGCCTGCGACGCCTGGTACGAGCGCAATCGCGCGCGCTTTCCGGATCTCGCCTGGTGGGAGTTCGCCGCCGCGTGCGGCTCGTCGCTGCCGGCGTTCGCGCTCATCGAGCTCGCCTCACGTCCGGCGCTCGCCGACGGCACGGTCGACGCGACGATGCGCGCCTACTTCCCCGGCGTCTCGGCGATCCACATCCTGCTCGACTATTTCATCGACCAGGCGGAAGACCGCGAGCACGGCGAGCTCAACTTCGTCGCCTGCTATCCGTCGTCGGCCGACGCCGTCGTGCGCCTGACGCGTTTGGTACGAACGACGCTCGCCCGCGTAAAGACGCTGGCCGACGCGACGCGGCACCGCTTCCTCGTCCAGGCGATGTGCGTGTTCTACTTGACCCACCCGAAGGTGTTCGAGCAGCGCCTCGATCGCGAGAGCGCCGCCGTGCTCAGCGCGCTGGGCTAACCGCGCTCTGCGGCGCGCTTCTTCTGCCAGCCGTAGAAATCGATCACCGCGAAGGCGATGAACAGCACGTTCGCCGTCAGCGTCGCGACGCCGACGTAACCGCGATACCAGGCGTCCGCCTCGATCAAGTAGGTGAGGCCGAGCCCGAGCAGGACGACCAGCAGGATGCGCGTCGACAGCGCCAGCAGCGGCCGTTTTCCGACCAGCAAGAACATCGACGCAAAGGCGAACAAAAAGACGTACGTATTGAGCGCGACGCCGGAGACCATGCCCATCGCTTCGGCATCGATGGTCCCGGACCTTAGCGGCCCGGCCGAAAAAACGCCGATACTCAGAGGGATGCGACTTCTCGCCCTGGTCGGAGCGCTCGCTCTCCTGGCGCTCGGCCCGCCGCCCGGCACGCTGCCCGGCTTCACCATTGCCTCGAGCGCGCGCGAGAAGTTCGACGAGCTGCGCTTTCTCGATCTGCCGAGCGCGCAAGGAACCCTCGACAACGCCGGCATCGTCGCCGGGCGCCCGCACTACGCCGGTTCGAAACAGGACCGCGACGTCACGAACGCGACCGCCGACCTGCTGCGGTCCTACGGCTTCGCGGTGCAGGTCGAATCGTGGCGAGCAATCGTCGACACGCCGCGTCACCTCGCCGTGGAGCTGAACGCCGACGGCCGGTTCTATAAACCGCGCGACGGCTTCCACAAACAGCGCGGCACCGCACCGCTGGGACTCGATCTGCATGAGGTCGGCGATCCCGCCGATCCCGACACCGAAAACCCCGCGATCGGTCTCCCATTCAACGCCGGCTCCGCGAACGGCGACGTCGACGCGCCGCTCGTCTACGCGCATCACGGGCTCCCCGAAGACTTCGCGACGCTGCGGCAAGCCGGCGTCGACGTGCGCGGCGCGGTCGTCCTGATCCGCTACGGCCGCGCGTTCCGCGGGCTGCTCGCGCAGAACGCGCAGAACGCCGGCGCCGCCGGGGTGATCTTCTACAGCGATCCGGCCGACGATCCGACGCGCCCGCTCGCGGCGGTACAGCGCGGCGCGCTCGGCCCCGGGATTCGCATTCCGGTGCTGCCGGTGAGCGCCGACAACGCCCGCATCCTCTTGCGTCCGCTGCGCGGCGCGAGCGGACCCGACGGTTGGCGCGGCGCGCTCGACGCGCCGTATCCGGTCGGCAAAGGCCCGGCCCGCGTCCATCTCGTCGTCACGATGAACCACGAACGGCGCACGCTCTGGAACACGATCGGAACGCTGCGCGGAACGGCTCCGGGGCAAAGCGTCGTCCTCGGCGGACATCGCGACGCCTGGACGTACGGCGCCGGCGACAACGGCGGCGGCACCACGACGCTGCTCGAGACCGCGCGCGGCCTCGGCTACCTCGCGCAGAGCGGCTGGCGCCCCAAGCGCAACGTCGTCGTCGCGCTCTGGGACGCCGAAGAGATCGGGACGCTCGGCTCGGAAGAGTTCGCGCGCCGTCATCGCACCGAGCTCAGCGACGGCTGCGTCGCGTACATCAACGCCGACGAAAACCTGACCGGACGCCGGTTCGGCGCCGCGGCGGCCGGCGTGCTCGCGCCGGCGATCGTCGCCGCGACGCGGATGGTCGCCGATCCCGCCCGCGACCGAACCTCGCTCCACGATCGCTGGAACGCGCAGCCGCGCGGGATCACGATCGCGAATCCCGGCGGCGGCAGCGATCACGCCTCGTTCCTGTTCGGGATCGGAACGCCGACCGCCGAGATGGGATTCGAGGGACCGTTCGGCGTCTACCATTCGGGCTACGACACGATGCACTACGCGTGGACGGTCAGCGACCCCGGCTTCGTGCTGCACCGCACGAGCGCACAGCTCTACGGGATCGTCGCGATGCGCCTCGCCGCAGCCGACGCCGTGCCGTACGCCTTCGCCGAGCTCATCCCCGTGCTGAGCTCCGGCATGATGCGGCTGCAGGCACAGGCACAGCGTGACGGGCGCGCGCTCGACCTCGCGCCGCTGCAGGCCGCGATCGCACGCTTCGGCGCCGTCGTGCGCCCCGGCGACGACGCGATCGCCGCCGGCGGCGGTCCCGACGGCACGCGCGCGCTCTTCGCCGCGCAGACGCTCGACCGCGTCGCGTACGGGATGAACGGCTACCAAGCGATCGCGTTCCCCGCCGTTACGTCCGCCTACGCCGCGCGCGACGACGCGGCGCTGCGCGCCGCCGTCCTCGCGGATGCGGCGTCGATCGATCGCGCGACCGCGGCGCTGCGCTGAAGTGCAGCCCGCGCCGCCGGCGGTCGTCTCGCCGGCGCCGTCACCCCCGGCGTTCGCACCGTGGATCGCTGCCGCCCGGCCGTGGGGAAACGCGGCATGGCTCGCGCAACACGACGACTTCATCGCGCAGTCGCAGCGCGGCCCCTACGACGTCGTCTTCATCGGCGACTCGCTCGCGGCGTTCTTCCCGACCCGCGGCGCGCCGGTGTGGCAGAACGAGATCGTGCCGTTCGGCACCGTCGCCGACTTCGGGATCGAAGGCGACCGCACGCAGTTCGTGCTGTGGCGTATCGAGCACGGCGAGCTCGACGCGACGAAGGCACGCGCCGTCGTGCTGATGATCGGAACGAACAACCTCGCCAGCGCCTCGCCGGAGAGCGTTGCGCACGGAATCGCCGCGGACGTCGCCGCCATTCGCGCCGCGCTGCCGAACGCGACGATCGTCCTGGACGCGCTGTGGCCGCGCGGCGCGAAAGACGTGCCGGCACGCGCCGCCGCCGCCGACGTCAACCTGCGCATCGCCGCCCTCGCCGACGGCACCTCGGTCCGGCTGGTCGACTGCGGCGCGAACTTTCTGCTCTCCGACGGCACGA
>DASYFS010000147.1:0-1538 GCA_036498305.1 Candidatus Elarobacter sp. | reverse complement strand
CAGAAGCGTCTCTCGCGCACCGACGGCCACCGCAAGGCGCTGCTCCGCAACCTCGCGACGTCGTTCTTCAAGCACGAGAAGATCGAGACCACGTCGACCAAGGCCAAGGAGATCTCCAAGGTCGTCGACCGCCTCATCACGCAGGCTCGCCGCGGCGACTTGCACTCGCGCCGTCTCGTCGCGTCGTACCTGACCGAGGAAGCCGTCGCGAAGAAGCTGTGCGAGCAGATCGCGCCGGCGCTCAAGGACCGCACCGGCGGCTTCACGCGGATCATCAAGAGCCGCGTGCGTCCCGGCGACGCCGCAGAGCTGTCCATTTTGGAGCTGGTCAAGTAGCCCGGTAGCGCACATCTCGGCCGCTCGCGTCCCTTGCGAGCGGCCGGGAGTATGCTACACTACGGGCTACCCCGTATGAGCACCACGGCGACGGCGGACGACCCGCTCAGTCTGGTTTCCATTACGCGATCGTTCGTCGCGGACAGCATCACGCCGATCTCCGCATATCTCGCCCTGGCCCAGCCGGGGCGTTCGTGTTTGCTGGAGTCGGTCGAAGGGACGGAGCGGATCAGCCGCTTCTCGTTCGTCGGGCTGGACTACCTCGAGTCGCACGTCATCGACCGCGATCCGGCGATGCTCGACCGCATCCGCGCGATCGTCGGCCGCTACGCGCTCGACACCGGCGCGCTGCCGTTCCCGGGCGGCGCGGTGTGCACGTTCACCTACGACGCGGCGCGCGCGCTCGAACCGGTGCTGCACCGCAAGCAGGACGAGGCTCCGCCGGCCGACGTCCGCTTCGCCGACGCGCTCATCGTCGTGCCGGGGACGTGGCTGGTCTTCGACCATTTCACGCATCGCATGACGCTGATCGGTTTTGCGCGCGACGAGAGCGAGCGCGCCGGCGTCGAGGCGCGGCTCGACGCGTACGTTGCGCGGCTGCTCGATCATCGCGCGACGGTCCCCGGCGCGGTGCGTGCCGACGGTCCGATCGAGGCGTCGATGGACGAGGCGACGTTCCTCGCCCGGGTCGCGCAGGCGAAGGAGTACATCCGCGACGGCGAGGCCTATCAGCTGCAGGTCGGGATCCGGTTCTCGTGCCCGCTCGCCGGCACCGCGTTCGACTTCTACCGGCAGATCCGCACGCGCAACCCCTCGCCGTACATGTTCTTCATCGAGGGCGGCGGCCGTGCGGTGTTCGGCGCGTCGCCTGAGTTTCTCGTTCGGCTCGACGGCCGCACGGCGCGTATCCGGCCCCTCGCGGGGACGCGCGCGCGCGGCAAGGACGATGCCGAGGATCAGCAGGTCGCACACGAGCTACTTGCCGATCCGAAGGAACGCGCCGAGCATGTGATGCTCGTCGACCTCGCGCGCAACGACCTCGGCGCGGTGTGCACCACCGGCTCCGTCCGCGTCGACGAGCTAATGGTGATCGAGCGCTACTCGCACGTGATGCACATCGTCTCAAACGTCGTCGGCGAGCTGCGCGAAGACCGCGACGCGCTCGACCTGTTCTCCGCGTCGTTCCCCGCCGGCACCGTTAC
>DASYFS010000146.1:0-4837 GCA_036498305.1 Candidatus Elarobacter sp. | reverse complement strand
GCAGGAGCGCGCAGAACGAATCGGCCGGCTCGGCGCGCAGGAGGCGCGGGCCCGGCGCGAGGCGATGCTCTCGGCGGCCGCCGACCGCATTCGGGCCTCACTCTCAAACGACGTCGTTACGCGGGCTATCGTGCGTGAAGCAGCAGCGGCGCTCGACGCGGCCACCGTGACCTGGTATCCGTCGCGGAGGGGCGAGACCCTGAGGGCGGGAGGCGCCGGCCACGAGGTCGAGGTGCTTGCCGCGCGTCCATCGCCCGAGATCGTCTCGTTGATGCACCGCGCGGCGGAGAGCGGCGACGTGACCGTCGTGCGGTCGACGGACCCGCTCGGGCGCTTCGTCCTCGACAGCTTGCACGCGCGCAGCGCGCTCGCGATCCCGCTCGGCGAGCGCGGGACCGAGTTCGGAGTCCTCATCGCGGCACTCCCGGCCGACGAGCCGGACGACCTCGCGGTCTCGACTGCGCGCACGTTCGCCTCGATCGCGGTGAGCGCGCTCGCGCAAGCGCGGCTCTTCGGCGAGCTGGCGGAGCGCAACGAGGCGCTCAGTCATCGGCAGGACGTCATCCGCGACCTCGTCTACGCGATCTCGCACGACCTCCGCACGCCGCTGAGCGCCCTCTCGCTGACGCTCGCGCAAGCCGCCGACGGCGCGTACGGCGCGCTGCCCGAAAGCTACGCCGGCGTGCTGCGCGACAGCCGCGTGTCAATCGACGACCTGATGCGGCTCGCCGAGACGCTGTTGCTGGTCGCGCGCTTCGAGTCGGGCGAGTACGAACCGGTGCGTGAGCCGGTCGACCTGGTGCGGGTCGCCGCGGAGGTCGTCTCCGAGTTGCAGGCGACCGCCGAGGCACGCGGGATCGGCCTTTCGATCGTCTCTCCGACGCCCACGCAGACGCGCGGCTCGCGCGGCGACATCAAGCGCGCGATCACGAACCTAACGGCGAACGCGCTCGAGCACACGCCGGCCGGCGGAACCGTCACGGTGGAGGTCGGCACGTCCGGCGGCGCCGCGAGGGTGCGAGTCGTCGACGACGGCTTCGGGCTCGACGAGGGCTTGCGGGCGCGGCTCTTCGAGCGCTTCGTAACGGGTTCGCGCACGGGCGGCGGAACCGGGCTCGGTCTCTACATCGTGCGGCGCATCGCCGAGGAAACCGGCGGTTCCGTACGCTACGAGCCGCGTGCGCCGCGCGGCTCGGTGTTCACGCTGACGCTGCCGAACGTCGCGGCATGAGCGAGCCTATCCGCGTCGCGATCGTCGAAGATCACGCCCTGGTCCGCGCCGGCCTGCGTACGTCGCTCGAGGGCGCGGGGATCGCGGTCGTCGCCGAGGCTGCCGACGGGATCGCGGGGCTCGAGGCGGTGCGGCGCACGCATCCGCGCGTGGCGGTCGTCGACCTCGGCCTGCCGGGAAAGGACGGCGTCGCGTTGACGCGCGAGCTCAAGGCCGACGCCGACGCGCCGGGCATCGTCGTGCTGACGATGGCGGAGCGCGACGACGAGGTGCTCGCCGCGCTCGCGGCCGGTGCCGACGCCTACTGCGTGAAGTCGTCCGACCCGGCGATCGTCATCGACGCGATTCGCGCCGTCGCTGCGGGCGGCGCGTATTTCGATCCGCGCATCGCGCCGGTCGTCCTGCAGCGCCTCGGCGGAACGCATGCACGCCCCGCTGCGTCGCCGCTGACGCCGCGCGAGACCGAGATCCTGCGGCTGGTCGCCGACGGCATCGGCAACGCCGAGATCGCGCAGCGCCTCAACGTCGGCCTCGGCACCGTCAAAGGCCACATCGCCGACATCCTCGCGAAGCTCGCCGCTTCCGATCGCGCGCAGGCCGCGGTGACCGCCTACCGCCGAGGGCTGATCTGAGCCGATACTACGGCTGGCGGATCGTCACCGCGCTCGGGATCACGACGATCGTCTCGTACGGCACCACGCAGTATCTCTTCGCGCTGCTGATCGAGCCGGTGCGGGCCGAGTTCGGCATTACGCGCGCGACGCTCGGCGCGGCGTACGGCCTCGGAATCCTGATCGCGGGCGGCGCCGGCCTGGCGCTCGCGCCGTCGCTCGATCGGTTCGGCGCGCGCTGGATCCTGACCGTCGGATCGCTGGTCAACGCGGCGACGCTCGGCGCGCTCGCGTTGGCGCCGACGGGGACGGCGTTCGTCGCCGAATGGGCGATCGGTACCGGGATCGGCGCGGCATTGACGTGGTATCCGGTGAGCTTCACCGTCGTAGCGAACTGGTTCCACCGCGATCGCGCGCGCGCGCTCGCGCGGCTGACGTTCTGGGGCGCATTCTCATCGACGGTATTCTATCCGCTCTCGGCGCTGCTGATCGCGCACGACGGCTGGCGCGGCGCGCTGCTCGCGCTCGCGCTCGTGCAGCTCGCGATCTGCGTCCCGCTCCATGCCCTCGTCGTTCGCCGTCACCCCGAAGACAGCGGCCTCCATCCCGACGGTGCCGACACGGCGCCGGAAGCTGGCCCGCTCGCGGGCGTGACCGCGCGGCAAGCGCTGCGCACCGCGGCGTTCTGGCTCGTCACAGCGGCGCTTGCGCTCGCGGCGTTCGCGTCGACGGCAGTCCTCGTCGTCCACCTCGCGTTCCTGATCTCGCGCGGCTACCCCGCATCGCTCGTCGCCTCGATCGCGGCGCTGCTCGGCCTCGCCTACATCCCCGGGCGTTGGCTGTTCGGGCGGCTCGCGCATCGCGTGCCGCTGGGGAGGCTACTCGCGGCGACGATCGCGCTTGAAGCGGTCGCGGTCGCGATCCTCGCCTCCGAGCGCAACCTCGGCTGGGTCGCGATTTACGTGGTCGCTTTCGGGATGGCGTACGGCGCGATGGCGCCGTTGCGCGGCGCGCTCGCCGGCGCGCTCTTCGGACGGCGCGCGTACGGCACGATCTTCGCGGTGCAAGGCGTCGCGATCTCGCTCGCCGCAGCGCTAGGCCCGGTCGTCCTCGCGTCCGTCGCCGACCTGCACGGCTACGGAGCGGCGCTGTGGTGCGCCGTGGCTGCGTTCGGAGCGGGAGCAGCGGTCGCGGCCGTCCCGCTCCGCGCGCGTTAGCGCAGGCGGCGGAAGAGGCGCTCGGTCCCGTCGAGCTCTTCGTACGCGCGCTGGTGCGGCGTGTAGCGGAGATCTTCTTTGGCGGAGAGGCCGAGATAGCCCAGGCGGATCAGGCTCTCGTAGATCACCTGATGGGCGCGGTACGCGAGCGTGCGATTGTAGTGCGTCAAGACGTTGCGCGCGAGGACGACATGAAACTCGTTGAACGAGCCGTCGCTGGCGAGGTTGTGCTGCGCGAAGACGATGTTCTCGCGCAGGACGTTCTTGTACGTCGCGGTGGTGCCGTGGAAGTCGAAGTAGTCGGAGAAACGGCGTTGCCCCCCGCCCTCGAGGTAGCGCTCACCGTACTCGTCGACGAGTTCGGCCGCGAACGTCCCCGACTTCGCCCGCTCGATCGCGCCGTCGGTCGCGTCGGTCGCGTAGATGCGGGTGCGGTGGTAGAAATCGGCTTCGCGCAGCAGCATCGCGAGGGCGTAGGCGTCGTCGCCCGAGCCGATCACCCAGATGCGGACGTGCGGGAAGGTGCGCAGCCGCGGCAGCACGCGCTCGATGAACGCGGCGAAGAACTGCGGCTCGCGGAAGGGGCTGCCGTGGTTGTGGGTCAGCGCGTCGATGAAGCGGATCATCACCGCGTCGTCGTGGAGGACGCGCTCGAGCAGACCGGTCGTGGTGAAGACGCCCTCGGCGCGGACGCGCTCGATGATGCGCCGCTTCAGCGTCGCGGGCGCGAACTGGCGGAAATCGTATCCCGAGACGCGGTGCACCGCCTCGAGCAGCAAGTGCAGCTCGAGCTCGGCGACCGCCGGGTTTGGTGACGAGCCGCCCGAGGGCGGACCCGTCACCGCTGGCTCGGCGATCACGCCGCGACGTTCAACCAGACGCGGATGAGGGCCACGAGCTGGTCGATGTCGACCGGCTTCGAGATGTACTCCGAGGCGCCGGCCGCGAGGCACTGCTCGCGGTCGCCCTTCATCGCCTTCGCGGTGAGCGCGATGATCGGAAGGTTCTTCCACTCGTCGCGGGCGCGGACGCGGCGGATCGTCTCGTATCCGTCCATCTCCGGCATCATGATGTCCATCAGCACCACGTCGACCTCCGGGTGCGAGCGCAGGAGCGCGATCGCTTCCGCGCCGGACTCGGCGGTCAGGACGTGCATCCGGAACTCTTCGAGCGCGCTGCGCAGGGCGAAGATGTTGCGGGTGTCGTCGTCGGTGATGATGATCGTGCGGCCTTCGAGCGACGCGTTGCCGTTCGACGGCGCGGCGGGGCGCTTCACCTCGGGGAGCCGCGCCTCGACCTGGTTGAGGAAGTAGGTCGTCTCCTCGATCAGGCGTTCCGGCGACATCGCGTCCTTGACGATGATCGACTCGGAGAGGCGGCGGATCGCCGCGTCTTCCTGTTCGGTCAGCTCGCGCCCGGTGTAGACGATCACCGGAACGCGGCCGTGGCCCGGATGTGCCTTGATCCGTTCGATCAGGCTGAGGCCGTCCATGTCGGGGAGTCCGAGATCGACGACCACGCAGTCGAAGCGCGCCTTGTCGAGCGCGTCGATCGCCTGTTGACCGGTCGAGACCGCGGTGACGCTGACCTCGCCGGACTCGATGAGGTTCGCCATCGCCGAGAGCTGCGTCACGTCGTCCTCGACGACGAGGACGTTGCGCGACGCGGCATCGGCGAAGCCGAGCAGGTTGTCGAAGGCCTGGGTGAGCGCGTCTTCACTCGCAGGCTTCTTGAGGTGCGCGAACGCGCCGGAGTCGAGCGCCTTCTGCCACTGCTCC
>DASYFS010000145.1:0-5094 GCA_036498305.1 Candidatus Elarobacter sp. | reverse complement strand
CGAGCCCGGTCCAGGCGCACTTGTCGCCGTTCTCGCTGCCGCTCGCGTCGACCCAACCGGTGCTCGGCTGCGGGTCGGTCTCGATCTCGCCTTGCTCGTGCCCGGCGACGATCGTCACGCCGTCGAGCGTCCCCGGCGTGTTCACGGAACCCTGGCCGCACGACGAGCCCGCGTCGGGCATGTACGGCAGCGCGGTCCACGCGATCGTGGCGCCGTTCGCCGCCGCCGTCGTGCTGTGATAGGCGCAGAACTGGACCATGAAGCCCGGCGTGGTCACGTTGTGCGGCGTGACGACGACGTACGCCGCGCTCGCGGTCGTGTCGCCGAAGTGCGCGGCCGCTTTCGCCGCTTCGGCGGCGAGCTGCGACTGCGTAACGACCGGCAGCGGCGAGCTCGACGAGTCGACGTAGGAGCCCGAGAAGACGTTCCCGGCGTTGCCGGCGTGGGAGCCGTCGCTCTGCGTGTACTGCGTGACGCTGTTGAGCCACGCATGCCCGCCGATCGCCGGATAAAAGGCCTCGAGGCGCGCGCGCACGCCGCTCGGATCGCCGGTCGTCAGCCACGTGGCGCCCCAGTAGACGACGTAGAGATGCGGCGCGGTCTGCACCGGCCCGCCGCCGTAGACGAGGTTCGTGCTGCTCGTCGCTTGGGTGCGACGGAGCGATGCGACGACCTCGCGCGGCGGGAACACGCGGAGCACCGCGCCCGTCTGACGGTCGATCGCCGTGAACGGCGTGACCATCGTCAACGAGCGCTCCGCCGCCGCCGGACCTGGGGGAGGTGGTCCGGCGGGGGGGAGCGTCTGCGAGCCGCCTCCCCCGCTGCACGCAGCGAGGAGAACGGCGATGGCGACCGCGGCCGCCGACTTCATACGATGCATGGGCACCTCCGCCACCAGGGTATGAGCGCCGGCCCGCCCGCCGACATACCCGGTTTGCGGTAGCCCGTTAGCCCGGCTCCGAGAACCGCTCCGCGATCGCGCGCAAGACGTACCGGATGAACTGCCGCTCGGAGATCGCCCGTGCGCGCGCGGCCGGCTCCGTCGAGCGCTCGAGGTCGGCGAATCGCGTGGCGGCCTGCTGGCGCGTCATCCCCATCTGCTCGACCGCGCGCAGGATCGCGGCCTCGCGCCGAATCTCGTCGACGGTGGCGTCCTCGAACCAGCAGTCGGTCCGAATCGCATGCGCCGCCTGGGCCAAGAGGCCCGGCGGTACGTACACGATCCGTCCTTCGTCGGGGTCGAGCGCCTCCGGGTCGTCCCCACGACCGGTCTTCTCGCTCATTGTCTATGACGGTACGCCCGGACCGTGGCTTTCGGACATACCAAGTTCTTGGTAGCCTTTTTCCGGCTGGCCCCGGCGTGCCGAGATGCCGATATTCCACCAGAATGACGGTCCCGGGTGTGCGCTACCTCCGGGTCGCGCTGCTGTTTGTGCTCGGTGTCGTCGCTATCGCAACGCCGGGCCTCGCCGCGCCCGCCGAACGGGAACAGACGCTCCGGCTCGAGCAGCCCGGACCGGCCGTGGTAGCCGGCCCGCTTCACGCCGAACGGATGACGGTCGTCGTCCGCGGTGTCCGGCACGTCGCCGGCCTCGGCAGTCCGGTCGGCGCGTCGCCGCTCGGGCACGGGGTCACCGCCGTCGCGCTGCCTGCCGACCTGCGGCCCGACGAGCCGATCCTGGTCCGCATCGCGCCCGCCTCGGCCGGTCCGGCCCGCGTCCTCGCCCTCGATCCGGCGATCGGCGGCGCGGTCGCCGGCGCGCGCTCCGCCGGGATCATGCTCGGCGTCCTGTTCGCGATCATGCTGCTGCAGATCGCGGCGTTCTGGATCACGCGCGACCCCAGCATCCCGTGGTATCTCGGCGTACTCGCCAGCCTGATCGCGATCGAGCTCGTCCGTGACGGGCTCTTCCCGATCTGGCGCGACGCGCCGGTCGCGATGCTGCTCGTCGTCGACCTGGTCGCGACGATCTTCAGCGGCGGCTTCGCGATCGTCTATTTGGGATTGTGGACGAAGCGCCGCGACCTCTTCTGGTGGATCATCGGCACCGTCGTGGTCGTCCTGGTCCTCGGCGGCATCGGCACCGTCGTCCCGGCGCTGCGCAACGAGAGCGAGGTCGTGCGCCCGGGCATCGTCCTGATCTCCGCCGTCGTCATCGTCGTCGCGGTCGTCGTGCGGTCGATGGAGTTTCCGCCCGGCTGGATCTTCCTCGGCGGGATCATCGGCCTCGCGTCGAGCATCGCGTACCGCGCGATCCGGACGCTCGCAGGGACGCCATTTCTCGACCGCTGGGCGTACGAGGTCGGCACGACCGTCGACGCGCTGATTTTCTCCGTCGCGATCATCGTGCGCATCCGCTACGCGATCGCCGAACGCAGCACGATGGAGCGGCGGCTGACCCAGGCGACGCACGATGCGATGCACGACGAGCTCACCGGCTTGCTCAACCGACGCGGCCTGCTGGCGCGGGCGGATCAGCTGCGAACCGGGACGGTCTTCGCGATCGACCTCGACGAGTTCAAGACGATCAACGACCTCTACGGCCACGCCGCCGGCGACGCGGTGCTGCTCGAGGTCGCCGAGAAGCTGCGCACGTCGCTGCGCGAGGGCGACCTGATCGCGCGCGTCGGCGGGGACGAATTTGTCGTCGTCGCGCCCCGCACCGAGCTGCATGACGCGAGCGCCGTCTCCGACCGGATCAGCGCGGCGATCGGAACGATCAAGCCGCACGGCGTTCGCAACCCGATCCTGGGGTTCGGGGCGTCGATCGGCTTCGTCGCGCTCGAAGACCTGGCGTTCGAGAACGCGCTGCGGATCGCCGACACGCACGCCTACCGCATCAAACAGTCACACCGCGCCGCCCACCGCTCCACCGGCTGACCGCAGGCCGCAACACCGCGGCCACGAAACGATCAGGTTCGCGAGGGATGCTCCGATGAGTGACATGGCTGCGCCGATCGCCGAACCCCGCACGCGACCGATCTCGGTCGACGAATATCACCGCATGGCCGACGCGGGTATCTTCGGCCCGACCGAGCGGGTCGAGCTGCTGAACGGCCGCATCATCGAGATGCCGCCGCAGAATCCACCGCACGCGCATTCGGTGGGGACGACGATGATGATCTTCGTCCGGCAGTTCGGCGACCGCGTCCTGGTGCGCTCGCAGTTGCCGCTGGAGCTCGACCTCTACTCCGAGCCGCAGCCGGATCTCGCGCTGCTTCGCCGCGCGGATTACTCCGGCGCGCACCCCACGGCCGCCGACGTGCTGCTCGTCGTCGAGGTCAGCGATACGAGTATCCGGTTCGATCGGGGTAGGAAGCCCGCCGCGTACGCGACCGCCGGCATCGCTGAGTATTGGATCGTCGATGTTCAACGGCGGGTCGTCGAAGCGTACGCCGATCCGACCGACGGCCGCTTTGGGACAACGCGAACTGTCCCCGACGGCGAGTCGATCGCGTGCCGCGCGTTTCCTGACGAGCCCATAGCCGTCGCCGACATGCTCCCGACGCGTCGTCCGATGTAGACCACACGGCCAGCCAGGTGGCACAGCCGCTGCCGATCATCGTGGCATGCGGACGCACGTGCGCGATGCGACCTACGCGATCGTCGACGTCGAGACGACCGGCTTCAGCCGCGAGCACGACGGCGTCGTCGAGGTCGCGTGCGTCCTCGTGCGGCGCGGGATCCGCTTTCGTGCCTTCTCGACGCTGGTCAATCCCGGCCGGCCGATCCCGCCGCGCGCGACCGAGGTCCACGGCATCGCCGACGCCGACGTCGCCGATGCGCCGCCGCTCGCCGAGGTCGCGCCGACGCTGCGCCGGCTCTGCATGGGCGCGATCGTTGTCGCTCACAACGCCGGCTTCGACCGCGGCTTTCTCCCGATGCTCGCCGGCCGTCCCGGCCTGTGCACGCTGCGGCTGGCGCGCCATCTGCTCCCGGAGCTGCGCAGCCACGCGAACCAGGCGCTGCGCGAGACGCTCGGCATCGCGCTTCCCGCCGGCGCCGAAGCGCATCGCGCGTTCAGCGACGTCTCGGTAACGGCGTCGATCCTCGAGATTCTGCTGAACCGGTATCTGACGGCCGGCCATCCGCCGGACACCGAAGCGCTGCTCGCCCTCGCCGCCTCGCGGGTGCGCTATCCGCGCTTCCCGTTCGGCCGCTATCGCCACATCCCGCTGCGCGAGGTCCCGAGCGGCTACCTCGCCTGGATGCTGCGCGCGAGCGATCCGCCGTTCGACGCCGACGTGCGCACGACGGTGATCGCGGAGCTCGCGCGCCGGCGGGTCAGTGCGTTCCCACCAGCGACGGCGGCGTCTCCGCTCCCGCGTCTCCCTCGTCTCGCGGACGGCGCATCGCCCGCTCGAACCGTTTTGCCCGCGCCCGATCGACGCGCGTCATGATCCACATGTAGACGACCGGGACGAGGAACAGCGTGAGGAACAGCGAGCTGGTGAGCCCGCCGATGATGACGGTTCCCATCGACTTGCGGAACTCCGCACCCTCCGTGATCCCGATCGCCAGCGGCATCATGCCCGCGATCATCGCGACGGTGGTCATGACGATCGGCCGGAAGCGGATCGTCGCCGACTCGCGGATCGCCTCCGCCAGCCCCATCCCGCGGTTGCGCAGCGTGTTCGCGTAGTCGACGAGCAGGATCCCGTTCTTCGCGACCAGGCCGACGAGCATGACGAGCCCGAGCATCGAGAACAGGTTCAGCGACTGCCCTTGGAAGAGACGCACGGCCGGGAAGAGCGCGTGCAGCACGTTGGCGACCGCAAGGATCCCGAAGGCGCCGACCAGCGCGACCGGGACGCTGAACATGATGACCAGCGGCGCGACGTAGGTGCGGTACAGCACGACGAGCAGCATGTAGATCAGCAGCAGCGAGGTGAGCAGCGCGAGGCCGAGCTTCGTGATCGCGTCGCCGAACAGCCCGGCGTCGCTGTCGCTCGAGGCCGACGCCGTCACGCCGGCGGGGACAAATCCCGCCACCTTGAGCTGCTTGTCGACCTGCTGCGTCACCGGGCCGATCGGCGCGCCGTTGGCGGCGTTCGCGTAGACGCGGACGATCCGCGCACGGTTCTGCCGTTCGA
>DASYFS010000144.1:0-19072 GCA_036498305.1 Candidatus Elarobacter sp. | reverse complement strand
AGTGTCGAGCCCACCGCTGTAGGCCAATACGATTTTCACGGACTAGTGTTCCCCACGCATGTCTTCGAAGCGTTGCTTGATCATCGGCGTCGTCTCGGGCTTCTCGCAGATGACGAGCACGGTGTCGTCGCCGCCGATCGTACCCAGGATCTCCGGCCAATCGGCGCCGTCGATCGCGGCGGCGAGCATCATCGCGGTTCCCGGATGCGTGCGCAGCACGATCTGGTTCATGCTGGAGCGCGCCTGAATCACGACCTCGCTCACAACGCGATGGAGCCGCGAGCTGAACGCCGGACCGACGGTCGGCTCGACGTACTTGAACGCGCCGCCGGCGCCGCCTTTGAGCGGCACCTTCAGCAGTCCGAGCTCCTTGACGTCGCGCGACACCGTCGCTTGCGTCACCGCGTAGCCTTGCTGCTCGAGCAGCACCGCGAGCTCGTCCTGCGAGCGGACCGGGCGTGCCGCGATCAGCGAGAGGATCGCGCGCTGGCGTTTGGTTTTCGGTTGTTGAACGGTGTCCATCAGTCGGTAAGCCCACGGAGATCGGTGAGGAGGGCGAGCAGAAGCGCTTTCTGCGCGTGGAGCCGGTTTTCGGCTTGGTCGAAGACGACGCTCTGGGGTCCGTCGAGGACCTCGGCGGTCACCTCTTCGCCGCGGTGCGCCGGCATGCAGTGCATGAACAAGGCGTGGTTCGCCGCTGCGCTCATCAGCTCGGCGTTGACCTGATAGGGGCGCAGCGCGGCGAGATTCCGCTCGACGAACTGCTCGTCGCCCATCGACGTCCACACGTCGGTATACACGACGTCGACGTCGCGCACCGCGCGAATCGCCGAAGTGAACGCCCGTGCCTGCACGCCGTGCTCCGCGCCGAGCTTCACCAGTTTGCCGAGAAACGCGTCGCTCGGCCGATGCGTCGGCGGCGCGCCGAAGTTGACCGACATCCCTGAGAGCGCCGCCGCCTCGGCGAGCGAGACCGCGACGTTGTTGCGTGCATCGCCGACGAACGCGATGCGCAGTCCCTGCAGCGTCCCGAACCGCTCCCGGATCGTGAGCAGATCGGCGAACGCCTGACACGGGTGCCCCGCTTCGGAGAGCGCATTGATCGTCGGCACGGTCGCAGCGTGGGCGAACCGCATCAGCGGCTCGTGCGCGTGCGTCCGGTAAACAATTGCGTCGCCATAGCGCGAGAGCACGCGCGCAGCGTCCTCGGGGGACTCGCGAGTCCCGATCCCGACGTCGCTCCCGTTGACCGCGATCGCATGCCCGCCGAGCTGCGTCATCCCCGTCTCAAAGGAAACGCGCGTCCGCAACGACGGCTTCTCGAAGAGCATGACGAGCGTCTTGCCCTTCAGCAGCGTCAGCTGCTCCCGGCCGCGCTCCTTGATCGTCGTCCCCAAGGCAAGCAGGCTCGCGAGCTCGTCGGCCCCGAGATCCGTAACGGAGAGAACGTTCCGGCCGCGCAACCGCGCCGCCGCCGGCAGAGTGACCATGACCCGCATAATTATACACGAAATGTATAATTATGCAACACCTCGTCACCCCGAGCTTGTCGAGGGGCCCTCGTCGTCGCGTCGAGCGAAGCCGAGACGCGACCCCTCATGGTGGCCGCCGCGATCAGGGGTCGGGCCGCGACGTCACGCGGCCCGACGACGAGGGCCCCTCGACAAGCTCGGGGTGACGATGCCGAAGTGCAAACCAAGCCGCGAGGCAGGCCAGCTTCTGTTCCTTGCGCCACGGCCGCCCCGCATCGGCGCCAAGCGCCTTGATCCGGCTATCGAGCTCCGCCTGGGTCACGCCCATCTTGTCCGACGCGCGTTCCGATAGCGACTTCTCGTCGATCTCGGCGGTCTCAATTCCAGCCTGGTCCAACGCAAAGCGAACGGCATCCCGCACCGCGAGCCCCTCCGCGACCGGCGGATGCTCCGGCGCCGACAAGCTGTGAGCGAGAACGTCGGTGATCCACTCGGCGCGGTTGACGAGCAACGCCGCGACGGCCGGCTCGTTCCCTTCAGTTCGCAATCCGGCGACGAGCTCTGCGAGACCCGATGCGGCGATGCGCTGTTGACGCTCGCGCCCTTCGGCGACTGCCGCGACGGCCTCGACCGACGCCGTACCGTCCGGCCCACGATCCATTTCGAACGCTACCGTGTACGGCTCGAACGCAAGCCGGTCGCCCTCGGCCGCCATCGGCAGAAACGACGACAGCACAACCCGCGGCGAACCGTCGGCGACGGCGACCGCGACGACTACGGCACCGCCGCGCATCGCACGGAACCCGAGGCCGATCGGCGTCACGCGGCTATTCGGCGCCGACGCCCTCGCCGGCGCCTTCGGCGGCCGGAACGACGCCGAGGGCGGCGATCGCCGGCGTGAGATCGGTATAGACGTGAAGCTTCTCGCCGAGCTCCGTGATAGCGAACATGCGGGTGACGTGCCCTCGCGGCGGGATCAACGTGACCAGACGCGCGTCATGGCGGCGCTTGAGCAGCAGCATCTCGCTGAGGAACGTCGAGTCGACGCTGTCGACCAGCGTCAGGTCGACGAGAACCGGCACCCCTTGGGGCACGCGCAGGAACGCTCCATGAAATTCCGGATACCGGCTCGCATCGAGCATGCCCTCGAAGCGAACCAGGTGATACGCGTCCAGTGTTTCCTCCCCAGCGTACAGCCGGCACCCCGTAGTGGTCATTGTGCCCAGCCTTTGCGCCACCTGTAACCAGCGGCGCTTCGTGCGCGCGATCCCTTTGTGGCCGCAAGCGGGCTGTCGCTCGCGCCACCGAGCGGCGTCGTTCAGCGATAGCGCGCGAGGTCGAACGCGAAACGATACCTGCGCCCGTGCGCGTCGGTGAAGGTGAGCGTCCCTTTCGGCTTGCACGTCGATGGCGGGTCGCGGAACCGGTAGGTCAGCGAGCCGGTATACCGCTCCTCGCGAAACGTTGCGACGGTGTAGAAGTCGAGCGACGGTCCGAAGATCGATCGTTCGATCGCGTTCTCGCGCGTGCCGTCGGACAACACGACGCTCGCGTTCGAGAACTTCGCGAGGAAGCGCTTTTCGTCGTCGTTGCCCGTCTTGCTGTGCGCGTACAGAATGAAGCCGAACTTTCCGGCGGCGGCTCTGCGCCAGGCGTCGATCGTGAGCGGGAGCGCTTCGAGGCTGTTGAGATACGCCTCGTAGCGGACGCGTTCGTACGGCGTCTCGACGATGACCGCGTCGAGATCCGCTTGACCGTGGACCGCGCGCAGCGGGTCGCGCGCATCCCACAGCACCCACGGCCGCACGGAGTACGTTTCGCGTTGGGCGGCCAGTGCCGCGCCCTCGCGCGCCGCGCGGTTCGCGTCGGCGGGCGAGAGCGTGCACAGGACCGCGGCGAGCAGCGCGATCAGAGTGAGAAGACCATGATCGTCGGCGTCCCGCTGTTCCCCCACGTCAGGCGCGAGATGTTGCCCGACGTCACCGCGACGTACTGTTTTCCGTTCACCGTGTAGGTCACCGCGCTGCCGGCGATCGATCCTTGGGTCGGCCGTTTGAACAACACTTTGCCCGTCGCGCTGTCGAGCGCGAGGACGTTGCCTTGCATGTCACCGGTGAACGTCACGCCGCTTGCGGTCGGCGTCACGCCGGCGAGCATCGGGCTCGTGGAGACGTACTGCCACGCGACCTTTCCGGTCGAGGGATCGACGGCGGTGACCTTCCCGCCCGCCGACGAGACGGGGTCGTTCGTGTACGAGCCGCCGAAGTAGAAGCCGCCCGGAACGTAGCGCGTCGAGCCGAGCTTCAGCGTCGCGCACCAGTCGTCCATCGGCGTGATCAGCAGGTTGTCTTTCTGATCCCACGCGGGGCCGTTCCACTCGGCGCCGCCGAGGACGCCGGGGCAGATATGCGTGCCGCTCAGATTCGGGACGGCGTTCACGTTCGTGCGCCGCACGCCGGCGCTCACCGAGACGATCTTGTGCGTCGTGCGATCGACGATGTAGATGTTGCCGTCCTTGCTCGCGGCCGCGAACATCGGCTTCCCGTCGCTGGTGGTGAACAGCACCGGCGCCGCCGACATATCCCAGTCGTGCACGTCGTGCGGCAGCATCTGCACGTACCACTTCATCGCCCCGGTGTTTGCGTCGAGGACGACGATCGAGTCGGTGTAGAGGTTCGCGCCGTTGCGGACCGCCGAGGCGAAGTCGGGCGCCGGGTTTGCGACCGGAACGAAGATCTCGGCGGTCTGCGCGTCGAGCGTGTACGACGTCCACATGCCGCCGCCGCCGCGCGAGGCCGCCGTGTCGTTCGGCCAGCTCTTCGCGCCGGGATCATTGCCGCTCGCGATCGTGGTGAACGTCCATTTGATGGTGCCGTTCGACGGATCGAACGCCATCATGCGCCCCTTCACGCCCCAGTCGGAGCCGGCCGTCCCCATGTAGACGGTTCCGTTCCACGCGATCGGCGCCGAACTCATGAACTCGCCCTTCGCACCGGAGGCCGGCGCGACGTCCCACAGGGTCTTGCCGGACGCGGTGTCGAGCGCGATGACGTGGCCGTCGGTCTCGCCGCGCACGACGCGGTCGCCGAGATACGCCAGGCCGCGATCGACCGGGAACGGCTCCTTGTCCTGCAGCTTGTATGCCGACTGCCACTTGATCGAGCAGTTCGTCCCGTCGATTGCGTACGTGTTGTGCGCCGTCGTGGTGTAAATGACCCCGCCGGCGACGACCGGTGTCCCTTGATACGCGCCGAACTCGAGCTTCTGCTGGCAGACCTGCTTGAGGTTGCCGACGTTCTGCGGCGTGATCTCCGTCAGCGTCGAGTAGCGAGTGCTCTGCAGGTTACCGTTGTACGTCGGCCAGTCGTCGCCGACGGTCGTGGCGGGGCCGCCCGACGGAGAAGCCGAGGGGGCCGCCGACGATTCGGTCGAGCTCGACGTGCTCGACTGATTGGTGCACCCGGCGGCAAGCGGAAACGCGGCCAGCGCGAGGGCGGCCGCATAAAGGCGAAGTCGCAGTGTCCTATCCTCCACCTCGCCGTTACCCACAATCCGTGCCGGTCCGGTGCGGGAGGGGCCGGGGGCGGAGTCCAATGGGGCGACAGGGTTTTGCGGAGTTCCGCTTGAGTCTCACCCGTCTCTTCACGATTTCGACCATCGTGCTTTTTGCGCTGGTCGTCGTGATGTTCTCGCGCATCTTGGCCGACGAGTGGCACGGCTACGAGACGTCGCGCGTCGGCCTGCACGCGGTCGACGCCGCACGGCTCGCGCTCGTCGTGGCGGAGAAGGCCTCGTTCGAGCGGGGGCCGATGAACGGGGTGCTCGGTGCCGCGCCGGGCGACCGCACGAAACGCGCGCGGCTGACGCGAGCCCGCTCCGTCACCGACGGCGCGATCTCCGATCTGCAGAGCGCGCTCGCGAACTCCCCGGCGCTCGCCCACCGCGCGGAAGCGCTGGCCGCGAGCGGCCGCGTCCGGGCAATGCTCGCCGCGGCGCGCGCGGATGCCGATCGCGTGGCGGCGGTCCCGCTGCGCGAGCGAACCGCGACCGAGCTCACCCGCGTGCTCCGCGAGATGTTCGCGGTGATCCCCGTCGCGATGGAATCCGCGATGGCGCTGACCCACGACGCGGAGGAGGCGTACCCGCAGTTCTCCGACGATCTCGAAGGCGCGCGCTTTGCCGCCGACATGCGCGAATACGCGGGCCGGCTCGGCTCGCACTTTACCGCCGCGCTGGCGTTGCGCAAGCCGCTGGCGCCCGCGGAGCGGCTCGCGATCGCGATGACCCGCGGCCGGCTGGAGCAGCTGCGCCAGCTCATCGAGCAGGCGACGATCGCACCCGACACCGATCCGCGGATCCTCGCCGCCGAGCGCACGATGGAGCAGCGCTACTTCGGCGACGGTCTCGCGTTCGTCGCCGGCGTCGAGGCGAACGGCGACACGGGGCGCTACGCCGTCGATACGGCCCAGTTCGCGGCACGCTATCAGCCGCCGATGGGCTCGATCGTGAGGCTGCGCGACGCGCTCCTCGCGACCGCCGTCGACGGGGCCCAGGCGGCGCACGCGGCGTCGCGCCGGAACCTGATCGTAATCGCGCTCTTCGGAACGCTGAGTGCGCTCGGCGTCGTCTCGGTCTTCTTGTTGATTCGCTGGCGCGTCGTCGCGCCGCTCTTGCAAGCGACCCGCATCCTCGTCGACATCGCCGAGGGGAAGCTGCAGACGGAGGTCCCGCACGCCGGTCGCGCCGACGAGATCGGCGATATGCTCAGAGCGGTCGTCACGCTCAAGACGAACACCGTCGAGAAGCAGCGGCTCGAGCGCGAGCTGCAGCTGACCGTCAACGAGCTGCGCTCCGTCTCGCGCACCGACTTCCTGACCGGAATTCTGAACCGGCGCGCGTTCGTCGAGGCGGCGTTGATCGAGCTTGCCGGCGCCAATCGCTACGGCTGGCCGTTCGCGCTGATCCTCTTCGACGCCGACCACTTCAAGAGCATCAACGACCGTTTCGGTCACGAAGTCGGCGACGACGTGCTTATGCACCTCACCGCGCTCGCGCGCACGGAGCTGCGCGAGGGCGACATCCTGGCGCGCTACGGTGGCGAAGAGTTCGTCGTCTTCGCCTCGCACTGCGAACCGGAGAAGGCGGCGGCGCTCGCCGAGCGCCTGCGCGCGGCGTTCAATGGGACGCCGCTCGCGCTCGCGGACGGTCGCACCGTGCGCGCGACGGCGAGCTTCGGGTGCGTCACCGGTGCCGGCTCCGAGCCGTACGTCCTCTCCACGCTGCTGCAGGCCGCCGATCGTGCCCTCTACGCCGCCAAAGCGGCCGGGCGCAACCGCGTCGTCGTCGCGGCTGCCGCGCCCGCGGCGCAGGAAGCCGACCGCTGACGGGAGCAGAGCGGCGGCGATGACCGCCGAGGACTTCGAGGGGACGTACGCATGGCGGCGGGAACGGGAGGTCGAGCTCTCCGATCTCGACGTCTTCCGTCACGTCAACAACGTCCGCTACGCCGCGTGGGCCGAGTCGATTCGCGCGGCGTACGTCTCCGACGTGCTGCGCCGCGACATGTTCGGCAGCGGCCCCGGGGTCATCTTGGCGCGCCACGATCTGACCTACGAGGTCCCGCTGAAGTGGCGCGAGCGCCTGTGGCTCGGCGGCCGGCTGCTGAAGTTCGGAACGAAGTCGTTCGACTTCGAGATGATCGTCTGGTCGCGCGATCAGGGACGGCGCGCGTTTCGTTCGCTCGCGACGCTGGTCGCGTACGATCACGACCTGCAGCGATCGATCCCCGTCCCCGCCGACTGGCGCGCAGCCGCCGCCGTGTTCGAGAAGATCGCGCCGTGCTGATCGTTCTCAAATACGGCGGGAACGCGATGGCCGCCGAGGCCACCACGGACCCGACGCTCGACGAGATCGCGGCGTTCGCGGCACGCGGCGACCGGGTCGTGCTCGTGCACGGCGGCGGCCCGCAGATCGATGCCGAGCTGCGGGCGAAGGGGATCGACGAGCCGCGCGTCGCGGGGCTGCGCGCGACCGGCGCGGCGGCGCGCGACGTCGTCGAGTACGTGCTCTGCGGCACGGTGAACAAGGCGCTCGTGCGCGCGCTCGCGGCGCGCGGGACGCGCGCGGTCGGCATCTCGGGCGAGGACGGCGGATTGCTCTCGGCGCAGCGCGCCGGCGCGATCGGCGGTGTCGACCTCGGCTACGTCGGCGAGATCGCCGGCGTCGATGCGCGTGCGCTGCAAGCGCTGCTCGATGCCGGCTTCGTCGCCGTCGTCGCGCCGCTCGCGCTCGACCGCGACGGCGACGGCGCGCTCAACTGCAACGCCGACACCGCCGCCGGCGCGATCGCCGGCGCGCTGCGCGCCGACGCGTACGTCGCGATCACCAACGTCGCCGGCGTCCGCCGCGACGTGCGCGATCCGGATTCGACGATTCCGCGCCTCTCGCTCGCCGAGGCCGAACGCTTTCTCGCCGACGGGACCTTCGCCGACGGGATGATCCCGAAGATGCGGGCCGCGATCGACGCCGTGCGCGCGGGCGCGCGCCGTGCCGTCGTCGCCGGCGCGGGAGCCGGCGCGATCGACGCGGCGCTGCGCGGCGCGGGGACCGAGCTGGTCCCCTAAGCGCTACTCCTCGTCGCCGTGCCGCCGCGAGGCGTGCTCGTCGGCGTTGGGATCGGGCTTGGTCTTCGGCGGGAGCGCCTGCAGATCGATGGCGACCGCGCCCGCACCGCGCAGGGCGGCGTTGAGCGGCGTGACCTGCTCGGCGACGAACGTCCCATAGGCGCGCAGCGCCGCGTCGCCTTCGCGCCGCATCGCAGCCGCCTCGTCGAGCTGCGCCTCGGGCGGCGCGCCGACGCCGGTGGAGTAGAGCAGCGAGAGAACGCGTTCGCGCAGCAGGTCGCGCAGGAAGTCGTTGTCCTGATCGTTGACCGGCTGCGAGCTGATCGTGTTCTCGAGCTTCGCGCCGGCGGCGGCGACGCCGCGCGCGCGCTCGGCGAGCGCCGCATCCTTGAGCGCAGGGATCCGCTCGGCGAGTTGGACGCGCACGTTGTCGAGGCCGTTGAGCGCGTCGTCGAGCTGCGAGAGCTCGGCGGCGAGGCCGGCCACGAAATCGTGGCCGCGCCGTGCGTCTTCGGCCGAGATCGCGCGGCGGTCGCGCAGCACGCGCAGCTTCTGCTCGTAGGTTTCACCGTCGCGGTGCAGCCGCACCGTGTACGTCCCGCTCTCGACCTCGACGCCGTTGTCGGGACCGCGATCCCACTTTGCGATCCGGCGCCACGGCGTCGGCGGATTCTCGTCGAGCATCCACGCGATCCGGTTGTTCCCGGCGCGGTTGGTGACGTTCGGGACGTCGTTGCCTTCTTCGTCTTCGTGCGTCCCGCCGATGTGCCGCACGACGCGGCCGTTCGGCGCGACGATGTCGATCGACGGCGGCGACTTCGCCGGCTCACGCTGCCAGAACGTGATGATCGCGGGCGCCGGCTCGTCGTCGAGCGCGCCTTGGTTCACCGTCGGCGTCAGGCGCGCGAGCGGGAGCGCGTCACGCAGCGGGAACAGACGCGCGGCACCGTTCGGTCGCGCGCGCAGCGGGGTGAGATCGTCGAGGACGTAGATGCCGCGGCCGTGCGTCGCCGCGATCAGGTCACCGGTCTGCGGCTGCACGGCGAGGTCGCGAACCTCGACCGTGGGGAGCGTCGCGGGAAACGGCTTCCAGTGCGTGCCGCGATCGTCGCTCCACCACACGCCGATCCCGGTCCCCGCGTAGAGCACGTTCGGGTCGGCGGGATCCTCGCGCACGACGTGCACCTCCGCATGCGGAAGCCCGCTCGCGATCGCGCGCCAGTGGCGGCCGAAGTCGTCGGTCGCAAAGACGTACGGTGCGCGGTCGCCGACGTAGTGGCGGTCGACCGCCGCATACGCCGTCCCCGCGGCGTGGTGCGACGCATCGATCGTCGGAATGCGCGCGTCGACGTCGACGCCGGGGATGGAAACGTTCGTCCAGTGCGCGCCGTCGTCGCGGGTGATCTGCACGACGCCGTCATCGGTCGAGACCCACAACTGACCGGCGTGCAGCGGCGACGGCGCGACCGAGAGGATCGTGTCGAATACCTCGGCACCGGTGACGTCGAGCCGGATCCCGCCGGTCAGCGCCTGGCGGGCGCGGACGTTACGCGTCAGATCGGGGCTGATCGCGCGCCAGTGCATCCCGCCGTCGTCGGTGCGGAAGACGGCGTCGCCCGCGGTGTAGAGCGTCTGCGGATGCTGCGGTGAGAAGACCAGCGGCGTCTCCCAGTTGAAGCGGTACTGCAGCTCGCTCGGCGGGACGACGTTCTGGTTGCGCAGGTACGGCGAGACGTCGGTCGCGCTGCTCGTGCGCAGGTCGGCGCGGATGATCTCGCCTTGGTTGTCGCCGCCGCCGGCCGAAGAGTAGACGACGTGCGGGTTGCGCGGATCGACGACGCTGAACGTCCCGTCCCCGCCGCCGACCCGCACCCAATCCTGCGGCAGCAAGCCGCGCTCGTCGCCGGTGCGAACCGGCGCGCACCACGCGCCGTTGTCCTGGAGCCCGCCGCATATGCGGTACGGCGACTCTGCATCGGCCGAGACGTGGTAGAACTGCGAAACCGGCAGGGCGTTGAGCCAGCGCCAGTTCCCGCCGTTGTCGTGCGAGAGGCCGACGCCGCCGTCGTTCGCTTCGACGATCGTCTTCCCGTCGGCGCTGATCCAGAGATCGTGATGGTCGCCGTGCAAGCGCCGGCCCGACGCATGCCAGGTCTTGCCGCCCGTGCGGCTCTCGGCGAGCCGCACCGAGACGGAGAAGAGGTGGTTCTCGTCGTGCGGGTCGACCACGATCCGCGAATAGTAGAAGGGCCGCTCGTTGACGAGCGTGTTCGACGACGTCATCGCCCACGTCGCGCCGGCGTCGTCGGAGCGCCACAGAATCCCCGCGGGCGACTCGATCAGCGCGTAGATGCGCTTGTGGTCGCTCGGCGCGATCGCGAGCGCGATGCGCCCCGTCGCTCCGCCGGGGAGGCCGTTGCCGGTGACGGCGGTCCAGCTCGCGCCGCCGTCCGTCGAACGATAGATCCCGTCACCGTCGCCGCCGCTGTCGAGATGCCACGACGAGCGTCGGAACCGCCACATCCCCGCGTAGAGGACGTCGGGGTTCTGCGGATCGCGCACGACATCGGACGCGCCGACCGACGGTCCGTTGTAGAGCGTCTTCTCCCACGTGGCGCCGCCGTCGGTGGTGCGAAAGATCCCGCGCTCCACGCTGTCGCGGAACGGATCGCCGAGTGCCGCGACGACGACGTGTTTAGGGTCGCGCGGATCGATGAGGATGCGCGCGATCTGGGAGCTCGCTTTGAGCCCGACGTTGTTCCAGGTGCGGCCGCCGTCGGTCGAGTGGTAGATGCCGTCGCCGGGGATCACGTCGTTGCGCGGCCACGCTTCGCCGGTCCCGACCCACACGTCGTTCGCATTCTTCGGCGCGATCGCGATCGCGCCGATCGACTGCGTCCCGGCCTGATCGAAGACGGGACGCCAACTGATCCCGCCGTCCGCCGACTTCCACACACCGCCGCCGGCGGCGCCGGCGTAGAAGAGGTGCGGATCGAGATCGGTTCCGGCGACCGTCGCGACGCGGCCGCCGCTGACGGCCGGTCCGATGCTGCGCCAGCGCAGCGGCGGCGCCGCGGTCGGCTTCGGCGCCGGCGTCGGGCTGGCGCTCGGCACGGGCGACGGATGGACGGGATCGTCCGTCGCGCGCGCCGCACTGCCCAGCGCGAAGAAGCAAAGACCGGCCAACAGGATGGCGGAACGCACGTTCATTGGCGTCAGAATACGCGAAGCCGGTCCATCGTTCCGTTTCGCTCAGACCTGCGACCCGCCTCGCTTGCTCGGGCGACACCGCGGTCGTATGATGAGCGCCCGCCCTCCGAGGCACTTCATGACCGCCCCTCCGAGAACCATCGAGCACGTCGTCGTCGTGATGTTCGACCGGCGTTCGAACGATGAGGGGACCGCGCCGAGCGGCCTTCCGATCACCGCATACCTCGCGAAGCAGTTTCTCGTTTGCGATCGCTGGGCCGCGCCGCGCAGCGCGTTGATCGCGTCGAAGTATCTCGCCGCGCACTGCGGCCGCGACGGCGGCGATCTCGAGGCGAACGTGTTCGGCGCGCTCGACCTGCAACGCGGGAGAGAAGCGCGCGCGGCGAACTGGAAGGTGTACTTCCACGATTACTCGATCCTCGGCGACGCGCTGCCGTACGTGTCGCGATGCTACGCCGATCCCGACAACGTCAACGTCGCGAACTACGACGAGTGCGACTATCCGCCGGGCGCACGCAATCCGCTCGCGCATCCCACGACGACGTTCCTGCAAGACGCCGCGCAGGGTACGCTGCCCGCGTACGCGTTCGTCGAGCCGCGTCACGGCCGCCTCGCCGCGCCGGTCGCGATCGTGCGCGACGCCGACCTCGACATCGTCCCCGCGCTCGACGCCGATCCGTTCGACGGCGAACGGCTCGTCGCGGAAGTCTATCTCGCGTTGCGCTCGCCGCGATACTGGGAGCGATCGGTGCTGATCGTCGTCGGCCCCTCGCTCCCGGCGATCGTCGTCTCGGCGTACGCACCGCCGGCGAGCCGCTTCGATGCCGGCACGGCGTTCGCGCCCGCGATGATCGCGCGGACGCTCGCCGACTGCTTCGGTTTTCCCTGGACCTCCGGCGCCGCGGTACCGTCGGTTCTCGATTATCTGGGGCCGGATGTCGTGAACGACGGCGCCTGCCGCGCCGAGCTGGAGACGAACGCGCTCGCCTTGCGCTAACCTCAACTTTGTGATACAAAGTTGACATTATGAGTGCTCGCCGGTTGACGTTATGAACGCTCGTCGCTGCGCCGCGGCATTGCTCGCGCCGCTCCTCATCAGCGTCGCCCTTCCGGCTGACGCCGATCCGCTCTCGGTGTTCCAGCCGTCCACCGTGCGCGCCGTCTCCGTCACGGCGGCGGACGCGCGCGCGTTCCACGCCTTCCCCGTGCTCGACGCGTTCGGCACCGTCACCGGCACCCGCACCGTCGGCGTCGAGGCGGTCGCGTCCCGCGACGAGGCCGTCGCGCGCGCCGGACATCCACTGCGGCTGCCCGCGCGCGTCGCGCCGGAACTCGGCGGAACGGTGCGCTACGAGGTCTCACGCCAAATGAAGACCTGGTTCACGTTCCACGCCGCCAGCGCCGCGGCGTGGGCACGCGAACGGAACGTTGCCTTAGCACCGTTCCCGCCGGGCCTCGACGGCACGACGTACACGGTCGACGTGAAGCCCGTCGTCATCGTGATCTACGGCGATCCGACGCACGGCACGAACGCGGGCGGCGTCCGGCGCCGCTCCTTCGTCGCCGTTATGCAGGCGCCGGTGCCGACGATCGCCACCAGCGGTGCGCCGCTCTCGGCGCTCTCCGACTGGATCACGCGGCAGCCCGGGATTCCGCCGCGGCTCGCGGCGCAAGTGCGCGCCATCGGCGACCCGACGCAGACGTTGCCGATCCCGGTTCGCTTCGACCGCCAAACCGCGAGCGACGTCGACGTCGACGGCGTGCGCGGCCTCGCGATCGGGGATCAAACCGGGATTGGGTCCGCGGTCGTGTGGACGAAGAACGGGATCCTCTACGCGGTCGGCGGGACGCTGACGCAAAGCGACGCGCTGACGCTCGCGGGCGGCCTGACCTAGCGCGCCGGTGTCCGACGCGCTGGTCGCCCGCGGCCTGACCAAACGCTACGGGCGCGTCGACGCGCTGCGCGACCTGACGCTGCGGGTGGCGCGCGGCGAGTCGGTCGGCCTACTCGGACCCAACGGCGCCGGCAAGTCGACCGCCGTGAAGCTGCTGCTCGGCCTCGCCCGGCCGACCGCGGGGGACGGCGAGCTGCTCGGGCGTCCGCTCGGGGATCGCGAAGCGCGGCGCCGCGTCGGCTATCTTCCCGAGCTCTTTCGCTTCCCGGCCTGGCTGAGCGCGCGCGAAGTGCTCGCGTTCCACGCGCGGCTGCTGCGGCTCGACGATGCGCCGCGGCGCATCGACGCCGCGCTCGACGAGGTCGCGTTGCGACCGCGGGCCGGCGACCGCGTCGCGGGCTACTCCAAAGGGATGCAGCAGCGGCTGGGACTCGCGGTCGCGCTGCTCGGCGATCCGGAGCTGATCTTCCTCGACGAGCCGACGTCGGCGCTCGATCCGCACGGGCGCAGCGACGTCCGCGCGCTGATCGAGCGGCTGCGCGAGCGCGGGACGACGGTCGTGCTCAACTCGCACCTGCTCGGCGAGATCGAGCGCGTTTGCGACCGCGTGTGCGTGATGGAACGCGGCCGCGTCGTCGCCGACGGCGCGCTGACGACGATCCTCGGCGGCCACGCGACGCTTGAAGCATGGTTCCTCGCCACCGTGCCGCGACCGTGACCGCGCTGCTCTTCGCCGGCCTCACGCTGCGCGAGCTCGCCCGCCGCCGGCTCGTCGCCGCCGTCGCGGTGCTGACGCTGGCGATCGTCGTGCTCACCGCGGTCGGGATGACGCGCCTCGCCGGCGTCGTGATCGACGGCGCGCCGCTGCCGCCGCCGGCGGTCCGCGGGACTGCGTCCGGTATCGTGCTGCTGCTCGCGTTCTTCTTCTCGTTCGTCGTCGCGCTCGGCGCCGCGCTGATCGGCGCTCCCGCCCTCGCCGAGAGCATCGCGAACGGCGAGATCCTCGCGCTGCTCGCACGCCCGATTCGCCGCGCCGACGTCGTGCTCGGGCGCTGGCTCGGCACGCTCTGCGCGCTCACCGTCTACGTCGCGATCGCCGGCGGGATCGAGCTCGCCGTCGTCGCCTCTGCAACGGGGTACGTCCCGCCGCATCCGTTCGCGGCGCTGCTGTATCTGGCCGGAGTCGGCGCGGTGGTGACGACCGCCGCGATCGCGCTGGCGGTGCGGCTCCCCGCGCTCGCGGCCGGCGCCGTCGCGGCGCTGTGCTTCGGGGTCGCATGGATCGGCGGGATCGTCGAAGCGATCGGCCTCGCGCTCGGAAGCCGGACGATCGCCGACGCCGGAACGATCGTGACGCTGCTCTTCCCGAGCGATGCGCTCTGGCGCGGCGCCTGTTACGCGCTGCAGCCGGCGCTCATCACGGCGGCGGCCGCAACGAACCAGAATGCCGGCGGAAATCCGTTCGCCGTCACCGCGCCGCCGCCGCCGGCGCTGCTCGCGTGGTCAGGCGGCTGGGTCGTCGTCGTCCTCGGGGCCGCGATCGTCGCGATGCGTCGCCGCGACCTCTGAGCGCGCGCGCGAGCACGGGCACGGGGCCGGCGCGGCGATGCGCGTCCCCGCCGAGCGGAACGTGCACCCGCGAGTCCGGGTGTGGAGAGACTCGGCATGGCCGCACTCTCGGCACGCGACGGGGACGCCCATCCCCCTTGTCGTAGCATATTGCGCCGGGACGCGCAATACCACACTTCGCGAGGCCGTTCGTATACTTCCCGGCGTGTCTTCGACCTTCGGCGACCGGCTTCGCGCGCTGCGCACGCGGCGCCGCCTGACGCCGAGCGCGTTGGCGCACGCCGTCGGCGTGACGGAGGGTGCGATCCGCCAGATGGAGTCGGGGCAGACGAAAAACGCGAGCTTCCTGGTCGGCCTGCGGCTCGCGCGCCATCTCGGCGTCTCACCGTGGTATCTTGCGACCGGTGCGGAAGAAGAAGACGACGCGACGGGCGGTGACGGCGCGCTGATCGACGCGGTCGAGAAGCTCACGTTGCAGCTCCACGCGATCGACCGGCGGCTGCGGGCCGTGGAGTCACAGGCACGTCCCACGGCGAAACGCCGCGGCGACTGATCTCGCGGGGAGGCCGATGAGCGAAGCCGAGTATCCGTTGGACTGGGCGGCGACCGAGCACTTTCGGCCGACGGCGGACCACTTGCCGGTCCTCATCTGGATCTCCGGGACCGACAAGCTGTGCACGTGGTTCAATCGGAGCTGGCTGGACTTCGTCGGCCGCCCGATGGAGCGCGAGCTCGGCAACGGTTGGGCCGAGAACGTCCACGCCGACGACTTCGACCGTTGCCTCGACATCTACGTCAGCGCGTTCGACCGACGCGAGCCGTTCCGGATGGAATACCGGATGCGCCGTCACGACGGCGTCTACCGCTGGATCCTCGACGAAGGCCGGCCGCTCTACGACGACGCCGGAGCGTTCTCAGGCTACATCGGCTGCTGCCTCGACATCGCCGACCAGAAACGTGCGACCGACGATGTCGCGGCGTCGCTCGAGCGCGAGCGCCGGACGACGCGGACGCTGCAAGCTGCGTTCCTGCCGCCGTATCTGCCGACCGTCGAAGGCGCGGCGCTCCAGGCGTGCTATCGTCCCGCGGACAGCGACGCGCAGCTCGGCGGCGACTGGTACGACGTCTTCGCGCTGCGCGACGGGCGGGTTGCGCTCTCGATCGGCGACGTTTTCGGCCACGGTCTCGAAGCGGCCGGCGCGATGGTGCGTCTGCGGGAGACGCTGCGCGCGGTGACCGGCTTCATCGACGACAACCCCGCGTTGATCCTGCAGCTCGCCGACCGCGCGTTCCAGAGCTCCCATCCCGGCGGAATCGCCAGCGCGGTGTTCGCGATCTTCGATCCTGCGACGCGCCGCGTCGAGGTGGCGAACGCCGGGCATCCGCCGCCGATCGTTGTGAGCGCCGGGGCGACGTTCGCCATGTCCCCGGGTGCCCCGCCGGTCGGCGTCGTCGCCGACAGCAGCTTCACCGTGCAGGAGCTCGTCCTCGAACCGGGCGATGCGTTCGTGCTCTATACCGACGGGCTCACCGAAGTCGACCACGATGCGGTCGGCGGTGAGCGCCGGCTGCTCGAGGCCCTTGCCGCCGGTCCGCTCGACGCGGATGCGCTCGTCACGAAGCTGACCGGGAACAAGCAGCGCGACGACGTCGCGATGCTCGTGTTCTCGCTCCTCGAGGCGGAGCTGCAGTCGCTCTGGCACTTCACCGCCGGCGACGCCGCGAGCACGGACCACGCGCGCGGCGAGTTCGTCGAGCAGTTGCGCCGACGCGGGCTCGACGAAGCCTCCGTCGCTGCGGCCGCGCTCGTCTTCGGCGAACTGGTTGCGAACGTCGTGCGGCACGCGCCGGGGCCGATCGAGGTCGAGCTCGCCGGCGACGGCACCGATCTGGTGCTGATCGTGCGCGATCGCGGTCCGACGTTCGCGCCGGGCGACGGCGCGCTGCCGACCGACGCGCTCGCCGAGGGGGGACGTGGGTACTTCCTGATCGGGCGGTACGCCGAGCTGCAGCGCGTTCGCGCACGCCGCGGCGGCGGCAACGAGGTCCGCGTGCGCATCCCGCGGGGGCGCAGCGGGCGCGACGAAAGCGGCACCGGCACCTCACTGACCGCCGCCTCGCAGTGACGATCGCCGAGTCGCTCGACCGCCGCGGCTACGCCGTGCTGCCGAACGTCGTCGCCGAACCCGATACGGCGCTGCTGCGCGCGATGTTCGACGACGACGCACTCTTCCGGAAAACCGTCGTGATGGAACGCGTCGGCTTCGGGCACGGAACGTACAAGTATTTCGGCGCGCCGCTCCCGGCGCCGGTCGCCGCGCTGCGGTCATCCTTCTACGAGCAGCTCGCGCCGATCGCGAACGGCTGGGCCGAAGCGCTCGGCGCGCCCGAACGCTTCCCCGCGACGCTCGAAGCGATGCTGGAGCGCTGTGCCGAGCACGGGCAAACGCGCCCGACGCCGCTGCTGCTGCGCTATCGCGCCGGCGATCACAACGCGCTCCACCAGGACCTCTACGGCGACGTCGCCTTCCCGCTCCAGGCGACCGTGCTGCTCGACGCGCCGGGGAGCGACTTCACCGGCGGCGAGTTTTGCCTCGTCGAACAGCGCCCGCGCAAGCAGAGCCTCGTCCACGTCGTCCCGCTCGGTAAGGGCGATGCGGTGGTCTTCCCGAACGCCGACCGGCCGCTGCGCGGGACGCGCGGCGTCTACCGGACCCGTTTCCGGCACGGCGTCAGCGAGGTCTCCCGCGGCGAGCGGGTGACGCTCGGCCTGATCTTCCACGACGCCCGCTGAGCCGGCAGCGCCGCTAGGCGCATCACGCAGAGAACGCCCGTTCGGGGCCGTTGTCACTGCTGCACATGGCCAAAGGTGGGCAAGAGGACCCTACGAACCTGCTTGGTCCACCTCGCAGCGCGCCCTCCGGCCGGGGATAATCAAGCCCTAAAGCAAGCTTGTTATAACTGGCGGAAGCAAGGGAATCTTTCCTCGCATGGACCAGATGGAAAAAGTTTCCGTCGCTCGAACGCGGCGTTACAACCAATTTCCACAATCGCCCGCCCAGGAAGGGAAGACTCCGTTGACCGAGGCGGTCCTCGCCGCGCCCCGCACTGCCGCCCCGCCCGCGACGAAACGCATCTGGTTCTTCGACGAGGGGTCCGGCGAGATGCGCGACCTGCTCGGCGGCAAGGGCGCCGGCCTCGCCGAGATGACGCGGGCCGGACTTCCCGTCCCGCCCGGCTTCACGATCACCGCGGAGACGTGCCTGGCGTATTACGACGCCGGGCGCCGGCTGCCGGACGGGCTCGCCGCCGAGGTCCGTGAGGCGATGCGCGAGCTCGAGCACCGGACCGGCAAGGGCTTCGGCTCGCCGGCGAACCCGCTGCTCGTCTCCGTCCGCAGCGGCGCGCGCGTCTCGATGCCCGGGATGATGGACACGATCCTCAATCTCGGCCTCAACGACGCGACCGTCGCCGGCCTCGCGCGCCTCACCGGGAACGACCGTTTCGCGTACGACGCCTACCGCCGCTTCATGGCGATGTTCGGCAACGTCGTGCTCGGCATCGACAAAGAAGAGTTCGACCACGTCGTCGACGAGGCGAAGCAGAAGGCGGGCGTCCGTACTGATCCGGAGCTTACGGCGGACCGCTGGAAAGAAGTGATCGCGCAGTTCCGGGAGATCGTCCGCATCCACACCGGCGACGGCTTCCCGCAGGACGTCGAGCTCCAGCTCGAGCTCGCGATCGGCGCGGTCTTCGACTCGTGGAACTCGAAGCGCGCGATCGACTACCGCACGTTCAACAAGATCCCGCACGACTGGGGAACCGCCGTCAGCGTCTGCTCGATGGTGTTCGGCAACCTCGGCGACGACTCGGGGACCGGCGTCGCGTTCACCCGCGACCCGAACACCGGCGCGAAGGAGCTGTTCGGCGAGTACCTGCGCAACGCGCAAGGCGAAGACGTCGTCGCGGGGACCCGCACGCCGATGAAGATCGCCGACCTGCAGTCGAGTCAGCCCGACGTCTACGCGCAATTCGTCGCGATCGCGCACCAGCTCGAGATGCACTACCGCGACATGCAGGATCTCGAGTTCACCGTCGAGCGCGGAAAATTGTGGATGCTGCAGACGCGCAGCGGAAAGCGCAGCGCCGAAGCGGCCGTCAAGATCGCCCTCGATCTGGTCCGTGAGGGGATCATCACCAAGGAGGACGCGCTGGGGCGCGTCGATGCCGCTTCGCTCGACCAGCTCTTCCACGCCCGGATCGATCCGTCGCAGAAGTACGAGATCGCGGGCAAGGGACTCAA
>DASYFS010000143.1:0-7111 GCA_036498305.1 Candidatus Elarobacter sp. | reverse complement strand
ACAACCGGCCGGCGACGTTCTGCACGAGGCGTGCGGGATCACCGGCGTGTACGCGCCCGGCGAGGACGTGGCTCGGCTGGTCTACTTCGGCCTGTACGCGCTGCAGCACCGCGGCCAAGAGAGCGCGGGGATCGCCGTCGGAAACGGCACGACGATCGACAGCCATCGCGAGATGGGGCTGATCACCGGCGTCTTCGACGAGGAGATCCTGGTGCGGCTGCGCGGCGACATCGCGATCGGCCACACCCGGTACTCGACGACCGGCAGCTCGATCGTCGTCAACGCCCAACCGTTCATCGAAGAGTCGGATCTCGGTCCGTTCGCGTTCGCGCACAACGGCAACCTGACCAATGCCGACGAGCTCGCGGCGACGCTCCCGGACGACGTGCGGTTGAACGCGACGTCGGACTCCGAGGTGCTGGCGAAGGTGATCGCGCGCGCCGACGGCGAGACCTGGACGGAGAAGATCAAGGCGGCGATGCGCGTCGCCGAAGGCGCGTACTCGATCGTCTTGTCGACGCCCGACGCCCTCTACGCGTTCCGCGATCCGTGGGGCGTTCGTCCGCTGTGCATCGGAACGTACGGCGAGCGCGGCTTCATGGTCGCCTCCGAGTCGTGCGCGCTGGCAACCGTCGGTGCGCAGTACCTGCGCGAGCTCGACGCCGGCGAGGTCGTCATGGTCGACCGCAACGGCATTCGCACCGAGCACACCGAGGTGGTGAAGCCGCCTGCGCTGTGCATGTTCGAGTACATCTACTTCGCGCGCCCGGACTCCGTGCTCAGCGGCCGCTCGATCTACATGGCGCGCTATGAGATGGGCCGCGCGCTGGCGCGCGAGCACGCCGTCGAGGCCGACGTCGTCATGGCGATCCCGGACAGCGCGATCCCAGGCGGGATCGGGTACGCCGCCGAGAGCGGGATCCCGTACGTCGAGGGCCTGATCAAGAACCGCTACATCGGGCGCACCTTCATCAGCCCCGACCAACGGATGCGCAATCAAGGCGTGCGGCTGAAGTTCAATCCGGTCGTCGAGAACCTGCGCGGTCAGCGCGTGGTCGTCGTCGACGACTCGATCGTGCGCGGCACGACGACGCCGCGCATCGTCTCGCTGCTGCGTGATGTCGGCGTCCGCGAAGTCCACCTGCGGATCACCTCACCGCCGATCGTCCACCCGTGCTATCTCGGCGTCGACATGGCGACGTATGCCGAGCTGATCGCCGCCAACCTCTCGATCGAGCAGATCTGCGAGAAGGTCGGCGCCGATTCGCTCGGTTACCTCAGCATCGACAAGCTCGTCGGCGCGACCGGGCGCGAGCGTGGCGACTTCTGCCTAGGCTGCCTCAACGGGAAGTATCCGAGCGTGCCGACCGTATCGCACGGCGGCCTTCAGACCGACATGCAGCCGGCGCTAAAAGCCTAGCCGAACTCGACCGGCTCGACCGGGTTCGGTTCCGTCACCGGCGCATCGGGCGTCTGCTCGGGCGTCGGCGGCGGATCCGGGAGGACGGGCTGAGGGTCGTTCATACGGCAGCAGCCTCTTTGGCGGCGACGCCGTTGGTCGAGAAGCCGTTCTTCGCCAGGTCCTCGACGATCGACACGAACGCGCGGACGGGGGTACCCGTCGGGCCCTTCGCCATGAACGACGACTCGCTGTCGAGATACGCGGTTCCGGCGACGTCGAGGTGGATCCACGGCTTCTCGGCGACGAACGCCTTGAGGAACGCGCCCGCCGTCTCGGCGCCGCCGGCGCGGCCGCCGGTGTTCTTGAGGTCGGCGATGTCGCTCTTGATCTGCGTGTCGAAGTCCGGGTAGAGCGGGAGCCGCCAGTAGCGCTCGCCGACGTCCTCGACGACCTTGAGGAAGCGTTCGACGAAGGCGTCGTCGTTCGACATCGTGCCGCTCGCCGCGTGGCCGAGCGCGACGACGCACGCGCCGGTCAGCGTCGCGGCGTCGATCAGCTTCGTCGCGCCGAGCTCGAGCGCATAGCACAGCGCGTCGGCGAGGATGAGCCGTCCTTCGGCGTCGGTGTTGAGCACCTCGATCGTCTTGCCGTTCATCGCGCGCAGCACGTCGCCGGGCTTCATCGCACGATGGCCGGGCAGGTTCTCCGACGACGGGATGAGGCCGATCACGTTGAGCTTCGGACGCAGCTTCCCGATCGCCCACATCGCGCCGATCACGCCGGCGCCGCCCGACATGTCGTACTTCATCTCGTGCATGTTCTCGGCCGGCTTGATCGAGATGCCGCCGCTGTCGAAGGTCAGGCCTTTGCCGACCAGCGCGAGCACCTCGTTCGAACCGGGATCGCCCTTATAGCTCATGACCGAGAGCGTCGCCGGTTCGTCGGAACCGCGGGAGACGCCGAGCAGCGCGCCCATCCCCTTTGCCGCCATCTGCGCTTCGTCGAGGACGTGGAACTCGAGGCCCGCGTCGGCGGCGAGTTCTTTTGCGCGATTCGAGAGATGCGTCGGCGTCATCTCGTTGGCCGGGGTCAGCGCCATCGTGCGCGCGGCGTTGACGGCTTCACCGATCACCCGGCCGCGCTGCGCGCCGGCTTCGATCCCGCCGGCGTCGCCGCTCGCGAGGATCGTGACGTCGGTCGTGACGACCGGCTTGTCGGCTTCGGTGCGGTAGAGCGTCGTGTCGATCGTCGCCGCGACCGCGCCTTCGGCCGCGAACGAGGCCGCCGCCTTCGCGTCGATGCCGTCGGGCAGCGCGATCGCGATGTTCTTCACGCCGCGCTTGCCGAGAAACCGCACCGCGGTCCCGGCATACTTTGCGACGGCGCTCGGCGTGAGCTTCGCCTTGTCGCCGACGCCGATCGCGAGGACGCGCTTGAACGGAGCGTCCTTGGCGTGGATCAGCGAGGTCTCGTTCGGCTTCCCGGTGATTTCGCCGGCGGCGAGCACGTCGGCGAGCGCTCCGCCGACGACGCGGTCGATCTCGGCGGCTACGCCGTCGAGAGCGCCTCCGGCGAAGACCGGCACGACGATCGCGCCGCTAGCCACCTTCGACGGGGCGTCGTTCGAGACGTGGACCTGCATGGATTCCTCCGGGAGAACAGAAGCGGTCGAGCGACCGTGATGGACAACCTGTTCGCGATTATGCGCCTTGGCGGCGCGGCCCTGGCGATTTTGACGCGATGAGCGACGCGTACGCGCGCGCCGGCGTCGACATCGCGGCCGGGAACGTCGCCGTGCAGCGATATCGCGACGTGACCGCCGGTTGGACGCATCCCGAGCAGCTTGGCTCGCTTGGTGGGTTTAGCGGGTTGTTTCGGCTGCCGGGCGACGCGACGCGGGCGCTGGTCGGGTCGACCGACGGCGTAGGGACCAAGATCCTCATCGCCGCCGCGGTGCAACGCTATGACACCGTCGGCGCCGACCTCGTCAACCACTGCGTCAACGACATCCTCGTGACCGGTGCGGAGCCGCTGTTCTTTCTCGACTACCTCGCGGTCGGCAAGCTCGATCCGGAGCTCGCGGCGGCGGTCGTCGCCGGCGTCCATCGCGCGTGCCGCGAGAACCACTGCGCGCTGCTCGGCGGCGAGACGGCGGAGATGCCCGGCGTCTATCGTCCCGAGCATTTCGATCTCGCCGGAACGATCGTCGGTCTGGTCGCGCTCGACGCGATGCCGGATCCGAACCGCGCGCAGCCGGGCGACGCGATCGTCGGGCTACCCGCCGTCGGCCTGCACACCAACGGCTACACGCTCGCGCGCGCGCTCATCGACGAATCGGAGTACCTGCAGCCGTTCGGCGACGGAACGTTCGCCGACGCGCTGCTCGCGCCGCATCCCTCGTATCTCGAGCCGGTGCGCGCGATCCGCGCGGTCGCCGACGTGAAGTCGATGGCGCACATCACCGGCGGCGGTCTCCTCGAGAACGTCCCGCGCACCCTTCCGGAGCACGCCGCGGCGGTGTTCGAGCAGTCGCGGTGGCAGGTGCCGCCGATCATGGCGGAGCTGGTGCGGCGCGGCAACCTCGGCCACGAGGAACGGTACCGCACGCTGAACATGGGCGTCGGCTACACGCTGATCGTTCCGATCGGCGACGTCGACCGCGCGCTCGCAGCGGCGCCCGGCGCGCAGGTCGTCGGCTTCGTGCAGCCGCGGCGTGACGGCGACCCGCGCGTCGTCGTTCATCCCGCTCGCAGCTGAGGGCGGATGGCGGTCAACCTGCTCGCCGCGCTCGACGACGAGCGCTTCGGCGCGGCGGAGCTGGCACGCGCGCACCAGATCGCCGAGGCAGCCGGGTTCACGCTGCACCGCACGCGCGGAATCGACGACGACCGCCTGGCGGCGTGGATCGACTACACCTTCGGCGCCTCGTTCTGGTCGTCGGAAGTGCGCGCCGCCAACGTGTGGGTCGCGCGACGCGGCGAGGAGATCGGCGGCTTCGCGGCGTTCGGGCCGCGCGGGCTGCCGCTCCCGTGGCTGCTGCGTTGGCGCGAGCGCGCCGACGTCGCGATCTTCGGCCCGTACGGCGTCGCCGAGGCACAGCGGAAGACGGGGCTCGGCGGCGCGCTGCTCACCGCCGCGCTCGCGAGCCTGCGCGCATCGGGCTACGCGCATGCGCTGATTCCGGCGGTCTCCGGGGAGCGTTTGATCGCCGCATACCGCGAGCGGACCGGCGCGGAGATCGTCGATGAGTTCCGCTATGACGAGGGGCGGCGGGCGCGCGCCGTGATCCTCGCGTCGGGCGCCGGAACCAACGCCCGCAACGTGCTGGAGCGTGCGCGCGACGGCGTCGTTCCGCTTGACGTCGTCGCCCTCATCACGAACGACGCGCATGCAGGAGCGATCGGGATTGCGCGCGACCACGACGTGTCGACGGTGCCGCTGGTGTGGGAGCGGAGCGAGGAGTCGCGCGCGCAGTACGATGCGCGGGTCATCGAAGCGATACGGCGGCTCCAGCCGGATCTCGTGCTGCTGCTCGGCTGGATGCATCTGCTCCCGGCCGAATTTTTGGCGCGGTTCCCGCACACGCTCAACGTTCATCCGTCGTTTCTGCCGTTCGATCCGACGGCCGATGAGGTCGTCATGCCGGACGGCACGGTGAACCCGGCTCTGCGCGGGGCGCACGCGCTGCGCGACGCGCTCCGGCAAGGGCTCCGCTGGAGCGGAGCGACGGTGCATCGCGTTACGGCGCTGACGGATCGCGGAGCGGTTCTGGTGCGCACGCCGATGCCGACCGACGGCGCGACGACCGAGCCCGAGCTGCGCGAGCGCGTGCGGCCGCTGGAGTTCGCTGCCGTGACGCAGGCGATCCGGCGCTGGGCCTGGGAGCGCTGATCGGGTGGAGGACGCGCCGCGGCTCGCGGTTCCGGTTGCCGACGAGGATCACGTCAGGGGCCCGGAAGACGCGCCGGTGACGCTCGTCGAGTATGGCGACTTCGAGTGTCCGTTGTGCGGAAACGCCTATCCGGTCGTCAAGGAGCTCGAGCGGCGGTATCCGGCGCAGCTGCGCGTCGTGTTTCGGAGTTTTCCGCTGCGGAGACATCGGCGCGCACAAGCGGCGGCGGAAGCGGCGGAGTTCGCCGCCGATCGCGGCGCGTTCTGGGCGATGCACGATCGCCTCTACGAGCATCAGGACGCGCTGGAGCACGATGATTTGCTTGCGCATGCCGTGGCGATCGGGCTCGACGCGAAGGAGCTCGACGAGGCGTTGCGCGCGCAGACGTATCGCGTGCTGGTGGAAGAAGTGAAGGAGGGCGGCGAGGACAGCGGGATCTCGCAGATGCCGGCGATCTTCCTCAACGGCGCGGCGTTCGAGGACGAGCCGACGCTGGAGAACCTCGCGGGCGCCGTCGAGTGGCTGATAGAGCAAGGCTTATGAAAAGAGCCTTCGCTGTTGTCGGAGTCGGCTTGGTCGTCGCAGCGGCCGCACTGGGCTTCGTCCTGGCGAGCCAGTCGTGTACAGACGTGTTTCCGGTCCACGAGGCGCCCGAGGTCCTTCGCGTTGAGGCTGAAGAATTTCAGCAGGCCGCATCAACCGCGTTTGCCGAGCACGTCGGAGATACCGGTATGGCAGTCGGTCCGCTCTCGCGTCCGATACGCGTCGTGTCGATTACCGGCAAGACCGCGACACTGCAGGTTGCCCGAGAAATTGACCCGGGCAATCGTGAGTATGCCGCCGTTTGGCGCGACGTCTATCGCCGTCATCATCAGGACCGCAACGCCTGCGTCCACCTGCGGCTCGCCTGGGATGCGAAGACGATCACGCAGCAATGCTGCAGAGCCGACCTCTAGGCGAAGGAAAGGCTCGGATCGGCGACGAGCGTTACCGGATCGACGCGCGCGGAGTCGCCGCGCCGTTCCGCCGCGGCCGCGATCATCGCCGCGTTGTCGGTGCAGAAACGGCGCTCCGGGATGAACGCCGGCACGCCGTAACGTTGGCCCGCTTCGACGAACGCGCGCTGCAGGGCACCGTTCGCGGCGACGCCGCCGCTGAGCACGATCGCCTGGTACGGCTTGGCCTCGAGCGCGCGTGACACGCGGTCGATGAGCACGTCGACGACGGCTGCTTGGAACGACGCTGCGACGTCGGCGCGTGAGGCTTCGGCGTTCTCGGGCGCTTCGAGGAAGTAACGCACCGACGTCTTGAGCCCGGAGAAGCTGAGGTCGAGCGTCCCCGGATCGGGGCGGTGGCGCGGGAACGCGTAGCGTTTCGGATCGCCGTTGCGCGCGAGCGCTTCGAGCTGCGGTCCGCCGGGGAACGGAAGGCCGAGCAGGCGCGCCGTTTTGTCGAACGCTTCGCCGGCGGCGTCGTCGCGCGTCTTTCCGATGATGCGCAGCTCCTGCGGAGAGGCGACCTCGACGAGTTGCGAGTGGCCGCCGGAGACGAGCAGCGCGAGGAACGGGTACGGCGGCGGCTCGTCGCGTTCGAGGAACGGGGCGAAAAGGTGGCCGTGGAGATGGTTGACGGCGTAGAGCGGGAGGCCGGTCGCGAACGAAAGCGCCTTGGCGGCCGCGACGCCGACGACGAGGCTGCCGATGAGGCCGGGGCCGGCGGTGACCGCGATGCCGTCGAGCTGGCCGAGGGTGACGTCGGCGCGCGTGAGGGCATCGTCGACGGCGGCGGAGAGGAGCGCGGCGTGGCGGCGGCTGGCG
>DASYFS010000142.1:0-2811 GCA_036498305.1 Candidatus Elarobacter sp. | reverse complement strand
CGTGCCGCCGGCTCACCGGCCGCGCTGCACGCTCGGCTGGACGACGGCGGGCTGTTCGGCGCAAACGTCGCGCTGCCCGCGCGCTTTGCCGCGTATCTCTCGGGACTGCGCACGACGCACCGCTCGGCCCTCGGCCGCTATCCCGGCCTTGACTCGCGGCCGTGGCACGATCCGGCGCGCTTCGCGATCGTCGCCGATCTGGAACGGCACGCCGAAGCGATCGCCGCGGAGTGCCGCGCGCTCGGCGACGCCTTTCACGGCGAACAAGAACCGATCGAGCGCAAAGGAGCATGGGACGTCGCGTTCCTGTGGGAACGCGGCCGCCGCCACGCCGACTTCGCGCAGCGCTGTCCGGTCACGACGGCGGTCGTCGAGCGGCATCGCATCGTGCGCGGGCCGGCGGGGCTCGTCTATTTCTCGCGGCTCACGCCCGGAACGCGCATCAGCCTGCACGCCGGCCCGACGAACCTGCGCCTGCGCTGCCACCTCGGCATCGACGTCCCGGAGAACTGCGCGATCAGCGTCGGCGGCGAGACGCGCATGTGGACCGCAGGGCGCTGCTTCGTGTTCGACGACTCGTTCCCGCACGAAGCGTGGAACGACGGCGACCGCGACCGGCTCGTCCTCATCGTCGACCTCTGGCATCCCGACCTGACCGACGACGAGATCGCGATGCTGGAAGGCTTGCACCGCCACGTCGAAGGCCACGCGCAGAACTTACGCACCTACTGGGAACGCAACGATGCCGCGCGCGAAGGGGCTACGACGGCCGGCTGATCCCCAGCGCCTTCAGCAGCACGCGCTTCGGCCGCATCCCGTCGAACTCGCCGTAGTGGACGCGCTCCCACGGTCCGAGGTCGAGCGCGCCGTTCGTGACCGGAACGATCACCTGATGACCGAGCAGCATGCGCTTGAGGTGCGCGTCGCCGTTGTCTTCGCCGGTTTGATGATGATTGTAGTCGAGGCCGGCCGGCGCGAGCTTCTCGACCCACTCGAGGATGTCGCGCCACAGACCCGATTCGTGATCGTTCACGAAGATGCTCGCGGTGATGTGCATCGTGCTGACCAGGACGAAGCCGTCCCAGAGGCCCGCCGCGGCGCGGACACGTTCGACCTCGGCCGTGATGTCGCGGATCTCGTACCGCTTTTCGGTACGGATGGTCAGGTATTCGGTATGGGTCAGCATTAAGAAACTTTAAGATTCGGCTCGGAATGTTGCCTTCATTTTGCGGGGTTGTTTCCGATTTTTGACCTACGCCGGGGACGCGTCGGGTGTGCGTCCGTCGTTCGTGACTCGGCTTTGCTTTTTGCTGCGAGGTCACGACTGGCATGGCGCTTTCCCGCTCTTCCGCTCCCGCGGTTGCGTTCGCCGCCCTCCCCGAAGCTGTCGCGCGCGTTCCGCGGGCGCTCGCTTTTCGCCATGACGTCCTCCCGCTGAACCTGGTCGACGGCACGCTGGTCATCGCGGTCGCCGACCCCGACGACGCAGAGGTCCTGGACCTCGTGCGCGCGGCGACCCGGCTGCGCCTGCGGGCGCTCCCGATGGCGCGCGAGGCGATACGCGAGCAGCTGCGCGCCGCGTACGGCGAGCGCGGCGTCGCGGAGCACGTCTCCGATCGCGGGGCCGAAGCGCCGGTGGTCCGCGGCGTCGATCTGATCTTCGCGCGGGCGATTGCGGGGCACGCGAGCGACATCCACGTTGAGCCGAGCTCCGAGGGCGGCGGCCGCGTCCGCTTGCGCGTCGACGGCGTGCTGCGCGATTCGGAACCGATCCCTGCCGACCAGCTTGCCGCGTTCACGTCGCGGCTGAAGCTGCTGGCCGGGATGGACATCGCCGATCGGCGCCAGCCGCAGGACGGCCGCTGTGGGATCCCGTTCGAGCGGCGCGAGATCGACGCGCGCGTCGCGTCGGTCCCCACGCTCGACGGCGAGAAGCTGGTCGTCCGGCTGCTGGATCGCTTCGCGGCGACGCCGGACCTTGCGACGCTCGGGATGCCGCCGGACGTCCTGGCGCGCTATCGCACGGCGGCGACCGCTCCGTGGGGCTTCGTCGTCGTCGCCGGTCCTACCGGGAGCGGCAAGACGACGACGCTCTACGCGTCGCTTGCGCAGCTCGACGCGAGCTCGCGCAACGTCTGTTCGGTCGAGGATCCCGTCGAGATGCGCCTTCCCGGCGTGACGCAGGTGCAGGTCAACCTGCGCGCCGGACTCAGCTTCCCGGTCGTGCTGCGCGCGTTCATGCGCCAGGATCCGAACGCGATCATGGTCGGCGAGATGCGCGACGCGGAGACGGCGGCCGTGGCGGTCTCCGCCGCGCTCGCCGGCCAGATCGTCTTCACCACGCTGCACGCGAACGACGGGCCGCGCACGATCGACCGGCTCGTCGAGTTGGGCGTCAGCCGTCACTCTCTCGCCGCGGCGTTGAGCGCCGTCGTCGCGCAGCGGCTCGTCCGAATGCTGTGCGAGCAGTGCCGGTTACCGGCGCCGATCCCCGCCGCGCTGCGCGGTGCGTTCGGCGGCGCTGAGCGTTGGCACGTCGCGACCGGCTGCCGCACGTGCGCGGGGACCGGGTACATCGGACGCACCGGCGTCTACGAGCTGATGGAGCTCGACGACGGCGTACGCGACCTGATCGCCCGCGGCGCGTCGAGCGTCGCGATCGCGCACGCAGCGGCGGAGCGGGGCTATCGTCCGATGGCATCCGATGCCGCGGCGAAGATCGCGGCCGGGGTGACGACATACGACGAGGTGCGCCGCGTCGTCGGCGGGGCGCACGCGCGATGACGCTGGGCCCGATTCGCGTTCACGATC
>DASYFS010000141.1:0-4389 GCA_036498305.1 Candidatus Elarobacter sp. | reverse complement strand
CGTCGACCTGGCGCTGCTGCCGCGGCCCGCGAACGGCAATGTCACGCCGAACGCCAGCAACGGTGACGCGACGCCGCGGTCGTTCGACTTCAGCGCCGACGGCAGCACGCTGTACGTCGGGACCTACGGCGGTCATGCGCTCGCGATCGTTCCCGTCGCGACCTTCGGTGCCGCGACCCCGACGTATGTCACGCTGGCCGCGCGATCGAAGCGCACGCAAGGCGTCGTCGACCTCAACGGCAAGGTTTGGTTCGTCGAGAGCAGCTCGGCGTACAGGTTGATCGCCGGGATGAGCGAGTCGAACACGGCGCTCAGCGGCGTCCAGGAATACGCCGACACGGCGATCCCGACGAGCTACCTTCCGAACTTTCGTCACATGACCGCGGGTCAGGACGGCAACCTCTACCTCACCTGGAGCGGCGACGGCACGGCACCGACTTCGCTCCACATGTTCAACCCCACGACGCAGACCTTCACTGCGCTCCCCGGGCCGGGCGCGCTGCCGTTTTTCCCCGACGCGATCCAGCGTTCGAACGTCGCGGGAAGCACTGCGCTCGTCTTCAACGACCTTCAGGGGCTCAACGTCGGGATCCACGACACCTCGACGCACGCGACGACGCTTTACCCGGCGTACACCTCGGTGACGCCGCCGGTGAACTACGCCAACGACGTCGTGCAGACGACGCCGAACGATCTGTGGTTGACCGGCACGCCCGGGTACGGCCCGGACGGTGGAACGTACATCACGCCGCCATTGATCGGCCACATCGCGCTCGCGGCGGGCTGGTCGATCTTCCCCCGTCTCACCGGGACGATGCCCATCTACGGGACCGGCGACCCGAACGCGTTCCTGTTCGCGATCGCACAGTCGCCGGGGAGCGGCGACACGTTCACCGTCGCCTCGTCGGCGACATCGATCTGCACCGTGTCGACGATTGCCAACTATCCCGGCGATTACAAGGTTACGGGCGTCGCACCGGGCACGTGCACGGTGACGGTCACCGATCAGCGCAGCCGGCACGAGACGCTGGCCTTCCAAGTCACGACGCAAACCGCAACCATCAACGCCCGCGCGAGGAAGCTGCAATGAGAACCCGATTCCCGATCGCCGCGGCGCTCCTCGCCGTCGCCGTCGCCGCGTGCGGCGGCGGCGGAGGCGGCGTGACGCCCTCGTCCACGAAAACAACGCCGAACAACGCGCAAGGCACGGCGCGCGGGACGGCGAGCATCTTCATCCCCGCACGAACGGCGACGGCGTCGACGAAACGCATGCCGAGTTGGGTCAGCCCGAGCACGCAGTCGGTAACGATCCAGATCACCCGCGAGTCCGACCGCGTGCAAACGTTCTTCACGGCGGTGACGACTCCGGGCAGCACCTTGTGCGCGAGCGTCACCGGCGGGGTGCAGTGCCAGATCCCGTTCGGCGCTCCGCCCGGCGTCGACGATATCCAGATCTACGCGATGGACGGCCCCGACCCGGGGACCGCATTGGAACTCGCATCGTACGTGAAGAACGGCGTGACGTTCACCGCGCAGGCCGACAACTCGATGACGTTCACGCTCGGGGGGATCTTCGCGAGCTTCCCGCTCACGATGCCGGCGCCCGCGTTCACCGCGGGAACGCCGTCGGACTATACGATCGCGTTCACGGCCGCCGACATCGACGGTAACGCGATCACCGGGCCGCTCGACGCGCCGTTCTGCGTCGTCGTCGTCAACGGCGGAAGCGGCTCCGCGTTCACGCTGAAGACGCCGGCGGCGGGTGCCGCGGGGATCTCCAGCGTCCCGTGCGTGATCCCGTCGAATACGACGGCGGGGGCGACGCAGCCCACGACGCAAGCGGGGCTCGGAATCCTCGACGGCTCGCAGGTGAGCTCCATCGTCGTCCACTACGACGGCACCGCCGGTGCGACCGGGGCGCTGTACGTGGGGACGCAGAGCTTCGACACGAGGGCGATGATCGGGATGTACTGGCAGAGCGTCACGCTCTGACGCCGGCAAGGCCGGACGCGCAAGCGTCCGGCCTTTCTCGTGTCGAAGCCGAGACTATGCGTGTCGTGAGCCTGCTCCCCAGCGCGACCGAGATCGTGTACGCCGTCGGGGCCGGCGACCGGCTCGTCGGCGTCACGCACGAATGCGACTTCCCCCCGCAAGCCCGGACCCTTCCGGCGCTGACGTCGACGCTGCTGCCGCAAGAGCTCGATGCTGCAGGGATCGATCGCCACGTCCGCGCGAGCGTCCACGCCGGCTCGTCCCTCTACGGTCTCGACGACGCGAAGCTCGCGGCACTCGAACCGGACCTCATCATCACCCAGGAGCTCTGCGCCGTCTGCGCCGTCTCGTACGAGATCGTCGATCGCGCGGCGAAGCGGCTGCGCGGGGACCCGCGCGTCGTCTCACTCGAACCGTCGTCGCTCGAGGACGTCTTCGCGACGATCGCGTTCGTCGGCGAGCTGCTCGGCGCACGCGACGGCGCCGCCGCGCTCTTGGCATCGCTGCGCGAGCGCGTCGCCGCGTTGCGGGTGCAGAGCGCGGCACGTCCGCCGCAGCAGGTGCTGGTGCTGGAATGGACCGACCCGCCGATGAGCGCCGGACATTGGACGCCGGGCCTGGTCGAGCTCGCAGGCGGAATCCCGATGCTCTCCGATCCGGGCGCGAACAGCCGCGTCCTGGGCTGGGAGGCGATCGCCGCAGCCGACCCCGACCTGGTCATCGTCGCGCCGTGCGGCTACGACCTGGACAAGGCGCGGGCCGCGCTCGCCGCGCTTCCGCCCGAGGCTGCGCGCGCGTTCGCGTCACTGCGCGCCGTCCGCGAGGGGCACGCCTACGTCGTCGACGGCAACGCGTTCGCGAACCGTCCCGGTCCGCGACTCGTCGACACCGCCGAGATCTTCGCCGCCGCGCTCGACGGCTGCGCGGTGCGGGCGCAAAGCGAGCGAGCGGCGTATAGCTTCACATGAGCGTCACCGATGATTTACCGCCGCCGCCGGCCTACGACGTCTCCGATCACCCGCTGATCCACGACGTCAACCAAGAGCACACCGACACTCTCTCGCCGATCGAGCGCGTCTGCAAACGGATCGCCGACGGAACCGGCGCGCCGCTCGCGCTGTTTCTCGCGATCGGGATTCAGGTCGTCTGGATCGGCGCGGGCGTCGTCACCAAGTTCGATCCGTTCCCGTTCACGTTCTTGCTGACGGTCTCGAACGTGCTGCAGCTCGTCCTCATCTTCATCCTCGCGGTCGGCGCGCGCCAGTCGAGCTCACACGCCGAGCTGCGCGCCGAACACGATCACAGCGCGATCTCGCGCCTTCTCTACCATCAGGAAGTTCAGGAGAACATCCTGATCGAGATCGCCAGCAAGATCGAATGCGACGTCTCCGACCTCAAGGCGATGGTGAAGCAGCTCGCCGCGCAGGACAGCGGCCCGTAGCGCGCCGAAGCGAGGGGTCGCCTACTAAGGGTGTGCAAAGGGTGTGCAAATATGATCGTTCTTCGAGTTGTTCGGCTCGCCGCGCTCGCCTGCGGAACGTTCGTCGCGGCAGCGGCGCTCACCAGCGTCCCGGCTCACGCCGCGGCGTGTAATACGATTACGAGCGTCAAGAACAGCGCCCCGTTGACCGCGAACAAAGCCGCCGGCGGGCACGTCAAGCAGCATGTGCTCGGTGAGACGCAGGGCGCAGACGACCCGCAGACCGGAAAGACGCTGTTCGCGGACGGCGCGAAGTACGCGGCCGCCTGGCGGCAGTACGGCTACTACGGAACGGTCGCGTGCTCAGGGCGCGCCGTGAGTCAAGAGATGACGTTGACGCAGCTGCACATGGGCTTCCTCGACGCCTACTCGTGCACGGCGTCGAATCCCAACGGCTCGTGCAAGACGAAGACGCTCTACATGGCGCACAGCATCTTCTACGGGTTCATCCTGCGGGGATCGACCTGGATCCTCAATACGGCCTATCCGGTTCCGCTCACCGCGATGAGGCACTAGCTCGGCGCGCCGGAGAAGCGCTGCGCGGATTCGGTGATCACGCGGCGCGCGGCGGCGGCGTCGTCCCATCCCTGCGTGCTCGTGTGCTTCCCTTCAAGCAGCTTGTACGTCTCGAAGAAGTGCTGGATCTTGCGCAGCTGGTGCGGGAAGATCTGGGTGTAGTTGTGGACGTCGGCGTAGTCGGGCTCGCCCACCGGGACGGCCAGGACCTTGTCGTCCTCCTTGCCGTCGTCGACCATCTTCAATAAGCCGATCGGGCGCGCGACGACGAGACAACCGCTGAACGTCGGCTCCGAGACGAGAATCAGCACGTCGAGCGGATCGTCGTCGAGCGCGAGGGTCCGCGGCGCGAAGCCGTAGTCGCCCGGATAGAAGATCGGCGAGTGCAGCGCGCGGTCGAG
>DASYFS010000140.1:0-3268 GCA_036498305.1 Candidatus Elarobacter sp. | reverse complement strand
TCGTCCGCAACGCGGTCGATCCGGCCATCTTCCGCCGGCCCAGTGTCGCCGAACGCGCGGCCGCGCGGACCGCGCTCGGCCTCGACGGCCCCGCGATCCTCTTCTTCGGCCGCGACCCCGAGCTCAAGGGCGCCGACACGCTCGCCGCGGCGCTCGCGATATTTCGCGGCGCCACCGTCGTCACCGTCGCCACGCCGGAGCGCGCGAACGCGCAGCTCGGCGAGGTCGCCCGCGTCATCGCGCTCGAGCGGGCCGACGACGTTCGCACGCTGATGTGGGCGTGCGACGTGCTGGCCGTTCCCAGCCGCGGCGAAGGCGCGTCGCTGGTGCTGCTCGAGGCGCTCGCGTGCGGAACGCCCGTCGCCGCGAGCGATCTCCCCGCGCTGCGCGAATCGGCCGCCGGCAGCGAGATGGCGTTCTTCGCCCCGGCCGGCGACGGCGCGGCACTCGCGCGCGCGCTCGCCGTGGCGGTCGCCGCGCCGTGCGAGCCGGAACCCGCGGCGCCGCGGAGTCCGGAGCGCTGGGCCGACGACGTCCTCGCCCTCTACGGAAGTCCGCGATGAACACCGAGAAGCCGCCGGTCTCGTTCGTCGCGCTGCTCTTGCTCGCGATCGCGACGCTGATCTTCGTCGCGCTCGCGGGCGTGATCGTCCGTCACAGCGACGGCACCACCGCCGCGGGCGCCGCTCTGCGCCACGTGCAGACGTGGTACTACTACGGACTCAACGACGTCAATGCATCGGTCGCGCCGGCGACGATGGCGCGCTACGCCGACTTCGTCGAGGACGACGGCTTCACGGCGCAACACGCCGAGGCGTTCAAACGCGCCGGCGGCCGCTACGCGGTCGCGTACACGGACCCCGCGTACGTTCCGGCCTGCATCCCGCCGTTCTCGCCGCCGGCCGGGCGCTGCAAGGGGCCGATCGGGAACCTCGTACAGCGCGACGAGAGCGCGTGGTTCCACGCCGCCGACGGCGCGCGCGTCCATCGCTTCGATTCATACAACAACGAGTATCAGGAGGCACTCGACCCGTCGTCGGCGTCGGCCCGTTCGGCATATGCGCGCGCGACCGCGGAGATCGTCGCCCATGCGCCGGGCCTGGACTTCTTCTTCGCCGACGACTCCGGCAGCCCGTGGCGGGAACCCGGCGACCCGCCCGGCGCGGTGTGGTTCGAGGGGTTCAACGCACCCGGCGTCGAGATTCCGAGCGACCAGAACTTCATCGCCGCCGAGATCGCGATGCTCAGTGCGGCGGCTCGTCCCGTCTTCATCAACGGCAGCGATCCGCGAACGCTGCTCCCGAGCTACGGCGGCGCGTACTTGCGCGCGCCGCGCATCGCCGGCGAGGTGAACGAGGACTGCTATCGCGCCGGGCGCGCGATCGTCGGCGACCGCTGGCGCCGTCAGGGCGACGCGCTGCTCGCCGTCACCGCGCTGCACCGCTACGCCGCCTGCTTCATGCAGGGAACGACGACGCCGGCCAATCGCGTCTACGCGCTCGCCTCATGGTGGCTGACCTACGATGCGCGCTGGTCGGTCGCCGCGCCGATCGACCCCGTCTCCGGCGGCACCGCGATCCTGCCGGAGTTCGGTATCGTTCCCGGCGCGCCGCTGCGCACCGCATCGCGCAGCATCGACCTGCTGCGCGAGGGCGCCATCTACGCGCGCGAGTTCGGCGCGTGCACGCAGGACGGATCGCCGATCGGCCCGTGCGCCGCGATCGTCAACGCCGGCAACGGCGACGCGCCGGTGCCGCCGCTGCACCGGCGCTATGCGAGCGTGCTCGTCCTCGACGGCCGGGATGCGATCTCGGGGGGAACCGCGTCGTGGCGACGCGGCCCCCCGAGCGAGGTGAGCGCCGGCAACGCACTCATCCTCCGGGGGTGAACGCGCTGTGAGCCGGAGCTCGTCAGCGCAGCACCACCGCGCTGAGCGCCGCGAGTTGGGTGGGCACCGGACCGGTCCAGGTCGCCTTCCCTCCTGCGTAGGCGCTCGCCGCGTCGACCGAGAGCGCCGCGGAGTAGTGGCCGCGGAGCGCCGGGACGGCGACACTTGAACTTCCGATGTTGACGATCGCCGCGCACGGCCCGATCGCGGTCCCCGCCTGATAACAGGCGCCGAACTCGCGAACGTAGACGTTCGCCGCCGGGCTGAGCTCGCCGACGGCAGCCGTCGCCGTCGCGAGGGGCTGACGCGGGACGAGATCGTACTCGGGGAAGATCGTGGTTCCGTCGGCGGCCGGCGTCTGCGGCGACGCGACCGAGTACGTCGGATCGTACGTCATCCACCACGACGCGAGCTCGTAGATACGGTTCGCCGGCGTCGCCGCGGCGTACATCATGCACAGCGCCAGCGACTTGTGCGCGGTCGTCATCAGCAGACCGTTGCTCTGCTCGACCCAGCGGCCGTTGCGCGTCCCCGCGACGCCCGAGCCGTCGCTGAGGCAGCCTTCCCAGTTGTCGCCCGAGACGTTCTGCGCCCCCAAAAACGCGCCGTTATACGAAGGCAACAGCGTTCCGGGATCCGAGCCGTTGATGATGACCGGACGCGCCGCCGCGGCGAGCATCGACTCTTCGGCCGGGACGAACGCCGCGTCGCTCGCGATCTCGACGGCCGGCGCGTTGAAGCCGTAGAACCAGCCGCTCATCGTCGTCCCGTCGGGCCCGGTCCACGTCCCGCCGCTGTCGTCGGCGAAGAAGAAATCGAGCTTCGGCGCGGCGGCGACGATCGCCGCGGTCGCGCTGGCGTACGCGTTGCGCGCCGCGGCCGAGGCGGGATTCAACGCTTCTTGATATTTGCCGTTGTACGAGTCGTAGCGGTTGACGCGCGAACCGTTCGCGCTGTGGAACCACGCGCTCTCGTCGGCGTTGACCAGGTTCCCGATCGGCCCGGAGCACGCGCCTGCGGGCGCCGAGAACGGCGCGACACAGGCCGGCGTGTACGCAGGATCCGTGTACGAGACCGCGTAACGGCCGCCGGCATCTTTGAACGCCTCGGCGTGCTGCGCGGTGAAGCCGTCGTCCTCAACGAAGTCGGCATGCGAGACCATATACGAGACCGGAACGCTCATGTTCGCATCGGTCAAACCGTAGTAGTACCACGTCTGCACGTGTGACGGCGCGCCCGGGCCCGGCGCCGGCGCGGCCGTCGGCCGGGTGATGCCCAGCGCCGCCGATCCTTGCGCCGTCGTCCCAGCGATGCTCGCACCGATGTGCGCGCCGGAGAACGCCGCGTTGCCGTTGTACGACAGCGTTGGCGTCACGCTCG
>DASYFS010000139.1:0-3485 GCA_036498305.1 Candidatus Elarobacter sp. | reverse complement strand
CAGGGCGCTTCAGTGCCGGCTTTCGAAGTCGATGATGCGTTGAAGATCGCTCTTGAGTTCGCGTAGGCGGCGCTTCCCTATTTGGCGTTCCCAGTCGGCCTCGATCTCGCGAATGAGCTCGCGACCGCGTTCGATGACGCGCTCTCCACGGTCGGTTGTGAAAATCAGCTTCGCGCGACCGTCGCGCGGGTCGGGTCGGCGGACGACATAGCCCGACGCTTCGAGATCGTCAACCAGCTCCTTCATCGCCGGCTTTGTCATCTGCGCCTTCGCAGCGAGCTCGGTCAACGTGCTGCCGTCGTCCTCGATGTAGATGAAGATCGGCGAGTGCGCGGCGCGAACTTTCCCCTTGGTCTCCGTCTGCATTCGCGCCGTGATGCGGGCGACGAAGGCGCTGTAGAGTGGTCCGATGAGGCGGCCGATGGACGCAGGGTCGGGTGGAGGTTCGAGGCGGCGCGAGGGGGGTTTCGGGCTTGACATGACCGTTAGGCTGCCTTACTATGTCGTTAGGTAGCCATACTATTCACGGGCGCCCGGCCGAGTACCTCGCCCGAAGAATACTCGTTCACCCGAACGTCAACCGGGGGGAACTCCAGATGCTCCGATCGTCCCTGACTCTGTCGGTGCTGTTCCTCATTGGCGCATGCGCGCTGGTAGGCTGCAACAGCGGCTCGGCGTCGCCGCCGCACGCCGACGTCTTGCCGAGCAGCTTCACGATTACCGCCGGCGCTTCCATGAACATGGAAGCGATGCAGGCGATGCGGTTCTATCCGAGCGCGCTGACCGTCGACGTCGGGGACACGGTGACGTGGAAGTTTCCGACGGGTGAGCCACACACCGTCACGCTGCTCGGCCCCGCACCGTCCTTGCCGGCACCGAGCGACCCCGCTGCGTCGGCACCGGCGGGCGGCTCGGCGTACGACGGTACGGTCTTCACGAGTTCGGGCTTCAGGCTGTTGGGACAGACCTACAGTCTGACGTTCGCGAAGCCCGGCACGTATACGTTCTACTGCACGATTCACGGCGGAATGACGGGGACGATCACCGTGCAGCCGACCGGTACACCCTATCCCGCGAGCAATGCGACGGCGGTTGCCGGCGCACCGGCTGCCGAGGCAACAGATCTCGCGCTCGGTACAAGCGCGCTCGCGCAGTTCCCCTACACGATTGGCGGACCGCACCTCGCGGCGGGAATGGCTCCGGGGCTGGCGACGGGGATGCCCTCCGTAACGACGATCATGCGCTTTCTCGACGGGCCTGACGTCACGGCGACATCCGTCACCGTGCATGCCGGCGATACGGTGACCTGGACGAACCAGTCGAACAACTCGCCGCACACCGTCACGGTGGCGCCCGTCGGCGCTCCATTCCCCACCCTCAGCCCGTTCTCGCCGCCGAGCGGCGGCAACGTCTACGACGGCTCGACGCTAGTCAACTCAGGCGTAATAGCACCCGGGCAAAGCTTCGCGCTGAAGTTCACCAAAGCCGGCACCTACACGTATCACTGCATCTTCCACGACGACACGGAGAACATGATCGGGACGGTCGTCGTCCTACCGTAACGAGGTCGCGTCGGGGGCCTCGACGCGGACCTCCTCGAAGCTAGGATCATGGGCGCGGAACCTGCGAGCGCACCGACGCTTCTGGTCTGGTCGGACGTCGTTTGACCGTTCTGCTATCTCGGCTCGGTCTGGGTCGAGCAGGCGGCGCGGGAGATGGGGGTCGCGACGAAGTGGCTCCCGTTCGAGCTGCACCCGGAGACGCCGGCGCAAGGCGCACCGAAACCGTTCGGTGATGCAGAGTGGCCCGCGATCGAACAGCGTCTACGCGCGCTCGCCGCGCAGGTCGGTGTTCCGATCGAGCCGCCGCGCCGCAACCAAAACTCCCGGCTCGCGCTTGAAACGGGCGAGCTGGTGCGCGCGCGCAAGGGCGACGATGCCGCAGCACGCTTCCATCACTCGGTCTCGCGCGCGTTCTTCGTCGACAACGGCGACATCGCCGATCTCAACCTGATCGCCCGCTACGCCGGCGACGAAGGCGTCACGGACGACGACGTGCGCGCGGCGTGGGCGGCGCACACGTTCGGGCCCGCGATCGACGAATCGATGCGCGCGGCGTTCGCGGCCGGCGTTCGAGGTGTCCCGGCGTACGGCTGGCCCGGCGGTCGCGCCGTCAGCGGGATGATGGAGCCGGAGCGGATCGTTCGCGCGCTCGGGCACTAGCGGACCAGCGCAGCACGCGCAAAGCGCGCAGCGTGTTCCAGCGGCTCGCGCGGCCGACTTCGGTCTCCATCGGGACGGGGATGATCGCCGCTTCTTTGTGCAGACGGTTGAGCGGCCAGCGTCCATTTTGATGGCGGCGCGCGATCACGACCTCGATCGCTTCGTCGATGCGCGCGTCCGGTTCGACCTCGGCCTCGCGGAGATAATCGAGACCGCGCAGCACGTCGTAGTGCCAGACCGGCGGGAACGCGAAGCGCAGCCAATGCTTGTCGACGATCTCACCGGTCCGCAGCGAACGCATCATGCGGCGGTCGAGCAGATATGCTTCGGCACGCTGCCGCGCCGCGGTGAGTTCCGGCGATACGCCCCCTGCCCGTTCGTAGGCGAGCAACCCTTCGAGGACGCAGATCGTGGAATGGAATGAAGAGCGCCGGCTCTGCGGCGCCTCGCAGTTCCAGCCGCCGTCGTCGAGCTGCTCGGACAGGAGCTGCTCGGCGAGCGCGTCGTGCGGCTCATTGTAGATTGCGCCGATCATCAGGATGCGCCCGTTGATGCACGGCTCCGTCTCGCCGTCGAGGAACGGCCGGTTCCCGAGCGCCTCGAAGGCGAGGTGCTCTTTCACCCGGCCGATCATCGTGCGCGCCGGCTCGGAATCGGGATCGAGGCCGAGGTCCTTCAGCACGGTCAGCACGTACAGCGAATGCATGTAGCCGTGCCGCTCGTCGGGGCCGAACCAGTTCCCGCGCGGACCTTGCAGACGGAGGAGCTCCGCGCCCCATCCTTCGGTCGCGACGCGCGCGCGTTCGGCTGCGACGACGTGCGGCGGCTCGTCGGTGAGGTCGCGCATGACCTGCCATCGAATCGCCGGATCGCCTTCGAGCAGCCACTTCAGGTGAGCGGGCCGCGGAGCGTAGACGGCGGTCACCACCGCTCGACTCGGATTAGGGCGACGACACCGGCTGCAGGCCGGTCGCGGAGATGACGGGCGCCGCTGCAGGCGCCGCCAAGTACGCGAGCAGCGCGCGCGCCGCGGCGGGATGCGCGGCGTTTGCAACGACGCCGCCGGCGAACAGCGTGATCTTCTGCACCGGCGGCGGGATCAGCCCGACGACGTCGATCCCCGGCACCGGTCTGAGCTCGCTGAGCTGCTGGAAGCCGATCGCAGCATCGCCGCGCGCGACGACCTGACCGACGGGTTCGGCCGGGATCATCCGGCTCTTCGCGCGGACGAGATCGGCGATCCCGAGCGTCGCGAACATCTCG
>DASYFS010000138.1:0-4178 GCA_036498305.1 Candidatus Elarobacter sp. | reverse complement strand
TGCATCCCGACGACGCGCTCGGGCTTCGAGGTCGCGGCGCCGAGAATCGTAATCGAGATCGAGGACGTGTTCGACGCAAGGACCGTCTCCGGCGCCGTGTTGCGGTCGAGGTCGCGGAAGAGATCGAGCTTGAGGTCGAGGCGTTCCGTCGCCGCCTCGATCGCGAGGTCGACCTCGAGATCGCGGAAGTGCGGACGCGCGTCCAGGTGCTCGAGGACGCCGCCGCGGTCCTCGGCGGTGATCTTCCCCTTCTCGACGTCGCGGTCGAGCCGCTTCGCGATCGCCTCGATGCCGCGCCGGATGCGCGCCTCGTCGACGTCGTTGAGGAGCACCTCATGGCCTTTGGCCGCCAGAACTTGGGCAATCCCGTTGCCCATCTGGCCGGCGCCGACGACTAAAACGCGCACTACGCGACCTTGATGAGCACGGCGTCGCCTTGGCCGCCGCCGGAGCAGATCGCGGCGATCCCGTAGCCGCCGCCGCGTGCGCGGAGCTGATGGACGACGGCAGCGACGATGCGCGCGCCGGAGGCGCCGATCGGGTGGCCGAGCGCGACCGCGCCGCCTTGCACGTTGATCACCGTCGGGTCGAGACCCAGCCGCGTCGCTGCGGTCAGCGCGACCGCCGCGAACGCTTCGTTGATCTCCCACACCGCGATGTCGCTCGTGCGCAGGCCGGTCTTGTCGAGCAGCTTCTGCGCCGCCATCGCGGGGACGAGCGCGAGGTACGGCGGATCCCACGCGACGCCGGCGTGATCGACGATCTCGGCGAGCGGCTCGATCCCGGCGCCGCGCGCGTAGTCGGCGGAGCCGAGCACGAGCGCCGCGGCACCGTCGTTGACGCCGGGCGCGTTGCCGGCGGTGATCGTGCCGCCGGCGTCGATCGGCTTCAATTTCGCCATCGCCTCGAGCGAGGCGTCGCCGCGGACGGGTTCGTCGCGGTCGACGAGCGTCGATGGAACGTCGCCGGTCACGTACGGCGCGTACTGCTGCGGATCGGCGACCATGTTCTCGGGCGGAACGTGACTCCACACCGAGTCGCCGCCGCCGCCGGCCAGCGCCGGGACGCGCGCGCGCGCCTGCTGCGGGAGCGCGTCGACGATGATCTTCCCTTTCGCTTTGGTCGCGACGCGGATCGGCGCGATCTCGGCGTCGAAGCGGCCGGCGTTGTGCGCTTCGTGCGCGCGCTTATGGCTCTGGTACGCGAACTCGTCCTGCACCGCGCGGGTAACGCCGAGCTCGGCGGCGACGCGCGCGCCTTGCGCGGCCATCGCCTCGTCGAAGTAGTAGTCCCACAAACCGTCATGAATCATCGCGTCGATCAGCGTCGCGTTCCCGTAGCGGTAGCCGGTCCGCGCGCCGGGGAGCAAGTACGGTGCGTTCGACATCGACTCCATCCCGCCGGCGACGAGGACGCGGTGATCGCCTTCGGTGATGTACCGCGCGCCGTAGGTGACGGCGAGCATCCCGGAGGCGCACACCTTGTTGACCGTCTCGGCGGTCGTCGTTTTCGCGAGCCCGGCCTTGAACGCGGCTTGACGCGCCGGCGCCTGACCGACGCCCGCCTGGATCACCTCGCCCATGATGACGTGCTCGACGTCCGACGGATCGATCCCGGCGCGGACGATCGCGTTACGGATCGCGTCGGCGCCGAGGGTGGTGGCCGAGAGCGAGGAGAGGGCGCCGCCGAGCCGCCCGAAGGGCGTGCGCGCTGTGGCGAGGACGACGGTTCCGGACTTCATAGCCCGACGGACTTCTAGGGAACGGAAAGGGTTTCCGTCCCCCGCGATACGCCCGTTTGGGTGCAGACGATCGTCGTGTCCGGGTCGCAGCTCTCGCACTCGAACTGGACCGTGACGTGCGCGATCTCGAAAACGTCGCGCATCGCGGCGTCGATCGTGCGCAGGATGGCGCTCGCTTCGCTCAGCTTGCGGTCGTCGAGGACGACGTGGGCCGAGAGGGCGTGTGAGCCCGAGCCGATCGTCCAGACGTGGAGGTCGTGGACCCCGACGACGCCGGCGACGGCGGCGATGCGGTCGCGGACGGCCGGGACGCCGGCATGACCCGGTGCGCTCTCCAGCAGCACGTCGGTCGCCTCGCGGACGACGCCGACGATGCCGGCGATGATGATCGCGGCGACGACGATCGACAGCGCGGGGTCGATCCACGCCGCACCGGTAAGGGCGATCGCGGTACCGCCGGCGATCACGGCGAGGGCCCCGAGCGCATCGGCGCCGACGTGCAGTAGTGCGCCGCGCGCGTTCAAGTTCGTGTGCGCGCTGCGTGCCAATAACAGCCCGACACCGACATTGATGACGAAGCCGATCGCCGCGACGGCCGTCATCAAGCCGGCCTGCGGAACAACCGGATGCGCGAAGCGCTTCACGGCCTCGACGAGGATCAACACGGTGACGGCGGTGAGCAGGCCGCCGTTCGCGAGCGCGGCGAGGATCTCGTAGCGCGCGAAGCCGTACGTCTGCCGGTGCGTCGCGGGGCGTTTCGCCTGCACCGCGGCCGCCAGCGCGATCCCGAGCGCGACGACGTCCATCGCGACGTGCGCGGAGTCCGAGAGCAGCGCGAGGGAGCCGGAGCGCAGGCCGCCGGCGAGCTCGACGACGGCGACGAACGCCGTCGCAGCGAGCGCGAGCTTCAGCCGCGGCGTCGACGCCGCGGCGTGCCCGTTCACGCGCGCAACGACTTCAGCGCGAGTGCGGCGAGCATCGCGCCGAAAGTGAGGAACGTCCGGGACTCGGCTCGCGCAATCACGTCGGGATCGTACTGACCCTGCTGGGGCTCTGCCGGTTCCACCAGCGGGAGCACCGGCGGCACCTTGCGGGTGTAGTCGTCGAACGCGGCGCCGAAGGTGCGGCGCAGGTAGTCTTCTTCGTGCGGGACGATGACGGCGTACACGCCGACCATCGCGGCCAGCGATCCCAGCACGAGCGCGGTCCGCGCGGCGGCGCTGTTCTTTCCGGTGAAGGCGACGGCGAAGCCGGCCGCGGTCAGGAAGTTTCCGACGTACAACGGGTTGCGCACGTAGGCGTAGGGACCGGCGGTGACGAGCTGCGGCGCCGTCACGGTGTCGCCGCGCGTCGTGTCGCCGCTGTAGCCGACGGCCCACATCCGGATCGCTTCGCCCGCGAACGCCAGCGGCAGCCCCGTCGCGATTGAGAACGCGCTCGGTTTCCCCGCGGCGGCGAGGACGACGGCCGGGATCGCCAACAGCGTCCCGCGGTTCGCGAAGACGAAGGCCTTGGGGTCGAACTCGGGCTGGGGGGCCTCGGCGTCGGGCTGGGTGTCGGTCACGGGCTCACTTTCCGAAGGGCGTCGTCGTAGATGGCGCGGAGCGTCTCGGCGATTGGGATGCGCGGTTCCCAGCCGGTCGCGGCGCGTAGCTTGCTTGCGTCGCCGACGCTGACCGGGACGTCCGCGGGCCGCATTCGCGCCGGGTCCTCGCGTACCTCGACCGGGACCCGGGCAAGGAGGACGAGCCGGCGCAGCAGCTCCTTCATCGTCGTCCCGGTTCCGCTCGCGACATTATAGATCTCGCCGGCCTCGCCGCCGCCCTCGAGGAGGAGCGCGTAGGCCTCGCAGACGTCGCGCACGTCGAGATAATCGCGGACCGTGTCCAGATTTCCGACGGTGAGCACGTGATCGCCGCCGTGCGTGATGCGCGCGAGCTGCGCGGCGAACGCAGCGACGGCGAACCGATCGCTCTGCCCGGGGCCGGCGTGGTTGAACGCACGCGTGACGACGGCGTCGACGCCGTACGAGCGCGCGTAGGCAACGGTCAGCGCTTCGGCCGCGACCTTGCTGGCGGCGTAGGGATTCAGCGGCCGCGTCGGGGCCGTCTCGTGCAACGGGTACGCGTCGCGCGGCTGCGGACCGTAGACATCGGCACTGCTCGTGACGAGGACGCGCGGCGAAGGCCCGCGGGCCGCGGCGACGGCGCGAACCGCGTCGAGCACGTTGAGCGTGCCCGCCGCGTTGATGGCAAAGGTCCGTCCGGGATCGGCGATCGCGGCGGGGACGAAAGCCTGTGCAGCGAGATGCGCGACCGCATCGGGCTGCGCGAGCTCGACGGCGCCGCGCACCGCGAGCGCATCGCGCACGTCGACGAGCAGCGTGTCGTCGGAGCCGTGCCGGTCGGCGACGACGACGTCGTGACCGCGCGCGCGC
>DASYFS010000137.1:0-3016 GCA_036498305.1 Candidatus Elarobacter sp. | reverse complement strand
GCTGATCGTCGCGACCGACCTCACCGAGAGCCAACAGGCGCAGCAGCGGATCAACCTGCTCTCGACCGCGATCGAGGCGGCGCACGATCCGATCGTGATCGCGAAGCCGGGCGCGACCGCCGAAGAGTACTCGACGATCGTCTATGCCAACGCCGCCTTCATCCGTCAAAAGGGGACGCAGGCCGAGAACGTGATCGGCCGTTCGGTCTCTGAGTTCTTCGGGCCGCGCACCGACGAAGCGCGCCTCACCTGGATGCGATCGGAGATCCTCGCCGGCCGTCCGGCGCGCGTCGAGTACGTCTCCTATCGAAAAGACGGCTCGTACTACCACACCGAAGCGACGGCGCGGCCGCTGATCGACGAGCACGGCCGCACGACGCACTTCGTCGTCGTGCAGCGCGACGTCACCGAACAAGTGCTGCGCGGCGCGCAGCTCGAGATGCAGAACGAGCGGCTCACCGCGATCACCTCGATCGCGCGCACGCTGTTCGCGTCGCTCGAGCCGAGCCTGCTCGTCGAGGCGATGCGCAGCGGCGTGCACGAGCTGGTCGGCGGGACGGCGACACTCTACGCGCCGCGGCCGCGCGGCGGCTTCGTCGCGACGACCGACCTGCGCCCGAACGACGAAGCGCCGGCGGCTGACGCATTCGTCGGCCTCGCGGCGCGCAGCGACGTCTGCGTCCTCGACGAGCACGAGCTGCGCGCGGCGGTCAGCGTCCCGGGCTTCGCCGGCGGAACGGCGGCGTTCGTTCTCGACGTGCGCGGCGAGCGGCCGTTCAGCACTGCCGACATCTTCGCGCTCGGACTGCTGGGCCAGTACTTCGCGGTCGCGGCGCGCAACGTCGAGCTCTACCTGGAGCTCGCCTCGCGGCGCGACGCCGTCGTCGAGCTGAACCAGGTGAAGAACGACCTGATCGCGATGCTCGCGCACGACTTCAAGGGCCCGCTGACGACGATCGTCGGCTTCGCCGACGTTCTCGCCGAGGACGAACGCTTCGACTCGGAGTCGCGTCAGTATCTGGGGATGATCTCGTCGAGCGCGATGCGCCTCGCGTCGCTGGCGACCGACACGCTCGCGCTCTCACGGCTCGAGCACAACGAGCTCGCGCTCGCGCTCACCGAGGTCGACCTTGCCGGGCTGATGCGCGACGTCGTGCGCGTATTCAGCGTCACGCGTCCGATCGACGTCCGCATCGTCCCGGCGCCGCTCGTCATCACCGGCGACGAGACGCGGCTTCGTCAGGTGATGGAGAACCTGATCGGCAACGCGATCAAGTACTCGCCGGGCGGTGAGCCGATCGAGGTCGGCGTGCGCGCGCGCGGCAGCGGCGTCGAGCTGCTGGTCCGCGACCGCGGCATCGGGATCCCCGAGAGCGAGCGCGGGAAGCTGTTCGGCCGTTTCGCGCGCGCCTCGAACGCGCGCGCGCTGGGCATCGGCGGAACCGGCTTCGGCCTGTACCTTGCCAAGACGATCGTCGATCTGCACGGCGGGACGATCGACGTCGAGTCGGTCGAAGGACAGGGCTCGACGTTCCGCGTCTACCTGCCGACCCACGCGGCGTTGCACCGCAACGGCGTACGGCGGCTCGCGCTGCTCGATCCCGACGGCGACGCGCGCTCGTACGTCGCGCACACCCTGCGCGACGACGGCTTCGTCGTCGCGGTCGCGCAGACGGGCGAGTCGCTCGTGCAACTGCTCGCCGACGGCAGCTTCGATGTCGCGCTCGTCGACGCCGACCGGCTCGAGCTCGAGCCGGAAACGTTCGTCGCGCGCGCGCAACCGCACGCCGCCCTCGTGCGGGTCGGCCTACGGCGGCCGCCGCAGTCGAACGGCTGGGACGCGTTCGTCACCAAGCCGTTCCTGATGAAAGATCTCTACTCGGCGGTCGACGAGGCCGTCGCCCACGCGAACGGCGCCCGGTCCAGGGACTCGACGAGCTCGGCCGGATCGCGGTAGAGCGCGTCGGCGCCGGCGAGCGTCGCCGGGTCGGCGCCGCCGCAGCGCAGCGCGACGCACGGGACGCCGGCGCCGTGCGCCGCCTCCACGTCGTACTGCGTGTCGCCGACCATCACCGCGCGCTCGGGGCCGACCTGCGCCTTGCGCAGCGCCGCCTCAACGATGTCCGGCGCCGGTTTCGACGCCTCGGCGTCGTCGGACGTCGACGCGATGTCGATCAGCGGGCGGAAGTCGCCGCGCGCTAGGATCGCGTCGAGCTCCGACTCCTTCGCCGAGGTCGCGATGACGACGCGTGCGCCGCGGCCGCGGACCGCCTCGAGGAGCTCGCGGGCGCCGCGGAACGGCTGGACGTTGGGCAGCTCGCGCGCGAGGAAGATCTCCATCCGCCGCCTCGCGATCGACTTCCCCGGCTCGCGCTCGTCGGAGAGGCCGAACGCCGCCAGGATACGGTCCCCGCCCATCCCGATCATGGGGCGGACGCGGGCAAAAGGGACGGCATAGCCGGCCTCGCCGAACGCGGCGACCCACGCGCGGGCGTGGCCGTCGTTCGAATCCACCAGCGTGCCGTCGACGTCGAAGAGGACCGCTTCGGTCATGGGTAAGGCTCTACCCATGATCGACCTGACCGGCGTCCTCGGTCGCATCGGGATGCTGCCGAACGTGCTTTCCGCACGCTCGAAGACGCTGCGCCCGCGGATCGCCGGGACGCAGACGACCCCGAGCGTCTGCCCCTATTGCGCGGTCGGGTGCGGGACGACGATCCACAGCCGCGAGAACACGATCGTCGAGATCGAGGGCAACCCGGAGTCGCCGATCAACGCCGGGACGCTGTGCCCGAAGGGCGCGGCGACGTTCGGCCTGCACGTCAACCCGTCACGCTGGACGACGGTGAAGTACCGCGCGCCGCATGCGACCGCGTGGTCCGACGTCTCGCACGACTGGGCGATGGCGCGCGTCGCGCAGCTGGTAAAAGAGACGCGCGACCGGACGTTTGTCGAGCACGACGAGCACGGCCGCCGGCTCAACCGCACGACGGCGATCGGGTCGCTCGGCGGCGCG
>DASYFS010000136.1:0-18715 GCA_036498305.1 Candidatus Elarobacter sp. | reverse complement strand
AGCGGCGCGATTTCGACGCCGCGGTCGCGACGATGACGAACGACTTCGAGCCGGTGATCGCCGCGGCGTATCCGCCGGTCGCCGAGGCGTTGGCCGCGCTGCGCGCTGCCGGCGCTCCGATCGCGATGCTCTCGGGCTCGGGCGGCGCGTGCTTCGCGCTGGCGCGCGACGAGCAGGGCGCGCGCGCGGTCGCCGGCGCGCTCCGGCCGCCGGCCGGCGCGACCGTGCACGTCGTCCCCTTCGCGACGAGCGACGCATGGCGTTAGACGCCGTCGTCCTGGCCGGCGGTCCGCCCGACGCGGTCTCCGCTCTGCAGCCCGATGCGCCGAACAAGGCGTTCGTGCGGGTAGGCGGCGTCGCGATGGTGACGCGAACGGTCGACGGACTGCGCGCATCGTCCCGCATCGACCGCATCGTGGTCGTCGCGCCGCCCAGCGCCGCGGCGCATGCGGCGCTCGCGGGCGCGAGCGAGGTGCGCGGCGACGGCGCGCGGATGATCGAAAGCCTGCGCTCGGGGCTGCAAGGATTTACCGAGGACGCGCTGGTCGTCGTCGCGGCGTCCGATCTGCCGCTGCTCGACGCGGCGGCGGTCGACGAGTTCGTCGACGCTGCGCTGCGCAACGACGTCGATCTCGCCTACGCGTGCCTCGAACGACGCTATCACGACGCGCGCTTTGGTGAGTTTCCGCACACCTGGGCACGCCTGCGCGACGGCGCGTTCTGCGGCGGCGGCTTGGTCGCGCTGCGGCCGCGCGTCCTGCCGCGGCTCGCGAGCGTGCTCGACGCGCTCGGCAGCGCGCGCAAGTCACCGTGGCGGCTCGCGTCGCTGTTCGGCTGGGACGTGCTGGCGCGCTTCGCGCTCGGCATCCTCTCGATCGAGGCGGCCGAGACGCGCGCGGCGCGCCTGCTCGGCGGCGCGCGCGTGCGAGCGATTCGCTGCACGCAGCCGCAGGTCGCGCTCAACGTCGATCGCGTCGACGACGTCGCGCGCACCGAGCGTCTCTTCGCCGGCTGAACCTTCGGCACGCCGCACTGCGTTCTGGGCTCGATGCGTCTCGCGATCGCCCTTCTCGCCCTCGCGCTTGCCGCGGATACGATGCCGGCCGCCGCGCAGCAGAGTCCGCCGCCGGCCGCACCGACGTGCACCCGCACCGACGCCACGGTCGCGGGCGGGATCGGCCGCGCGACCATCGTCGCGTTCACCGGCTCCGTCACCGGCGCGCGCGTCTGCGCGCTGGTGGTGAACCTCGCCTTCGACGTCTTCTCGTCGTCGCTCGAGGCCGCGCCGGGTCCGGACGATGCGGTCACCGCGTCGGTCGGCGCCGGCAAAGGCGCCGTCGTCGCAACGGGACCGCAGGGCCTCAACCTGATTCCGGCAGCGAGCGACCCGCCCGCGGCGACCGCCGCGACGGTGGGGCCGTTCGTCGTCGAGCCCGGCGGCGCGTTTCCGAGCCTCGGCGGCGACACGAGCGAAGTCCCGCGGGTCGTCCTGGGCTATGCCGGCCCGCGCGTCGTGCTGATTCGCACGACGGCGGTCAGCCTGCTCGATCTCGCTCACGCGTTGCGCGACCATCCGGACCTCTTCGGAACCGACGCGTTCGAACGCGCGGCGGTGATCGCCGGCGGTGAAACTGCCGCGCTAAGCGTGCGAACGGCCGACGGGTCGCTACTCGGAACGCCGCCCGCCGGCCGGGTCCTTGGCATTATGAAGCGAGCGTGAGGTTCACCCGCTCCTCAGCTTATTCTCAGAGTCCGTGGGCACCGTGCAGAAATGGGCTCGGTGGCGGTTCTCTGCGATCGTGTCGGGATCGCCGGCGGCGCGGAACGCTACTGGGAAACCGTCATCCCCGCCCTGCAGGCGCGCGGACTCGACGTTCGGCTCTTTGCCCGTGAAGTAACCTCCGGCGAGAGCTTCGACGCCCGACCGATTCGCTGGGCGGACGAGGCAGCTCCCGATTCGGTGAGCGCCGCGCACGACGTCGCCGAGGCGCTCCGCGAGCTCCGTCCGCAGACCGTCATCACGGCGAGCGTCTTCGACTGCGCGGTCCTCGACGCGGTGCGCGCCGCTCCGGCGCGCTGGCTCGTCCGCGTCCACGATCATCGGCCGTTCTGTCCGACCGGCGATCGCGTCTACCCGCAGTTCAGCGCGCCGTGCAGCGCCGCGATGGGGCACCAATGCCGGCTCGCGACGCTGCTGCGCGGCTGCGTGCGCGGACCGCGCGTGTCGTCGTTGCGCGCGATCGCCGCGCGCGAGCGCGTCCGTGACCGGATCGCCGGCGCCGACGGGGTGCTCGTCTCGAGCGAGCACATGCGCGCGACCTGCACGCTGAACGGGATCGACGGCACGCGGGTGGCAATCACGCCGCCGCCGCTCCCCGACGCCGCGTTCGCCGATCCGATCGCGCCGCCGCCGGCGACGCCGACGCTGCTGTTCGCCGCGCGTCCGACGGCGCGAAAAGGCTTGGCCTCGCTGATTCGCGCGCTCGGCCGGATCGCGCGCGACGACCGGCCGCGTCTTGTCGTCGCCGGATTGACGGCCGGCGCCGATCCGGCAGCACTCGAAGCCGCTCGCGCGCACAACGTCGAGATCGAGTGGCGCGGGATGCTCGACCAGCGCGCGCTGCGCGATGCGATCGACGCGGCCTCGGCGGTCGCCGTGCCGTCGCTGTGGCCCGAGCCGTTCGGACTCGTCGGCATCGAAGCGCAAGCGCGCGGCCGTCCGGCGGTCGCCTATCGCGTCGGCGGGATCCCCGAATGGATCGGCGGCGCCGGGATCGCCGTCGCCCGCGGCGACGAGCGCGCCTTGGCCGAGGCGATCCGATCGATCGTGAACCCGCGCCGGTGGCCGGCATATGCAGCAGCTGCGCGCAGCCGTGCCGAGGCGTACCGGCTCGACGCGCACGTCACTCGACTCCTGGAGGTTTGTCATGCGGCCTGAGCACGTCCTAATCGTCGGCGGGGACGGCTATTGCGGTTGGGCGACCGCGCTCCACCTTTCGAACGCCGGCTACGAGGTAACGATCCTCGACAACCTGATTCGCCGCACGTGGGACCGCGAGCACGGACTCAGCTCGCTGGTCGCGATCGCGCCGCTGCGCCGCCGCGTCGAAGCGTGGGAGCGCCGTACCGGGCGGCAGATCCACGTCGAACAAGTTGACGTGACCGAGTACGAGCCGCTGTGCCGGGTGATCCGCACCTGCGAGCCCGACGTCGTCGTCCACTTCGGACAGCAGCGCAGCGCGCCGTTCTCGATGATCGATCGCGACCACGCGATGCGCACCCACCTCAACAACACGGTCGGAAACATGAACCTGCTGTGGGCGCTGCACGAGTTTGCGCCCGAGGCGCACCTGGTCAAGCTCGGGACGATGGGCGAGTACGGCACGCCGAACATCGACATCGAGGAAGGCTTCCTCACCGTCGAGCACAACGGCCGCAGCGACCGGCTCCCCTTCCCGAAGCAGCCCGGTTCGTTCTACCACCTCACCAAGGTCAGCGACAGCGATCAGATCTACTTCGCGTGCCGCGTCTGGGGACTGCGTGCGACCGATCTCAACCAGGGCGTCGTCTACGGCTGGAGCACCGACGAGACGGTGGGCTGCGCGACGCTGGCGAATCGGTTCGACTACGACCACATCTTCGGCACCGTCCTCAACCGCTTCTGCGTGGAGGCCGCGCTCGGCCATCCGCTGACCGTCTACGGCCTGGGCGGTCAGACGCGCTCGTTCATCGACATTCGCGACACGGTGCGGTGCGTGCGCATCGCGATCGAGCATCCGGCGGCGGCGGGTGAGTACCGCGTCTTCAACCAATTCACCGAGACGTTCTCGGTGCTCGAGCTCGCCGAGCGGGTGCGGGCCGTCGCCGGCGGATTGGGCCATAGCGTCGAGATCGCGCACCTCGAGAACCCGCGGACCGAGCGTGAGGAGCACTACTACCACTGCGTGAACACCAACCTGCGCTCACTGGGCCTCGAGCCGACGCTGCTCTCGGACGAGACGATCGCCGCGTCGATTCGTCTGGCGACGGAGCACCGCGAGCGCATCGACGAACGGCTGATCACGCCGCGGGTGCAGTGGCAACCCGATCGCGTCCCGGCCCCGGTGCGCGCCGCCGCCTCCTAAGGTTCGGCGCCGCGGGGCTGGTGCTGGCGCTGCTCGGCGCGCACGCTGCCCCGCCGCGGCAAGGCGCCGTGATGATCTCCGGGACGCTGCAGATCGCGCCGGCGTACGCATCGCCCGGGGCGAACAGCTACACGAGCGCGTTCCCGCAGCCGCTCGTGGTCCACATCGTCGGGAAGAGCGTGATCAGTCACCGCGTTCGCTTCACCTGCGGGATGCCGCACTGCACGCTCGGAGTCCCGAACGAGCCGCCGCAAGGAACGCGCGTCGACCCGCGCACCTACGAGGTGCAGGCGGTGAACCGGCAGGCTGCGCTGACGATCACCCTCTCGAACGACTTTCCCGGGAGCGCGATCGTGTGGGCGTACCCGGTCGGCTACGAGAACGAGAAGACCGCGCCGGCCGCGTTCGTCCTCACGCTGCGCTGACTACGCGCCGCGCCAGCGCTCGAACAGGTCGTTGTCGATCCCGAACTGATCGAGCGCCTTGCCGACGGTGTGGTTGACGATGTCGGCGACGCTTTTCGGTTTGGCGTACATCGCCGGCATCGGCGGCAGGATCACCGCGCCCAGCTCGGCGAGCTGCGTCAGCGTGCGGAGGTGGCCGAGATGGAGCGGCGTCTCGCGCACGACCAGGACGAGCGTGCGGCGTTCCTTCAGGCACACGTCTGCGGCGCGCACGAGCAGGTTCGCGTTGAAGCTGTAGGCGATCGCCGAGGCCGACTTCATCGAGCACGGGATCACCAGCATCCCGTCGGTGCGGAACGAGCCCGACGAGATCGGGGCGGCGACGTTGTCGTCGCGATGGACCACGTCGGCGAGCGCCTCGACCTCGGCGGCGGTCGTCTCGGTCTCGAGCTCGATCGTCCGGCGCGCTTGGTCCGACAGGACGAGGTGCGTCTCGACGTCCGGGACGCTGCGGAGCGCCCGCAGCGCGGCGATCGCGTACGCGCTCCCGCTGGCCCCGGAGATCCCGACGATCAGTCTGCGCATCGATCCACCGTTTCCACCTGCCTCCACAGATTCTCGAACGTCGCGGGGCTTCCCACGGAACGGCGGTCCGCGCGTCGAACAGGGACGAAGTGCTCCTCGTCGACGAACGCCGCCTCCCGCACGGCGACGCGATCGCGCCCGCCGCGCTGTTGAGCCGGCTGGTCGGCCGGCGGGTCCTCGGCGAAGGCGAACGGCGTGCGATCGTGCGGCGGATCGCCGCGACGCGCGAGGACGTTCGTCTGCCGCGCCATCTGCGTGCCAGCCCGTCGTTCGCGGGCCGCGTGCTGGACGCGATCGACGCCGACGACGTTCCGGCGGTGCTCGAGCCGCTCGCGACGCACGTCGGGACGCTCGTCGCCTTCGCGGGCTCGCTCGACATTCGCGGCGCGCTCCGTCACGCCGCCAAGAACGCCGCGGCGCTCGGCACGCAGACGCTGACGATCGACGCCGCGCTGCTCGCGACCGACGACGATCGTTTCGCGTGGCGGCGCCTCGCGACCGAAGCCGGCGCCGCGTTCGAGCCGGTCGATCTGGGCCCGCCGGTCGCGCCGCCCGCCGATCTCGCGGTCGTCGAAGGTTTCGCCGCGCTGCTGCGCTACGCCGCGACGCAGCGCGACGCGGACGCGCGCGTTTTCGTCCTCGCCCCGCAGAGCGGCGTCGCGGCGGACGACGCGCGCACGCTGCTGGCCACGGCCGGGGAGCGCACGCCGCTGCTCGACGTCGTCGCGAAGGGCACGCTGGCCGACGCGACGCGCTTCGCGCAGGGGCTCGCGCGCGTGACCGCGGCGTACCGCACCCCGCACGCCTCCGGGGAGAGCGTGCTCGGCGCCGCGCTCGGCGCGTTCCCGATCGGCGACGACGCGACGCGAGCGGCTCTGGAGCGGATCGTTCGCGACTTCGACGCGGCGCGCGCGTTCGCCGAGCCGTGGGAAGCGCCGGACCTGATCGCCGAGCTCGACGCGGAGCTCGCCGCGACGCCGCGACGCTCCGCCCCGATCGCGGAGATCGCCCCCGCGCCGCCGGTCGACGACGAGCCCGCGGCGCCGGTTCCGATCCGCAAGCTGTCGTTCAGCGCCTCGTCGCTCAACGCGTACGCCGAGTGCGCGCGCAAGTGGTGGTTTCGCTACGCCTGCGCCGCGGTCGAGGATCGCGGCTCGTCGGCGTCGTTCTACGGGATCGCGTTCCACGCAGCGCTGGAGGACTTCCATCGCGTCCACACGCGCTTCGACGATGCCGACCCGCGATCGCTCGAGTCGTTCCTCGATTACTGCGTCGCGACGGCGTTCGACCGCCACCGCACGCGCTTCGACGCGCCGGTCGAGTTCGAGCTGCAGAAGCGCCGTGCCCGGCGCACCGCGAAGAAGTACCTCGCCTGGCTCCTCGAGCGGGCGCGCCGCGCACCGTTCGAGGTCATCGGCTGCGAGACCGCGACCGACGTCGAGCTCGACGGCCACCGCTTCGTCGGCTTCATCGACCGGCTCGATCGTGACGATCGCAGCGGAACGGTGACGGTCGTCGACTATAAGACCGGTTCGATCGCGACCAGCGCCGAGGAGTATCTCGCCGAGGTGCGCAGGTTCCGCGAGTTCCAGCTGCCGTTCTACTTCTGGGCGCGGACCGCAGCCGGCGACGTCGTCACGCGGCTCGCGCTCGTCCCGCTCAAGGACGCGCTGCTCGACGTCGCGCCGATCGAGCTCGAGGTCGTGATGACCTCGCGTGCGCCGCGCCGCGGCGGCGGCGCGACCGGCGAGATCGCGTACGGCGAGCTGGAGCGCGCGCGGACGCGGATGGTCGCGCTCGCCGGGGAGCTCTCGAGCGGGATCCTCGCCGCGTTTCCGGCGACGACCGATCCCGATGCGTGCCGCTACTGCGCGTACGCGTCGGCGTGCCGCGAGCGGCCGCTCGCGCTCGAGGAGCGCTTCGCGCGGTGACGGTCCCCGCCGGCGACAACGTCACCGTCCTCGCGCTCGAGCGCGCGATCGCGCTCCCGCCCGAGCACGGGCTCATCGCGTTCACCGGGCTCCCGACGAGCGGGAAGACGGAGGCGCTCGTACGGCGCTTCGCTGCGCTCCTCGCCGGCGACGCGACGCTGGCCGACGCGGCGATCGTCACGGCGGCGCGCGAGGACGGCGCCCGCGCGCTTGCCGTGCGAATACGCGCCGCGACCGGCATCGCGGTGCGCAGCGCGACGCTCGACGGTCTGGCGCTCGAGCTGCTGCGCGCGCACCCGCTCGAGACGGGGCTCGCGCTCGACCTCGAGCTGGTCGATCCGCTCGACGCCGAGGAGATCTTCGAGCGCGCCGCCGCACCGCTGTTCTCGGCCGAATGGAGCGACTGGCTCGGCACCGAGGTCGACCCCGAGATCGCGGGGCTGCGCACGCCGGACCGGTTCGCCGACGCGGCGCTCCGGCTGATCCGCAAGTTGCGCGACGCGGGGATCGACGACGATGCGCTGCTCGCGACGGCGAAGCGCGGGGCGGCGCAGTTTTACGCGAACCCGCCGAACCTGTCCTCACCGGCGCTGGTCGCCGCGACGAAGGACGAGCACCGCGCGTCGCTCGCCGTCGATGCGCTCGAGCTCGAACGGCAGCGCAAACGCGAGCTCGATCTCGCCAAGATCCTCGCGCGTCTCTACCGTGCGTACGTCGACGAGCTCGTTCGCCGCGGCTGCCTGACGCCCAGCGACGCGTTGGTCGAGGCGACGCGACTGCTCGACGCGCGGCCGGCGATCGCGCGCGCGCTGCGGCGGCGGCTGCGCATCGCGCTCGTCGACGACGCGCACGACCTCTCGAACGCGGCGCTGCGGTTCTTGCGCGCGCTCTTCGGCGACGCGCTCGACGGCGTCAGCGTCGCCGGGGATCCCGACTTGGCGACGCAAACCTTCGCCGGATCGCGGCCGGCAAAGCTCTTCACGCGCGCGGTGCTCACGGTCGCGCTCGTCCCGCGCGCGCTCCCGCCGCAGATCGGCGCGCTGGTGCGAGCGGTGATCGACGCGGACCCGATGCGCGTCCTCCCGCCCGGCGACGCCGTTCGGACGCTGCGTCTCCCCGATCGCGCCGCGGAGGCCGCCGCGGTCGCGGAGCGCGTCGCCGCGGCGATCGCCGCCGGGACGCCGCCGGGACGGATCGCCGTCGTCCACCGCACGCTGCGCACGCTCGCGCTCCTCGAGGACGCGCTGGTCGAGCGCGGGATCGCGATCGCGCCGCGCGGCGATCCGGCGCTCTTCGAGCGTGCCGAGGTCCTCGACGCGTTGGCGGTGCTGTGGGCTGCCGTCGATCCGTTCCGCCACGAGTATCTGCTGCGCGCGCTGCAGGCGCCGCTGCTGCGCCTCTCCGACGCCTCGATCGCGATCCTGTGCGGCGAGCCCGCGAGCCCGCAGCCCGCGCTTTTCGAGCTGCCGGACGACGAGCCGGAGACCGATCGGCGCTGGGACCGCAAGCGCGAGCTGCGCCTCGCGACCAACGTCGTGCGCGGCGAGCGCGACGGCGATCTCGCGCCGCTCGCGCGCGAGCGGCTGCACGCCTTTCGCGAGCGGCGCGCGCGCTGGCAGCGCTGGCTGGCCGAGGCCGAGCCCGCTGCCGCGGCGCGCGCGATCGTGGAGGACGCGGGCCTGCTCGGCGCGCGCGCCGGCGAGACGCCGGCGCGGACGCGGCTGCGCGCGACGCTCGTCGAACGAACCCTGACCGTGATCGATGCCTACGCCGTGCGGCATCCGCGCGCGAGCCTCGCCGACGCGCTCGCCTACTGCGAACGTCTCGCTGCTGCGGAGAGCGGGCCCGAGATCGTCGACGAACGCGACGACGCCGTCGTCGTCGCGTCGATCGACCGCGTCATGAGCCGCCGCTTCGACCAGGTCTTCGTGGTCGACGCGCGCGCCGGCGCGTTCCCGCCGTACTACGTCCCCGACGCCTTCTTGTTCAGCACGTCGTGGGGGATGATCCCGAAGGAGAGCGCCGGCGACGCGCCCGCGGCGCGCACCGCGAAGTTCACCTGGTACGAGCACAACGCCAAACCGCGCGCCGCGTTCGTGAAAGAGCAGCGGCGACTGTTCGCAGCCGCGCTCGGCCGCGCCGACGTCGCGGTGACGATCTCGGCGTCGGGACGGCCGACGCGCGGGATCGCAGCGCCGGAGCTGGCCGCTGAGATCGAGGCATTGGCGGCGAACTTCTCACCGTAGTCTCATCGCTTCGCGCCGAAACGGCGAGCGCATCGCGAAACGGGATTCGTTCGGAGGATACCGCCCCGGAGGGAACCGTGCCAAACACGCTCGACACGTCCACCGATCCGCAAGTCGGCTTTCGGCCGCCCGGATCGCTCGACGTCGCGACCGCACTCGACCCGTATGCGGGACGATTCGGGACGCGTCAGGCCGCGCATCTGTTGCGCCGCGCCGGCTTCGGCGGCTCCGCCGACGACATAGCGCGCCTCGCCGGGCTCCCGATGTCCGACGCGGTCGACACGCTGCTGCACCCGTCGGTCGCGGAGCCCGCGTTCGCGGACTACCCGCCCGCCGAGATCCTCTACGATCCGAAGAAGGCGCGCGCGGCGGTCCAGCTGTGGTGGCTCGACCGGATGCTGCGCACGAATCGGCCGCTCGCCGAGAAGATGACGTTGTTCTGGCACGGCCACTTCGCGACGTCGATCGGCAAAGTGCCGCCGCAGTACATGGCGCAGCAGATCGACCTCTTCCGCACGCAAGGGCTGGGCCGGTTTCCGGTCCTGCTGGGATCGGTGACGCGCGACCCGGCGATGCTGATCTGGCTCGACAACCGCTACAACGCCAAGGCACACCCGAACGAGAACTACGCGCGCGAGGTGATGGAGCTGTTCGCGCTCGGCCTCGGCCACTACACCGAAGACGACGTCAAGGAAGCGGCGCGCGCGTTCACCGGCTGGACGCTCGACAAAACGGGGCGCGCCGCGTTCGTCGCGCAGCGCCACGACGACGGTCCCAAGACGTTCCTCGGCCAGACCGGGACGTTCGGCACCGACGACGTCGTCGCGATCATCGTCTCGCAGCCGGTCCACCAGCGCTTCATCGTCCGCAAGCTGCTGGAATACTTCGTCTACAGCGATCCCGAGCCGCAGCTGATCGAGGCCGCGGCACAGGTCTATGCGCTCTCGGGCTTCGACGTGGCGAAGACGCTCGGCGTGATCCTGCGCTCGAACGTCTTCTACTCGACGCGCGCGTATCGCGCGCTGCCGAAGTCGCCGATCGAGCTCGCGATCGGGACGCTGCGGTATCTCGGCACCGGCGCGATCCCGCCGAACCTCGTCTATCAGCTCGCGCGCATGGGACAGGAGCCGCTGAATCCGCCGAGCGTGAAGGGCTGGGACGGCGGGCCGACGTGGATCAACACCTCGACGCTGCTCGCGCGCTTCAACTTCGTCAACGCGCTGGTCGCCCAGACGGCGCCGGGCAAGAACGGGATGCCCGCGGTCGCGGCGCCCAACGTGAGCCCCGATCGGATCGTGGCGCGAGTCGGGATGGACGCGGGGAAGGTCGTCGCCGCGCTCGTCAGCGGCGCCGTTCAGGATGACGTCACCGGCGACGTCCGCGCGACGCTGACCGACTACGTCAACAACCGCACGCCGAGCACCACGACGCAAAGCCCGCTGCCGTTCGGTCCCGAGAACTATCAGGACAAGATCCGCGGCGCGCTCGCGCTGACCCTCAACCTCCCCGTCAACCAGCTCGCCTGATCGGAGCGCTCGATGCAACGCAAAACGTTCGTAACCTCGGCGCTCTCGGTCGCCTTTCTCGGCGGTAACGCGCGCGTCGCGCTGGCGCAAGTTGCCGGCGGCGCCGCGCCGCTCCCCTCGTTCGGCACCTCGGCCGCGCCGGACAACGTGCTGGTCGTGATCCAGATGGGCGGCGGGAACGACGGGCTCAACACGATCGTCCCCTACAGCGACGATGCCTACCACCGCGTACGCCCGACCGTCGCGCTCGCGCCGAGCTCGGTGCTCAAGCTCAACGACCGCATCGGCTTCAACCCGGCATTGAAGGGGCTGCACGCGCTCTACCAAGAGGGACAAGTCGCCGTCGTTCAGGGCGTCGGCTATCCGAGCCCGAACCGCTCGCACTTCGAGGCGACGCAGATCTGGGAGACCGCATCGCCGGACCGCCCGCAGCAGTACGGTTGGCTCGGACGCTACCTCGACCGCCGGTATCCGGCGGGGACGAAGGCGCCGTCGCTGTTCGAAGCCGTCTCGCTCGGCGACACGCTCCCTGCCGCGCTCGTCGCCTCGCACGTCGAGGTGCCGGCGATCGGCGCGCTGGGCGCGTTCGGCTACAACGCCGGCCGCGATCTGGCGTCGAAACAGAGCGCCGGCGTCCTCTACGACGGCGCGAAGGCCGGCCAGTCGCCGTACCTGGCGATGATCGCGCAGACCGCGCGCGACGCGTACCACCGCGTCCGCCCGACCGTGGCGCTTGCGCCGAGCTCGGTGCTCAAGCTCAACGACCGCATCGGCTTCAACCCGGCATTGAAGGGGCTGCACGCGCTCTACCAAGAGGGACAAGTCGCCGTCGTTCAGGGCGTCGGCTATCCGAGCCCGAACCGTTCGCACTTCGAGGCGACGCAGATCTGGGAGACCGCATCGCCGGACCGCCCGCAGCAGTACGGTTGGCTCGGACGCTACCTCGACCGCCGGTATCCGGCGGGGACGAAGGCGCCGTCGCTGTTCGAAGCAGTCTCGCTCGGCGACGCGCTCCCCGCCGCGCTCGTCGCCTCGCACGTCGAGGTGCCGGCGATCGGCGCGCTCGGCGCGTTCGGCTACAACGCCGGCCGCGATTTGGCGTCGAAGCAAAGCGCCGGCGTGCTCTACGACGGCGCGAAGGCCGGCCAGTCGCCGTACCTGGCGATGATCGCGCAGACCGCGCGCGACGCGTACCACGGCGGCGACCAGCTGCGCGCGCAGACCGCGACGTTCACCAACAAGGCGTCATACGCGCAGAACGGGTTCGCGCAGCAGCTCGCGCTCGCCGCGCGGCTGATCGGTTCGAGCGCCGGCTCGAAGATCGTGTTCGTATCGATCGGATCGTTCGACACGCACGCCGGCCAACGCGCGCAGCAGGACCGCCTGCTCGGCTATCTCGGCGACGGCCTCGCGGCATTCTACGGGGATCTCGCCGCGCACGGCCTCGACAAGAAGGTCATGACGATGACGTTCAGCGAGTTCGGCCGGCGCGTCGCGCAGAACGCGTCGAACGGAACCGATCACGGAACGGCGATGCCGCTGTTCGTGATCGGCGGCGGCGTCAAGGGCGGCATCTACGGCGACCACCCGTCGCTGACCGATCTCGACCACGGCGATCTCAAGTACGCGACCGACTTCCGCTCGGTGTACGCGACGGTGATCGAGCGCTGGCTCGGGCGCGATCCCGCGCCGGTCCTCGGCGGCGCATATCCTTCGATCGCCTTCGTCTGATTCGCGCAGGGGTTCGCCGCCCCGTGTCGGACCGAAGCGTTCGATGCTCCTCCCCGAAGTCACGCGAATCGCGGCCGCCGCGGGCGACGCGATTCGCGCGATCGAGCGCGGCGGGCCGCTCGATGTCTGGCGCAAAGCCGACGCGTCCGACCTCACCGCTGCCGATCTCGCCGCGAACGCGCTGATCGTCGACGCGCTCGCGGCGCTGGATCCGCAGACGCCGATCGTCTCCGAGGAAGGCAGCTGGAGCCTCGACGGCGGCGTCCCGCCGCGGTTCTGGCTCGTCGACCCGCTCGACGGAACGCGTGAGTTCGTCGCCGGCAACGGCGAGTACACCGTCAACATCGCGCTGGTCGAGAACGGCGAACCGGTGCTCGGCGTCGTCCACGTCCCGGCGCTCGGCATCACCTACGCGGGCGCGCGCGGCCGCGGAGCGACGCGAACCGATCAGAGCGGAACCTGCGCCATCGGCGCACGCACCGACGGCGAGCTGGTCGTCGTCGTCAGCCGCTCGCACGCCGGACCGCTGCTGGCGACGTTTCTCGCCGCGCTCCCGCCGCATACGACCGTCCCGATGGGGAGCGCGATCAAGATGTGCCTGGTCGCCGACGGAACGGCGCACCTCTACCCGCGGCTCGGGCCGCCGTGCTGGTGGGACACTGCCGCCGCGCATGCGATCGCGCGCGAGTGCGGCGCCGACGTCGTTGCGCTCGACGGCACGCCGCTGCGCTACGACGGGGCAACGATTCTCAACCCGTCGTTCGTGTGCTCGTCGGTCCCCGCGTCGGAGTGGATCGCGGGCGCGCGCGCCGTCGAGCACGACGCCTGATGTTCGCGCTCTCGACGATCGGCGCCGACGAGTACGTCCGCGACGTGCTCCCGCACTCCGAGCCGTTGTGGGCCGGCGCGCGGACGTTCGACGAATACGCCGGCGAGTTTCGCACGCTGGCCCAGTCGGCATGGGGCCGGCGGCGCTTCCGCACGGTTGGGCTGCGCGTCGAGGGACGCCTCGTCGCATCGTGCAAGCGCTACGCGCGCGTGCTGCGCTGCGGTGAGCGCACGTACGAGGCGGCGGGGATCGGCGCGGTCTTCACCCCCGAGCATCTTCGCCGCCGCGGGTACGCGACGGCATTGCTCGGCGCCTTTCTCGACGCCGAGCGCAAAGCCGGGACCGATCTCGCCTTCCTGTTCAGCGACATCGCACCGCTGTTCTACGAGAACCTTGGCTTCGTGAAGCTCCCGTCGCGCGCGGTGACGCTGCGCGCGGACGCGCTCCCGAGTCACCGCGTCGCCGTGCAGACGCTCGACGACGACGACGAACCCGCGATCCGGCGCACCTTCGACGCGCTCAACGTGCGGCGCTGGTTCGCGTTCGCGCGCACGCCGCTCGACTGGGAGTGGCAGCGCCTCCTCGCCGGGTCGCGCGCGCAGGAGGGACAGACGATTCGGCTCGGCGTCTGGCGCGGACGGCAGCTCGCCGCGTACGTCGCCGGCCGCCGCGTACCGGAAGCCGACGCGTTCGTCTTCGACGAGTACGCGTTCGCCCGCGACGCCGACGCCGCCGCGATCGGCCCGCTCTTGCGCGCCGGTGCCGGCGACCTTCGCAAAGTCCAAGGCTGGCTGCCGCCCGCGCTCGCGCGCGGCGCGCTCCCGCGCGGCGCCGTCCGCGCGCGCACCGACGCGATCGCGATGCTCATTCCGATCAGCAAGCCGTTTCGCGCAGCTTGGAAGGCCGGCAAGGAAGCGGCGATCGCCGCCGACGCCGACCCGGTGTGGAGCACCGACCACATCTAACCACGGTGAGCGAAGGGAGAAAGCACCGCGCCCGGAACGGGGGCCGGTACGGTGCTTCCTTAGGAGAGATCGCATGCCGGTATTGAAGGGTGTCGCTTCCGCATGTGCGGTCGCGATCGCGACGCTGATCTGCGCGCCCAGCGTGCTCGCGCAAACCCCCGCGCCATCGGCGGCGCCGGTTGCGGCTCCGCTGCCGCCGGGTCCGAAGCTCGTATTGTTGCCGTACGAGGCGCCTGGGAGCACCGATCCGCATGCCGGCGATATCACCAAGGAGCTTGCCGCGGATCTGTTCGCCGCAGGCGTCGTCGCGGCGCCCGTCGAGCCGGTCGATCATCTCGACGCGATCGCCGGCGCCGCCAAAATCTGCGCCGACAACGGCGCGACGGGGATTCTCGTCCCCGAAGGCCGCTACGAACAGACACAAAAGATCATCCCCGCACCGTTCGTAACGATCCTTCGTTACCCCACCCACGTCGAGATGCGTCTGGACGACGTCGGCTGTGACGGCAAGGTTCGCTGGACCACGACGACCACGGGAGACGAAGCGCCGTCCGGCGCCTTCTCCGTCGGCAACCTCGGTTCGTACGTCGACGCGGCGTTTCGCACCGCGGCCAAAGCGGCAGCCGTCGCCCGCGGCGCCGCGACGATCCCGCCGTCCGCAGTTGCGACGAGCGCAGCGCCGCCCGCCGCAGCACCGGCAACGATCGCGTCGTATCTGCTGCTTCCCGTCGAAGAACCCGGGATCGCGGACCCGCGCGCTCCCGACATCAGCCATTCGCTGCTGACGCAGCTGCAGGCGCGCAAGCTCGACGTCAAGATGGGAAGCTCGATCGATCACGTCACCGCGGTAACGAGCGCGCCGCAGCTGTGCGCCGCCGGCGGCACGCAAGCGATCATCGTTCCGAACGTTCGGGTCGAGCAGTCGTCGTTCAACGGCCGTTCGCACGCTCAGATGCGGCTTGCGCTGTTGAGCTGCGGCGGCGGCGTCATGCGGCACGGCGTCGGCGAGGCCGACATGGGTAGCGGCTTCATCCGCAACTTCGGGGCCGCCGTCGTCGGCGTCTCGGAACGCGCGATGATCCCGGCGATCGACCAGCTGTTCCCGTCGACTGCGGCGCCCGCGCCGAGTCCAAGTCCGTAACCGTGTAACGCCGTACGGCGAGATCGTCGTCTCGCCGCTACGCGGAAGCTGGATGGGGAACCGCGGCTGCATCCACCGCGGCCGTGAGATCGTACGCCCGTGGGCAACGCGCCGCTGGATCACCTGCGCGCTCGAATACAAAGGCTGGGTCGCGCCGAAGTGGGTGCCGAACCGCTGGACCGCGCTTTTCTTCGACGACGAAGCGGTCGCGCTCGCCGCGGGTCACCGCCCGTGCGCGCTCTGCCGCCGCGACGCGTATCGCAGGTATCTCGCTGCGGCCGCCGCGACCGGCGCCGACGCCATCGACTTGCGCCTCGACGCCGAACGGCGCGACGGCCGCAGCAAACGGCTGCACCTGATGCCGTGGCGCGACCTCCCCGCCGGAACGTTCGTCGACCACGCCGGCGCGCCGCATCTCGTGTTGTCCGGCCGCATCCGCCGCTGGGACGATCAGACCGGCTATTCCGATGACGCGGAACGGCCGTCACGCGGCGAAGCGCGCGTGCTCACCCCGCCGGCGTCGGTCGGCGCGCTGCAGGCCGGCTATCCGGTGCAGATCCGCTAGAACAGCCGAAGCTCGCGCGCCGGCTCTTCGGTGAGGCCGGTGATGCGCGTGCCGAGCAGGCGAATCGGAATCCCGGCGAGTCCGCTGCGTTCCCAGCACCAGATCGCCGCGGTGTGGATCGTGTCGGCGTCGTCGGTCGGCGCGGCGAGCGACGTCTGCTTGCCGGTGACGGTGAAGTCCGCTTTCTTCACTTTGATCCCGACGGTCGAGCCGCGCAGTCCGCGCACTTTCAACCCTTCGGAAAGCTCGTCGGCTTGCGTGCGCAGCAGCGCGCGCACCGCGACGTCGTCGCGCTCGTCGTACTCGAAGGTCTCCTCGGTCGAGATCGACTTGCGTTCCCGCGAGGGATCGACCTCGCGATCGTCGATCCCGCGGGCGAGGTCGCGGTAGAACGGACCGCCGCGGCCGAACACCGCATAGAGCCGCTCGTCGTCGAGCGCCGCGACCTGACCGATCGTGCGGATCCCCGCGCTCTCGATGCGCGGCAGCGTCTTGGGTCCGATCCCCCACAACCGCCCGACCGGCATCGGCGCGAGGAACTCACGCTCCGTCCCCGGCGGGACGATCGTCAACCCGTTCGGCTTCTCGAGATCGCTCGCGATCTTCGCGACCATCTTCGCAGACGCGACGCCCGCGCTCGCGGTGAGTCCCACATCGGAGCGAATCCGCTCGCGCACGCGCCGCGCGAAGGCGACGGCCGTCTCGAGATCGTCGGTCGCCGGATCGACGAACGCCTCGTCGAGCGAGAGCCCTTCGACGGCCCGCGCACCCTCACCGAAGATCGCGAAGACCTGCTCGCTCGCCGCGCGGTAGCGCGAGAAGTCCGGCTTCACGACGGTGAGCTGCGGGCACAGCTGCAGCGCGCGGTACAGCGGCATCGCCGAACGCACCCCGAACGGCCGCGCCTCGTACGAGGCCGTCAGCACGACGGCGCGCCGCGACGATCCCGAGACCGCCAGCGGCTTGCCGCGCAGCGACGGATCGTCGCGCTGGGCGACCGACGCGTAGAACGCGTCGAGGTCGAAGTGGACGATCACCGCCGGCGCCGCCCTTCGGTCCGCGCCGGAGCGCTAGCCGACGCCGAGGACGGTGCGCACGAAGTCCAGCGTCACTTCGGGGACGTGCACGAACGCGACGCCGAAGCCGCCCATCGCCTGCGAGCGCACGACGTCGCTGATGATCTCGTGCCGTTCGCCGTCCTTGCCGTCGAAGCTGATGATCAGCCGCGTCCCCTGCGGAAACGTCTCACCGCCGACCAGCAGCAGGCCGCCGCCGGAGATATTGTCGATCGTTCCGTTGCGGACCGGCGCGTGCTCGTCGTCGAGCGGGCGGTAGCGCGCCGGCAAACTGACCTTGACGCGCTCGGCGCGGCGGCGCTCCTCCGCTTCGCTCATCCGATCCCTCCCGCGGTTTGGGCAACTCCGTCGAGGACGGCTCTGAGCGTAGTTATGTTCCGCGCGTCGTCCTCTTCCTCGCCGGGCGTCTCGAGGATCGCCGTCTTTCCGGTGACGCCGGGATGCGCCATGATCGCCCGGAAGCCGGGGATCCCGATGCGCCCTTCGCCGATGTGCCAATGGCGATCGCGGTGGCCGCCGAGCTCGATCTCGGTGTCGTTGAAGTGGAACATCACAACGCGGTCCAGGCCGATCTCGCGCTCGACCAGCTCGAAGAAGCGCTCCACGGCGTCCCGCGTGTCGATCGCGTAACCGGCCGCCCAGGTGTGGGCGGTGTCGAGGCAGACGCGCAGATTGGGATGCCCGACGGCGCGGATCAGCGCTCCGAGCTCCTCGATCGTCCCGCCGCAGAGCTGTCCCGCGCCGGCGCTGTTCTCCATCACCAGCGCGACGCCGGGGTCGATCCCGTCGAGCGCGTCCTCGAGCGCGGTGACGACCGCGGCGAAACCCTCGCTGCGGTCGCGCTTCCCGTACGAGCCGAGGTGCGTGTTGACGTACGCGACGTCGCCCTTCGCGGCGACGGCGAGATCGTTCTTGAGTAGTTTGAGCGAGCCGTTCGCGGTCTTCGGATCGTCGCTCGCGAGGTTGATCAGATAGGAGGTGTGGATCGCGACCTGCGCGATCCCGGCTTCGGCGCGCGAACGCGCGAACCGCTCGAGCGCCGGCACGTCCATCGCGCCGACGCGGTACGTCTTCGGGTTGCCGCTGAAGAACTGCAGCGTCGTGCAGCCGTACTTCTTCGCGTACGCGACGGCGGCATCGTAACCGCCGCCGACGCGAACGTGGAACCCGATCCGCATCGCCCTAGCGGCGGCGGCCGTAGTTGAACTGGCGCGCGCGCGTCCCGGCCGGCATGAAGCTCTGCGCGCGCGTGCTGGGCATCGCGCGCGAGGGATTGCGCTCGAAGGTGGTCCCCGCCATCAGCACCGCGTCGGACGGACGCTCGCGGCGACCGACGCGGCCGATCAGCTGCTCGACCTCGGCCTCGCCGAACGCGTCGGCGTCGGTGATGACGATCAGGTCGGCGGCCGGGATGTCGATCCCGCTGCCGATCAGGTTGGTCGCGGCGAGAACCGCCGGCGACTTGCCGCGGAAGGCGCTCATCATCGCGACGCGCGTCCCGACGTCGTTCACCTTGACGCCGCGACGGCGGTAGCGCGCGCTCTGCTCGTTGGTGTCGGCCATGTCGCCGCGCAGCTGCTCGACGTCGATGC
>DASYFS010000135.1:0-5352 GCA_036498305.1 Candidatus Elarobacter sp. | reverse complement strand
GCGCTCGTCGCGCTCGCGCTCGCGCTCGGCGCGATCGCGCTCAATCGCGTGCTGGTCGGCTCACGCCTCGGGCTGCGCTGCATGGCGATCCGCGACGACGAACCGGCGGCGCGCGCGGCCGGCGTGGCGGCGGCGCGGATCAAGGTGACGGCGTTTGTCGTGAGCGCCGCCGTCGCGTCCGTCGGCGGCGTGCTGTACGTGTGGAACGTCGGCTACATCGACCCGACCAGCGCGTTCAGCGGAACGCGCGAGCTGCAAGTCGTGCTGATGGTGCTCGTCGGCGGGATCGGCTCGATGTGGGGACCGCTCTACGGTGCCGTGCTGATCGCGCTGATCGGCGAGGTGCTGTGGGCGCGCTTCCCGCTCGAGCAGCAGATCGTCCTCGGTTCGATCACCGTGCTGACGGCGGTGCTGATGCCGGGCGGGATCGCGGCGATGCTGCAAGCGCGCGGAAAGCTCAAACGCGCGATCGTCTGGGCGCCGCCGCCCGCCGCGGCGAGCGCAGCCGCTCCGGTGCGCGCCGTCGCTCGCCCGGCCGGCGAGCACGTGCTCGCGACCGAACATCTGATGAAGCGGTACGGCGGCGTCACCGCGGTCGACGACGTCGACGTCACCATTGCGGCGAGCGAGATCGTCGGGATCATCGGCCCCAACGGCGCCGGGAAGAGCACGCTGTTCGACGTCGTCACCGGCTTCACGCCTGCGACGTCCGGGACGGTGCGCTTCCGCGGGACGACGATCACGGGCCGGCGCGCCGATCAGATCGCGCGCGCCGGGATCGCGCGCACGTTCCAGACGAGCCGCCTGTTCGCGACGCTGACGATCTGGGAGAACGTGCTGGTCGCCGCGGCGAGCGTCAACCGGGATCGCGCCGCAGCGTGCGCCGAGGCCCGGCGCGTCCTCGCGCAAGTCGGCCTGCTCGACGGCTGGGACCAGCTCCCGGCGACGCTCGCGCCGGGACGGCAGCGGCTGCTCGAGATCGCGCGCGCTCTCGCGCTGCGGCCGCAGGTGCTGCTGCTCGACGAATCGATGGCCGGGATGACGCCCGACGAGATCGCGCAAGTGCACGCCGCTTTGCGCGCCGCCGTCGCCGGCGGCTGCTCGATCGTCACGATCGAGCACGTCCTTCCCGCGATAGCGACGCTGGCCGACCGTGTCTACGTCCTCGACTTCGGGAAGATCATCGCGTCGGGTCCGCCGCTGCGCGTGTTCAGAGATCCGATCGTCCTCGACGCCTACATCGGCGTCGGGACGAGCGCGCTCGACGAGGTCGCCGCCGGTGCCTGAGCTGCTCGAGGTCACGGGCGTGTGCGCCGGCTACGGGCGGATCCCGGTGCTGCACGGCGTCTCGCTCGGCGTCCCGTCCGGCGGCGCCGTCGCACTGATCGGCGCGAACGGCGCCGGAAAGAGCACGCTGCTGCGGGTCGTGATGGGCGAGCTCGCGCTGACCGAAGGCGACGTGCGCTTCGAAGGGCGCTCGATCGCGCGGCTCACCACCTCGCAGCGTGCGCGGCTCGGGATCGGCTACGCGCCGGAAGGGCGCGCGCTGTTCCCGATGATGACCGTGCGCGAGAACGTCGAGATGGGCGCGTACTTCGCGACCGCGGCGCGGCGCGCGGCGCGCGCGAAATGGGTCTTCGAGGTCTTCCCGAAGCTGGCGCCGCTGCAGGAACGGCTCTGTGCGCTGCTCTCCGGCGGCGAGCAGCAGATGGTGACGATCGCGCGCGCGCTGATGAACGAGCCGAAGCTGCTGCTGCTGGACGAACCGTCGACCGGACTCGCGCCGCGCGTCGTCGGCGAGCTCTACGCAGCGCTCGCGCAGCTCCATGCCGACGGGCTCACCGTCTTCGTCGTCGAGCAGAACGCGCGCGCTGCGCTGCGGTTCGCCGAGACGGCGCACGTCGTCGAGAACGGCCGCATCGAGCGTTCGGGTCCGGCCGCGCAGATGCTCGACGAACGGCTGCTCGCCGACGCGTACCTCGGGAAGCTCCCGGCCGCCGAAGCGGCCGCGCCATGAGGAGAAGGTCATGATCAAGGCTCGCCGCCGCCCGACCGAGACGGGCGCCGCCTACATCGCCGAGGTCCTCGTGCAGCAGAAAGTCCCCTACGTCTTCGGGCTCTGCGGTCACGGGATTCTCGGGCTCCTCGACGGGCTCGTCGAGCGTACCGGCGAGATCGCGACGATCTCCGTCCATCACGAATCGCACGCCGCGTTCATGGCCGAGGGCTATTTTCGCATCGCGCAGCGCCCGGCGGCGACGTTCACCTCGTGCGGCCCCGGCTCGGCGAACCTCGTCGTCGCGATCGCCGCGGCGATGGCCGACTCGTCGGCGATGCTGAACATCACCGGCAATGTACCGACCTCGCAGTGGAATCGCGGACCGTTCCAGGAGAGCGGGAAGTACTTCCAAGGCGACTTCGTCACCGCGCTGCGGCCGTACGTGAAGCGCAGCTTCCAGCCGACGCGCGGCGACATGCTCCCGCTTGCGATGCGGCAAGCCTTCGCCCTGATGACGAACGGACGACCCGGTCCCGTTCACGTCGACGTTCCGCTGAACGTCTTCGTCGAGCCGGTCGACGAGGCGGCGGCGGCGCGGGAAGCCGCCGGGGAGCAGACGTGGTCGCGTCCGGCCGGCGATCCGAACGCGGTCGCCGCGGCGCTCGCGCTGCTCCTGGACGCGGAGCGGCCGGTGATCGTGAGCGGTCACGGCGTCGAGCTCTCCGGCGCCGAAGGCGCGCTGCTCGCGCTGGCCGAGCGGCTGCGCATCCCCGTCGCGACGACGCCGTTCGGCAAAGGGACGTTCGATGCGCGCCATCCGCTGAGTCTGGGCGCGACCGGCCGCAACGGATCGCTGGCCGCGAACGGTGCGTGCCGCAACGCCGACGTGATCCTCGCGCTCGGGACGCGCTTCGACGATCGCGCAACCAGCGCGTGGCTACCGGGCTTCACCTACGCGATCCCGCCCTCGAAGCTGATCCACGTCGACATCGACCCGACCGAGATCGGGAAGAACTTCGATCCGACGATCGCGATCCTCGGCGATGCGAAGATCGTCCTCGAGCAGCTCCGCGCGCTCGCTCCGCCTTCGGTACCGTCGCGCGACGGGTGGCACACGCGCATCGCGGCGTGGAAGCAGAAGTGGGACGCCGCGACGGCGACCGAACGCGCCTCCGATGCGCAGCCGATCCGGCCCGAACGCATCGTCGCCGACCTGCGGCGCGTCGTCCCGAGCGACGGCATCGTCTTCTCCGACGTCGGCGTCCACCACAACTGGCTGATCAGCGCGTACGACGCGCACCGCTCGAAGACGCTCGTACAGACGTGGGGCTTCGCTTCGATGGGCTTCGGGGTCGCCGCCCCGCTCGGCGCGAAGCTCGCGGCGCGTGACACGCCGGTCGTCGCGGTCGTCGGTGACGGCGGGTTCGTGATGAACGCGAGTGCCGTGCTGACGGCCGTCGAGTACGACATCCCGGTCGTGTGGGTGGTGTGGAACAACGTCGGCTACTGCGCGATCCGCGACCAGCAGCTGGGCTACTTCGGCAACGACCGCGAGCTCGCGGTCTCCTTCACCGATGCGTCAGGGGCGCTCTACAGCGCCGACTACGCAATGATGGCGCGCTCGATGGGCGCGCTCGGCGTGACGGTCGAACGCGCCGCCGACTTCGCACCTCAGCTCGAAGCCGCGATCGCGTCCGGCCGTCCCGCCGTCCTCGACGTGCGAATCGACCGAGACGTCCGTCCCCTCGCCACCGGGAGCTGGGATCTCCCGCCGCGCCCGCATCCGCTGCCGAACTTCGGCTGGGAGGAAGAATGATCACCGACAAGCTCGACGCGCGCGTCGTCCGTATCGAGGAGGTTCCTTGGATCGAGGCGCCCGGCCATCACGGCGCGCTCTCGAAGCTGCTCGTCAACCCGGACAACTGCGGGACGAAGCACTACGACTTCCGCATCTCGTCGTACGAGCCGAAGGGGCACGTCGAGGTCCACGCGCACCAGCGCGCCGAGCACGTCTACTACATCCTCGGCGGAAAAGGCTTGATGACGCTCGGCGAGCGCACCGTCGTCGTCGAGCCGCACACGGCGATCTTCATCCCCGCCGGGCTCGATCACGCGATCGACAACACCGGGCTCGAGAACTTGGTGTTCATCGTCGTCTCGGTCCCGGCCGACGAGCTGTCGCGCGTCGATACCCGCACGGATTAGGAGCATCGCGTGATCCGACACATGTTCTTCGGCAAGGTCAAGCCCGGCGTCGCCGACGCCGAGATCGACGGGCTCGTCGCGGCCTGGAACGCGCTGCCGGCAAAGGTTGAAACGCTGCGCGCGATGACGGCCGGCCGCAACGCGTGCGCGACCGATCAGCGCTATACCGTCGCGCTCGTCGCCGACTTCGACGATTGGGACGGCTGGCGCGCCTACGCCGACCACCCGGAGCACGACAAGATCCGCCGTGAGATCTCGGCCAAGATCATCGACCCCGACGAGCGCGCGACGATCCAGCTCGAGCTTTGACCTACGACCTCGTCGTCGTCGGCGCCGGGGCGGGCGGGCTGACGGCGGCGTTGTTCGGCGCGCTCGACGGGCTGCGCGTGCTGGTGATCGAGAAGTCGAGTCAGATCGGGGGGACGACGGCGTACTCGTCCGGGAGCGTATGGATCCCGGCCGACGAGCATGACGAAGCGGCGGCCATCGCGTATCTCGACGCGCTGATCGGCGACCGCGCGGACCGCGCGCTGCGGCTGCGCTACGTCGCGGCGGCGCGCGCGGTGATCGGCGAGCTCGCGGCGCGCACGAGCGTCGCCTTTCGCGTTTACACCACCGCGCCGGACTATCGGCCGGAGCTGCCGGGGGCCCGCGAGGGCGGGCGTTCGATGGAGCCGCTTCCGTTCGACGGCCGGCTGCTCGGTGCGAACTTCGACCGCGTGCGCGCGCCGATCCCGGAGCTGACGCTGTTCGGCGGGATGATGGTGACGCGCGCCGAGGTCGCAACGCTGCTGCGGCTGCCGTGGTCGGCGCGCGCGAGCGCGCTCGGCGCGCGCCTCACCCTGCGGTATCTGCGCGACCGCCTGGGCTACCGGCGTGGGACGCGGCTCGTCCTCGGCAACGCGCTCGCCGCGCGGCTCTATTGGGAGGCGCAGCGAAACGGCGTCGAGGTCTGGTTCGATGCGCGCGTCACGGCGCTCGACGCCGACGGCAAAAGTGTCCGCGGTGTGACGCTGACTCGCGGCAGCGGGATGGAAACCGTGCACGCGCGCCGCGGCGTCGTCCTCGCCGGCGGCGGGTTTCCCGCCGGCGAGGCGCTGCGCCGCCGCTTTCTCCCTGCGCCGGTCGCCGACGCGACGCCGGCGTTC
>DASYFS010000134.1:0-23381 GCA_036498305.1 Candidatus Elarobacter sp. | reverse complement strand
CCGGTCACCTTGGCCCGCGAGACGTAGTCGATCGGCTGGTACACGATCCCGCTCTTGGTCGCAATCGGATCGATGCGAAAGCTGAAGCGGTCGAGCGCGATCTTCGTCCCGCTTTGCGGGATCGTCGCGGTCTGACCGGAGAGAACGCTGAACGTCCCGCTGTAGCCGGTCGCCCAGTAGATCGTCGTTCCGGCGGCGATGATGACGAAACCGACGTGCGCGACCAGCACGCCGCGGCGCGCCCAGTTGTTCTTGTCGGCGAACGTCCACTCGTCGCCGCCGAACGCGCGCTTGCGCACCTGCCAGCCGCGCGCGGCGAAGAAGCGCGCGACCTGCTCGCGCACCGCATCGACGTCGCCGGGTACGACCACCTTCGCGTGCAGCGGGATCGCGTCGATCTTCACCGGGCCTAGACGCGGGATGCGGCGCGGGATCACCTTGGTGAACGTCGCGGCGGCCATCGAGCAGAGGATCAGCCCGAGGACGCCGATGTAGCCGGGGCTATGGTAAATGTTCGCGAGGTCGAGCCGCGCGATCAGCCGCGCGATCGGCGGCGCGTACTGCGCCGCGTAGAACGACGGGTCTTTGCCCTGCTCGATCACGACGCCGATCAGCGTCAGAAACGCCCACACCGCGAGCAGCGAGACGCCGAAGGCGACGTTCGCGAAGGTGCGGACGAGCTCGGCCCACAGCTCGCGCGCGCCGTCGGCGAGCGCGAACGCCGGGGCTACGAGCCGAGCGCGGCGTCCCGTTTCCACGAGCGCTCCATGAAGACGATCAGCCAGATCGACGCCTCGAACAGAACGTACATCGGTGAGGCGATCAGCAGCATCGTCACCGGGCTCCCGTCAGGCGCGAGGACGCCGCCCGCGAGCAGCATCCCGAAGACGATGTAGCGGCGGTACTTGCGCAGCATCCCGCTGTTGACGAGGCCGATCCGCGCCAGCAGCAGCATCACGACCGGCGTCTGAAAGACGATCGCGAAGGCCAGGAAGAGGAGCAGGATCAGGTTGATCGTCGACTCGATCCCGAACGTCGGATCGGCGATCGTGTTGGTGATTTGGATCAGCGCGCCGACGACCCGCGGGATCACCAGGAAGTGCGCGAACGCGATCCCGAGCAGCGCGAGCACGAACGACGGCGCGATGTAACTGTAGACGGCGCGCCGCGTCCGCGGGTGGACCGCCGGCACGACGAACATCCAGATCTGGTAGAGCAGCACCGGCAGCCCGAGCACGATCGCGCCGTAGATCGCGAACTTGAAGATCGCCCACACCGCGTCGGCCGGCCCGAAGGCGTGGAGCACGACCTTGTCGCCGAAATACAAACGCACCAGCGGGCGAATCGCCTGCTGGCACGGCCACAGCAAGAGCACGGCGAGCCCCAGCACGGTTCCGACGCAGACGGCGAGCCGGTTCCGGAGCTCCCGCAGGTGTTCCGTGAAGGGCATCTCCTTCTGGTCCCACTCGGTCTCGGGGTCGCGCTCGCTCGTCGGGCGCTCGGCGAGCACGTCGGCGATCGGTTAAGGTCTCGGCGGCGCGATGGTCGTCGGGCCGGGGGCGCCGGTCAGCGGGTCGGGGACGGCCGGGGCTTGGGGGACCCCGGTCGCGGTCGTGGCGACGTCGGCGTTCACGACCGTCTCGCTGCGGCGGCGGGCCTCTTCGCGAGCGCGCTCCGCGGCGATGTCGGCCTCGGCCTGGCCGACCATGAACTCTTTCTTCGCTTGCCCGGCGCTGCGGGCGAGCTTCGGCAGCTTGTCGACGCCGAAGAGCAGGACGGCGGCGCCCACGAGGAGCGCGATTTCAGTGGTTCCGAACATAGGGGTTCTCCGGTTCTATCTAAAGGAGGGCGTCGGCGAGGGCTGCGAGCTCGGCACGCGCCGGCGCGTTCCCGAGTGGTGATAGTGAGGCTTTTGCCCGTTCGACGTAGCCGGCGAGGGCCGCTTCCGTCTTGCGCAGGCCGCCGCTGCGGGCGATCCCGGCGACGATATCGTCGATCCGCGCCCGTGTGTCATCGTCCTCGGTGAAAAAACGTTCGACGTCGGCGCGAAATTCCCGATCGGACCCTTCGAGCGACAAAACCAAGGGTATGGTCATTTTGCGCTCGCGCAGGTCGTTGCCCACCGGCTTGCCGAGCGTTACTTCATCGGCGGTGAGATCGAGCAGATCGTCCCGCATCTGGAACGCGATCCCGTAGGCGGTCCCGAACTCGCGCAGCGCCCGCGCCGCGAACGGCGAGCCGCCGGCGCCGAGCGCGCCGCACTCGGCCGAGGCCGCGAACAGCGAGGCCGTCTTCTTCGAGGCGATCTCGACGTACTCGGCCAGCGTCGTCTCGAGGTTGCCGAGCGCGCGCAGCTGCAGCACCTCGCCGTCGGTGATGTCGGCGAGCGTCGCGCTCAGCACGTGCGGGATCGGATGCGGATAGTCGGCGGTGACGTTCTTGAAGATCCAGGCGAACAGATAGTCGCCGGCGAGGACGCTGATGCGGTTGCCGAAATCGACCGCGGTCGCGTTGACGCCGCGCCGCGTTTGCGCTTGATCGACGACGTCGTCGTGGATCAGCGTCGCGACGTGGATCAGCTCCATGAACGCGGCGAGCCGCAGGTGATCGTCGGCGCGGCCGCCGACCGCCTCGGCGGCAAGCAGCGTGAAACGCGGCCGCAGCCGCTTTCCGCCCGCGTCGAGCATCCGCCGCACCGCCTCGGTGATCAGCTCGTTGGCAGTCTCGAACTCGGTGCGGAAGTAGTCCTCGATCAGCGCGTGGAGCTCGCGCCGCTGCGGCCGCGGTTCGAGCATTACGCGGTTCCCACGTGGACGGCGATCGCCCCGGCGCCCAGGCGCACGTAGCGGACGTCGCGGAACCCGGCGGTCCGGAACCGCTCGGCGAGGCCGTCGGCGTCCGGGAAATTGGTCAGCGAGTTCGGCAGATAGCGATAGGCGGTCTTCGAGCCGCCGACGAGCCCGCCGACCAGCGGGACGATCCCGTAGAAGTAGGCCCCGAACAGGCGGCGGACGAGCGGGTTGGGCGGCCGGGTCACGTCGAGGTTCACGAAGCGCGCCCCGGGCTTGAGGATCCGGCGCGCTTCCTTCAAGGTCGCGACGATGTCGACGACGTTGCGCATCGAGAAGCCCATCGTCGCCCCGTCGAAGGCCCCCTCGCCGAAGGGCAGCGCGGTCACGTCGCCCTCGACGAAGGTGGCCCGGCCGCCGCGGTCCTCGCGGGCCGCCCGCGCGCGGGCGCCGTCGAGCATCGCGGGCGTGAAGTCGACCGCGGTGACCCGCAGCTCGGGGTCGGTCCGCACCAGGTGAAAGGCGAGGTCGCCCGTCCCGCAGCACAGATCGGCGACGAGCCCGCCCCGGGGGGCCGCCAGCTCGGCGACGGCACGCTTGCGCCACGACTCATCGACGCCGGCCGTCAAAAGGCGGTTGGCGCGGTCGTACCGGGGGGCGATCGCCGCGAACATCTCGCGGACGTAGAGCGCTTTGTCCATGGTCAGGTCGACCGGGGCTGTTCGGCGGCCGGGCCCCGTTCCACTCCGCCCGTACCCAGCCGCTAGAACCACCGCTTGTGGCGGAAATACGCGACCAGCGCGATGACCGTGAGCGCCTGGCTCCCGACCCCCAGCCACAGGAACTGCGGCAACTCGCCGATGCGGTTGACCATCCAGCCGAAGTTCTGGCCGAAGAATCCGGTGATGTAGGCCAGCGGCAGAAAGATCGTCGCGATGACGGTGAGCTGCTTGGAGACTTCGCTCTGGCGGTGCGCCTCCGACGAGAGGTGGATGTCGAGCGTGCTGTTGAGCAGGTCGCGGATCGCGTCGATCTGGTCGGTCGTTCGCAGCGCGTGGTCGTAGACGTCGCGGAAGTAGGCGTTCAGCGATGGGTCGAGCGTGCCGAGCTCCCCGCGCAGCACCGGGCTGAGGATGTCGCGCATCGGCGCGGCGGCGTGCCGCAGCTCGACGAGGTCGCGCTTGAAGCCGAGGATGCCGCGCAGCACCGACGCGGTGCCGCCCGGACGCGGTCCCACGACTTGGTTTTCGATCGCGACCAGCCGCTCTTCGTACTCCACCGTGACGGGATGATACGCGTCGACGATGACGTCGAGGATCACGTAGAGCAGCCCGGCCGATGTGTGCGGCACGGAGCCGCGTGACGTCCAGCGGCGCTCGATCTCGTCGAGCGGGAACACCGGATGCGCGCGGATCGTCACGACGAAGTTGCCGCCGACGAAGATCGCGATCTCGTGGAGCACGAGTGCTGTGCCCTCGAGCGTCGCGGCGTGCGCCACGACGAGGTGATAACCGTCGAAGGCCTCGATCTTCGGCCGCTCGTGGACGAGCGCGGCGTCTTCGATCGCGGTCGGGTGCAGCGCGAACTCGGCCTTGAGCAGCTCGAGATCGTGCGCCGTCGGCTCGGCCAGATCGAACCAGACGAAGTTGTGCCGGTCCTTGAGCAGCTCGCTGATTTCGTCGGGATCTTCGAGCGCGCGCGACGTGCTCGCTCCGGTGAAGACCATGCAGCGCGACTCGTGGTGGTGGATCGCGGGGGTCGCGCGCAGCGGACGCTGCGAACGGCGAATCACGCGAGCGCTTCTAGCGCGAACATCCGCCGCGCGTTGGCGTCGGTGCGCGAGACGACGGTGTCGACGTCGAGCCCGAGCACCTCGGCGACGGTGCGCGCCGTGTCGGCGAGGTATGCCGGCTCGTTGCGCGTCCCGCGGTGCGGGATCGGCGCCAAATACGGGCAGTCGGTTTCGAGGACGATCGCGTCGAGCCCAACGGTCTTCACCGCGTCGCGCAAGGCGCCGGCGGTCTTGAAGGTAACGACCCCGCCGATTCCGAGCAGCAGTCCGAACTCGCCGGCGAACGTCGCGGCTTCGCTCGGGCCGCCGGTGAAGCAGTGCACGATGCCGCGCTGCGTCGCCCGATCGTAGCCGGCGCGCAGCCCGGCGACGAAGTCGTCGTGCGCTTCGCGCTGGTGAAATACCAGCGGCAGCGCGCGCTTCTGCGCGTACGCGAGCTGGGCCGCGAAGACGCGCCGCTGCACGTCGCGCGGACTGTGATCGTAGTGGTAGTCGAGGCCGGTCTCGCCGACCGCGACGATGCGGTTCCCGTAGCGCTCGCGCAGCGCGTCGAACCGAGCGTCGAGATCGGCAGGCGCGTCCTTCGCCTCGTGCGGGTGGACGCCGATCGTCGCCGACAGACCGTATGCCTCAGCCGTCTCGCAGGCTCGGCGGCTATCGTCGAGGTCGCAGCCGACGGACACGATCGCCTCGACGCCGGCCGCCCGGGCGCGTTCGATCGTCGCGTCCCGGTCGTCGTCGAACGCCCGGTCGTGGACGTGGGCATGCGTGTCGATCATGGTGAACCCTTACGCCTCACGTGCAGCTCTTCCCCGATCGAGCGTACCGGTCCGGCCGTCGCTTCCTTATCATCGCCGCGACGCTCTCGCTGCTCGTCCACCTCTTCGGAGGGGCGATTTGGTCGCTCTTTCGTCATACGATGCCGCCGGGGAGCACGCCGGCTGAGGCGGATGCAGCCGCGGAACCGATCACGATCGTGCAGCGCGTCCCGCCCCCGCCGAAGCGAAGCCTCGTGCGCGTCAAGCCGCTGATCGCGCGGGCGCCAAAGCCGCCGGTCCGTATCCCGGTTCGCCCGCTTGCGGTCCCGACGTACGCGCCGGTTGCGATCGCGCCGCCGCGCGAGCGGCCCGTTCCGCGGGTCGCACGTCCGGTGCGCGTCGCGATTCGCGTCGACCGCCCGATCGCGCCGCCGGCGCCCGCCGCGCCTGTTCACGCCCCGCGCGGCGCGCTTTCGACGCAGCAATTAGCGGCACTCAACGGCGCGTTCTCCCGCACGATCGCCGATGCGCAGCGCGCCGTCGAGCAGGGTCCGCCGCAACGAGCAAGCTCCGTCGGGACGTCGCGCGCGCCGTCGGCCGAAGAGCGCTACTTCGATCAGGTCATGAAAGGCGATCCGGCCGAGATCAAGGCGAAGCTCTTCACCTCCGGCGACGGTGAGTGCGTCAGCATTCAAGGGCCGTTCCCGCACGGGAACATGGCGGGTTACTATATCCGCTGCACGATCCACTACTCCGACGGCTTCTTCGAGCAAGTGTCGTTCCCGTGGCCGTTCTACTTCGCGCCGCACAAAGACCCGTTCAACTTCCGCGACAATCCCGACGGCTCGATGCACTTCCCAGGCCAGGATCCGCCGCCGGGCTTCGCGCTGCAGGAGCACTTCGGGCTCTCGCGCGCGGTGTGCTCGTACTTCCGCCCGCAATGCGCGGCGATCATCGACGCCGAGCGCAAGCGCGGCGAAGGCTCGTACGGAACGCCGCCCTAGCCGCAGTCACCAGGCGGAGAAGAACCTCCGCCGTGTCGGCCCGGACGTCGATGGTGCGTACGCCTGGGGTCCGCCTTCCGCAGCTTTCTGTTCGGGTTTGGTCGTCGCCGTAGCGAGCGTAAACGCCCCGCCGCGAGCCGTCGCGAACACGAGAAAACCGTTGAGCACGGCGACGAGATAGTCGATCGGGCCGTGACCTTGCCCGCTCGCGTACGTGCCGACGACGCAGATCACGATCGCGACGGCGAGCGCGAGCCATCGCGGGTTCTTGCCGCTCGCATAGTACACGCCGTTTGCGACCACGATCGTGATCGCGGCGGCGCCGGTCAACGTGAACGCGCTCTGCGCGGTGAAGAATGAGGTCGGAATCTCCATCGAACGCTCCTCTATGAGGCCGCGCCGCGCCGCAATGCGTCCAGCGCGCGACCGGCGTGGATGATGCCGGTCCCGACATCCGGATTCCAAACGGGCGCTCCGGACGCCGTGTTTCGGAGCGTCGACTTCATCAGGGCCGGAGAGACCGTCGGGTAGCCTTGACGTAGCGCGGCGATGACGCCGGCGACGATCGGAGCGGCGGCCGACGTCCCGACGTCGGGGCCGCCGTTCCAGGCCGAGCCGTCGAATTGCGTGTAGCACGCGACGTCCGGCTTCTCGGAATCGAGGATGCCGGGCCCTTGGGACGAGTAGCCGACGCGATCCCCCCGCGTCGTCACCCCGGCGACCGTGACGACGTCGTGAAGCGCGTTCGCGCCGTGGATGCTTCGCCCCGCGCCGGTATCGCCTGCGCCGCATTTGGGGTCCGGACACTCGGCGCCGCAATTTCCCGCGGCAAACACGACATCGACGCCCACGCGGATCAGCGCCCTCAGCTGGAGGTTGAACGGATGTTCGGCGTTTTCGCAGTAGTTCATCGGGTCGCCGATCGGCTTGTCGGTGCTGCGGTCGGGGATCCCCCAGCTATTGGTGACGACGAGCGCGCCCGGCGGGCGGCTTTGCGCCATCATGATCATCAGCGTTCCGTAGGCTGCAAGCGCGTGATGGAGGCGCAACGGCACGGTGGGATGAGTGCCGAGACCGCGGAACATTGCGAAATCCAGTAGGCGCGCGTTCGGCGCGGCGAGCAGCGCGTCGAAGGCGACCATGGTTCCGTGTCCCGGCCCTGCAGTTCCGGGCGCATAGCCTGACGGATACGTATAGGCGCGATCGATCAGCGTTGCGAGTGCGATGCCGTACGCGTTGAGAGCCGTTCCGTCAATCCCGCCGTCGACGACCGCGATGAACACACCGGTACCGTCGAGGTTGGCGGCGCGAAGCGCCGGCACGTCGATCAGACGGTTGACATCCTGCCAGTTGCCGATCGACGCACCGCTGCAGTCGGTTGGAAAGACGGCGATCTCCGGGTCGGCGAAAACGCCGATGATGTCGTCGCGGTAGAGGCGCCCGAGTCGTGCTACCGCTGCGTCGTCCTCGAACCGTACGCCGGCAGCGTAGCCCAGCACGGGCAGCTTGCCGACGGTTCCGACGGACTCCGTCGCACGTTCCTCAGGTAGAAAGACCGGCGCCGGCGCGATCTCCTCGTCGACGTGGAAGTATTCCGCCACTTGCGGCCCCGAGTGGTGAAAACCGTAGCCGTACGCTTGCGGGCCTGCGGTGAACTCGTCGTACCAATGCGGATTGCGCGCGACGACGATGCGCCATTCTTCCATAGTCACCCACCCGGACGAGGAAACTCAGGAGGCCCGGGGGGTTCGGGAAAGGTCGGCTGTTCCCCTAGGCTTGGCGAGCGGTCGGCGTGATCTCGGGATCGTCGAAGAACGCGATGCCGCGGTCCTCGGCACGACGCCGTGACGGTTCGTCCGCCCAGCAATGTGCCACGTAGAGACCGCGATGGGGGTCGACCGGATACGGGCCGTACTCGGCGTCCAGGATCACGCCCGTGTCGCGCAGGCTGCGACGAACGGAATCGATGGTCGGCGCTTCGCGTTCGACGATTTGGATGATGTAGCTCTGGGGGTCGGGACGGTCTGCTGGCATCGGGTTTCCTGTCGGTACCTTACCATAGAACCCGCCCCAGCCGCGGCCGGAGGCGTGCGGCGGGGGCCTACCGGCCGGCGCGCACGGCGATGGCGAGCGAGATCGCCCCATAGATGAGCGCGAAGACGCCGAGCGCCAGCCCGGGCGCCAACAGGCCGCCGAAGGTCACCCAGAGCAGTGCGATCCCGAGCGCGATCAGGAGGATGCCGCCCAGGAGCCACAGCCACGCGTCTTTCAGCCGGCCCCAGGTGACCGCGGCAAAGACGATGGTCAGCACGCCGATGATGAACGCCCACTCGGCGACGGTCCACGTCAGCGTGATCAGCGAGCGTGCGACGCGGAACACGACGACGCCGAGCGCGATTCCGACCACACCCTCGAGTGCATGCACGAGCCACGCTTTGTCGTTTCCCGTCGAGCGCAGCGCCACGATAATGCGGATCGCGCCGTCGACGATCGCGAACGCGGCGAAGACCGCGATCAGCGCGTCCGCGTACGCCGGTCGTGCGACCGCAAAGACGCCGAGCACGAGCGCGGCGACGGCGCGGATAGCAATTCCGGCGCGATGGAGTGCGTCGTTGGCGCCGGTATACGCCGGCGCGCCGCGGGGGCGGATCGTCACGCTCATGCGGTTCGTGCCTCCTCGTCGGGTGGTGCTTCGATGCGCGGAAAGAGTGCGTCGCCGGGCGCGGTCTGCGTCCCGGCGGCGAGACGGCCCCACTGCAGCTCGTCGCTCCAGCGCACCTCCGGCGTTCCGGTGAGGCCGAGCTGCTGCCACATCTGGGTCGCCTTCGCCGGCATGAACGGAAAGAGCAGGATCGCCAGCCACCGCAGCCCCTCGACCAGGTCGTAGAGCACCGCGTCCAGCTCGATGCCGCGGCCCTGCTTATGCAGATCCCACGGCTTCTGCTCTTCGATCGCGCGGTTGAGCAGCGTGACGAGATTCCAGATCTCGTCGAGCGCCTCGCGGAAGCGGAACGCCATGACGTGATCACGGACCAGCTCGGGAAGGTCGGCGACACGCTCCTGAACCAGGCCCTCGTGCACGTCCGGGACGAGCCCGTTGCGGTACCGCTGCAGCATCGCGAGCGACCGCCGCAGCAGGTTGCCGAGGTCGTTGCCCAGATCGCTGTTGTAGCGCTGGCGCAGCTTCTCGACCGACATCGAGAAGTCGCTGCCGAACGGCGCTTCGCGCAACAGGAAATACCGCAGCGCGTCGGCGCCGAACGTCGCGGTCATCGCGAACGGGTCCATCGCGTTGCCGAGCGACTTCCCGATCTTCGTCCCGGCGTCGCTGGTGATCCAGCCGTGGGCGAAGACGCGCTCGGGGATCGGCAAACCCGCCGACATCAGCATCGCGGGCCAGATGATCGAGTGGAAGCGCGCGATCTCTTTGCCGATCAGGTGCGTCGCCGGCCAGAACTTCGCGAAGAGGCCGTCGGGATCGTCGGGCCAACCGAGCGCGCTGACGTAGTTGATGAGCGCGTCGTACCACACGTAGAGCACGCCGCCGCCCGGCAGCGGGATCCCCCAGTCGAACGACGAGCGCGAGATCGAGAAGTCTTCGAGTCCCTCTTCGAGGATCGCCATCATCTCGTTCCAGCGCGACTGCGGCCGCAAGAAGTTCGGATTCTCGCGAAACAGCTTCAGCAGCGGCTCGTTGTACTTGGAGAGGCGGAAGAACCAGTTCTTCTCCGAGAGCCATTGCACCGGACGCCGGCATTCCGGGTTCGGACAGCGGCCGTCGATCAGCTTCGCTTCGGGCCAGAACGTCTCGTCGTGGGTGCAGTACCACCCCTCGTAGACGCCTTCGTAGACGTCGCCCGCTTCCCGCATCCGCTCGAACAGCGCCAGGCACGTCTTGACGTGGCGGGGCTCGGTGGTGCGGATGAAGTCGTCGAAGTGCGCGTCGAAGGCCGGCGCGAGCTCCCGCCACTTCGGGGCGAGCGCGTCGACGTAGGCTTGCGGCGTCATCCCCGCCGCGGCCGCGGCGTTGGCGACCTTCTGGCCGTGCTCGTCCGTCCCGGTCAGCGAGCGCGCCGGCCCATGCGCCCGCGCCGTGCGGACGATCGCGTCCGCGGCGATCGTCGTGTAGGCGTGGCCGATGTGCGGCGTTCCGCTGATATAGAAGATGGGCGTGGTGACGTAGAAGCCTCGTTCGGACACGACGGTCCCCCTTCGTCACCGCGGTCGGCGCGCACCCGTCATGGTGCGGCGTGGCGGAGGGCCGCGACGCGGGCGTACAGGTGGCGGCGCTCGCCGAGGCCGGCCTCCGCCAGCTTCTTGGCGATCGCGGAGGTCGTCAGACCCTCCGCCATCAGCGCCGCGATCCGCCCGTCGACCTCGCCCGCGTCCGGCTCGACGGCCTCCGCCGTCGCCGGGATCCCCTCGACCACGAGCGCGATCTCACCCCGAACCGGCTCCTCCAGCGCTGCGGCGACCTCGGCCGGCGTTCCGAGCACCTGCTGTTCGTGCAGCTTGGTCAGCTCGCGGACCAGGAACACGCGCCGGTCCGGTGCGACGGCGGCGAGGTCGGCGAGCGAGGCGCGGATCCGGTGCGGCGCCTCGTACCAGATCGTCGTCTCGCCGAGCGCGTCGCGATACGCCGCGCGCCGGGCCGCGCCGCCGCGCGGCGGGAAGCCCGCGAACGCGAAGCGCCGCAGATCGAAGCCCGACAGCACGGCGGCACAGACGAACGCCGCCGGACCCGGGAGCACCTCGACCGCGACGCCGGCTTCGCGGGCGGCAGCGATGAGCTCGGCGCCGGGGTCGCTGATCCCGGGCGTCCCGGCGTCGGTGACGACGGCGACCGCCTCGCCGGCGGCGCGCTCGAGAATCGCCGCGGTCGTACTGCGGGCGTTGTGCTCGTGGTACGTCCAGATCTCTTTGGTCCCGATCTCGAGCGCGTTGAGCAACCGCCGGGTAACCCGCGAGTCCTCGGCGACGATCAGCGCGGCGTCGCGGAGCGTGTCGATCGCGCGCAGCGTGACGTCGCGAAGGTTGCCGAGCGGCGTCGGTACGAACACGAGCCCCATGGCCTCGCCTTCGTCGTCCGCGACGTTCGTCCGCCGGATCGAGCTGCGCGGACACATCCTCGATTCGGGGATCTTCAACCGCGTGCTCGGCGTGCTGACCGACCACGAGCGGGCCCAGTATGCGATCGAAGAGTTCGACTCGGGGCGCACCAAGACCGATCCGTCGTACGCGCGGCTCGCGATCGAAGCGCCGGACGTCGAGTACCTCGACGACCTGATCGACAAGCTGCGCGAGCACGGCGCCGAGGTGATGGAGGAAGGCGACGCGCTGATCGAGCCGGCGCCTTCGGACGGCGTCCTCCCCGACGCGTTCTACGCGACGACGAACTACGCGACCGAGGTCCGCGTCGACGGTGTGTGGCTCCCGGTCTCCAACCCCGAGATGGACTGCGCGATCGTCGTCGACGACGGCGGCCCGCTGACCGTCCCGCCGTCGGACATCAAGAAAGACGATCCGGTCGTCGTCGGCCACCGCGGGATCAAGCTGACGATCCCGCAGCGCGAGCGCCGCAAGGCGGTCTTCGAGTTCATGACCAGCGCCGTCTCCAGCGAGAAGCCGCGGCACGCGCTGCTCGGCGAGATCGCGCGCGAGCTGCTGGCGGTGCTGCGCTCCGGAAAGCGCGTGCTGCTCGTCGGCGGACCGGCGATCATCCACACCGGCGCCGGCCCGTATCTGGCGGAGCTCATCCGCGACGGCTTCGTCACCGCGCTCTACGCCGGCAACGCGCTGGCGGTCCACGACATCGAGTCGCAGTTCTTCGGCACCTCGCTCGGCGTCAATCTCGAGGACGCCTTCCCGGCGGAGGAAGGTCACGTCCACCACCTGCGCACGGTCAACCGCATCCGCGCGGCGGGCGGGATTGGGCCGGCGATCGACGCCGGGCTGCTGCGCAGCGGCGTGATGTACGAGGCGTATCAGAAGAAGATCCCGGTCGTGCTGTGCGGCTCGATCCGCGACGACGGGCCGCTCCCCGACGTCATCACCGACGTCGTCGAATCGCAGCGCGCGATGCGCAAGCATGTGCCCGAGATCGGGATGGCGCTGATGGTGTGCACGCTGCTCCACTCGATCGCCGTCGGCAATCTGCTGCCGGCGTCGTGCAAGACCGTGTCGGTCGACATCAACCCGTCGTCGGTGACGAAGCTGACCGACCGCGGTTCGCATCAGACGCTCGGCATCGTGATGGACGCATCGTCGTTCCTGCGCGAGCTCAGTCTTGCGATCGAAGCCGCGCGGGCGGAACTCACGGGCGCGGCCGCCGGTTGAGAGCGGCATGGACGTCGAACGGCTCGAGCCAGGGCATCGCCTGGAGATCTACGTCTCGCCGACGTGTCCGTACTGCGCGCAGGCGCGCGCATACTTCGATGCCCGCGAGTACGCGTACAGCGCCTACGACGCGCAGAACGACGCGGACCGGCGCCGAGAGATGCTCGCGTTCACGAACGGTGACCCGACCGTCCCGGCCTTCGTCGTCGACGGCGCCTACGCCGGGTCCGGCTGGGGAACGCCGCCTCGCGGTTGAACGGTGCACTGAACGCGTACCGGTCGGTACGCATCGGTGCCGGATGTGAACGAGAACAACGACGACCCTAGCATGGTGCGTCCCCCCGCGATTCGGCCGAGCGCGCCGCTCGGGATCGCGCCGGGTTCGTCACGCGGCGCGCGCGGGATGCTCGCCTCGCCGCAGGGCGAGGTCTCGTGCGAGTTGGAAGCGCTCGCCGCCGACGAGCGTTCGGCGCCGTACGAATTGCGCGTCCGCAACGGGACGCCGAACGTGCTCGCGGCGACCGCGTACGCCGTCCGCAGCGAGGACGGGCGGCCGGTCGCGGCGCTTGCCGTCGAGGTGTTGCCGCATGCCGCGGTCCGCACGGGGTTCACCCTCGACGCCACGCTGACGTACGACCGCGTCGCCGCCGAAGTGCGCGGCGAGGGCGTTCATCTCGTCGTCGAGGCCGCGCCGCCGCGGCCCGCGCGCCCGCGCCGCCGCTGGGTGACGCCGGCCGTCGCGGTCGGGTGCGGCGCGCTGCTCGCGGGCGCGACGCTGGTCGGGTACGCCGCCGCGCGGCCCGCCGTCGTCTCCGCCGCGCTCGTCGCCTCGCCCGGCGGCGAGCTCATCGGTCAGTGGACGACCCGCGGCGGCGGGACGCGCACGTACGAGCTGCGCAACGCCGCGGGCGACGTCACCGCGCGCGGGACGCTTCCCGTCGCGGACGGACAACTCTCGCTCGGCCGCGGCGACGCCGCAACGTTCCACGTCGCGATCGCGAACGCGTTCGGCAGCGATGCGCGCGACGCGGCCTATGCGCGGGCGACGCCGCCGCCGGCGGTGCGCATCGTGACGACGCCGCCGCCGCGCATCGCCAGCGTGACGATCGACCCGCCGCAGCCTGGGGCGCCGCTGCGCGTGCGCTACGCCGCGATTCGCGCGACGGGCGTTCGCTTGGCCGTCGTCGACCGCACCGGGGCGACGTGGTTCGCAACGACGGTCGCGCCCGGGAACGGTGAGGTGCGCATCCCCGCGCCGCCGGCCGACGGCCGGCAGCCCTATGCGCTGATCGCGTCGACGACGAGCGGCCGCGACGAGCTGCGCGTCCCCGTTCCGACGGCGGTGACGCCGCAGCCATCGCCGTCGGCCTCGGCGCCGATCGTGATCGCGAGCGTGCTCCCGGAGAGCGGACCGGCGCTGGACACCAGCGGCGTGACCGGCGAGCTGCTGGTTGCCCCCGACGTCGTGCAGCCGGGCCAAACCGTCGCCGTGCAGCTGCCGTATCCCGACGCCGCGCACGTCGCGTTGATTCGCGAGAACGACGGCGTCGAGGTCGCATCGGTCGACGTCGCGCGCGGCGCACGGCGAACGACCCTTACCGTCCCTGTACGAGGAAGCGGGCCCTACGCGGTTCGCGCGACGATCGCGCGCGGGATCGGTTCGATCACGCTGTTGCATCATCTGACGCTGCGCGTACGCTGAACTGTACGGCAAACTGCCGAGCACAGTAACATAACGAACGTTGTAGCGCCGTTTGACCTGGGACTTTGGGCTTAATCTATTCGGGCGTGGGTATGTAGCAGTGACCTATGACCCGGATCACTTCGGCGAAGCTGCCCAAGCTGGCCCCAGACACGATCCGCCGCGAGCGTCTCAGCTGCTGGCTGGGCGATCACGCCGACTTTCCGCTGCGCTTTTTAGCGGCTCCGTCGGGGTCGGGGAAGACGACGGCCCTCGTCAGCTACGCCCAGGATCCGCGCAACGCGGCTTTCTACCTTGCGCTCGAACCGCAAACCGGCGCTGCTTCGCTGTCGGCCCGGATCTGCGACGTTCTGGGGATCGAGCACGCGCCGAACGCGACGTCGCTGCTGACGGCACTCGCCGAGGTCGGCCGCTGCGAATTGCTGATCGACGAAGCCGATCGTACCACCCCCGACGCGCGCGAGCTGCTGCGGCGGCTCGTGATCGAAGCGCCCGAGAACGTCACGTTCGCCTTCGCCGCCCGCTCGCGCGATCTCATCGACACGACGCGGCTCGTCTCGCTCGGCTTGACGGCGATGCTCGGCGCCGATCGCCTCGCCTTCACCGTCGACGAGGCCGCGCGCTTCGTTGAAGCCGCGCGCGCGAAGGTCGGCGACCGCCGCGAGATCGCGCGCCTGGTGAACGATACCGACGGCTGGGCCTTCGCGCTCTGCAGCGCGGTGCGCGACGCCGCCTCGGCCGGACGGCCCCTCGAGCACGCGGTCGAAGGCTGGCGCCGCTCGAACGCCCGGCTGATCAAGCGCTTCCTCGACGAGATCCTGGCCGAAGAAGATCCCGCGATCGCCGCCGCCGCGCGCCGGTTGTTCGAAGGCAGCGCGATCGGTGAGACGACGCTCGACGTGCTCGAGCAGCGCGGGCTCTTCGTGCGCTACACCGAGGGCAGCTATCAGCCGTACCGCGCGATCTCGCGCCTGACGCGCTCGCTCGCCGCGGCCGCGCCGAGCAGCGTCCTCGCGCCGTTCTCCGTCTCGCTGTTCGGTTCGCCCGAAGCGAAGATCGACGGCCACACGATCGAGTGGGTGCGTCGCCGGGACGCCCATCTCTTCGCGTTCATCGCAATGCAGCCGCAAGGCCGCGCCGGACGCAAGGAGATCATCGAAGCCTTCTGGCCGCGCGCGGACCGGCAGCTGGCATCGCAGAGCCTGCGCAGCGCGTGCAGCACGCTCCGCCGCGCGCTCGCCGCGGTCGTCGGCTACGGTCAGCTCGCGCACTACGTGTCGTTCGGCGACGAGATCGCGCTCAACCTCGAGCTGTTCACGATCGACGCGCGCCGCGCGCGCGCGCACGTGACCGACGCCGATGCGGCGTGGCTGCGCGGCGACGTCAACGTCGCGCGCGAGCACGCCGAGGCGGTGCTGCGCATCGCCCGCCGCTCGTTCCTCAACGGCGATGTTCCGCCGGCGCTCCGCGACGTCGCGGTGCTGCTCGACGAGGGCATCGTGCGCGCCCGCCGCTACGCGGAGCGCGAAGTCATCACCGCGGCACTTGCCGCGGGCTGAAGATCCCAAGGAGGCAAGGATGCCGACGCCGACCGATCTCCCGAAACTCGCGCCCGACTGCGTGATTCGTCACGAGCTGGAAGCGTGGCTCGAACGCAACGCCGCCGCGCGCTTGCGGATCGTCGCCGCGCAGCCCGGCGCCGGGAAAACCGCCGGCGTCGCGCGCTGGGCGCGCCGCCGCGACGGCCGCGTGGCGTGGATCAGCGTACCCGCCGGCGCGACGCGCAGCGAGCTCTGCGCGCTGCTGATGATCGCGCTCTCGCCCGGCGAGGTGACGAACCTCGACGAGGCGCTGGTCGCGGCACCCGAGACGACGCTCGTCGTCGACGGCGCCGACGCCGCCGCGGCCGACGCGATCGAGCTGCTCGCCGGTCTCCCCGAGCGTGCGCCGGCGCACGTCGCGCTCATCTATCTGATGCGCAGCGCCGCCGTGCTCGACGCCGTGCCGGCCGCGCGCGCGGACGCCGCGCTCCTGCGCTTCGACGAGAGCGAGATCGAACGGCTGCTGGTCGCGCGCGGCCTCGCCGCAACGCCGGCCGAACGGCAGCGGCTGCTCGTGCAGACCGGCGGCTGGTCGACGGCCGTCGCCGGGACGATCCGCTACGCGGCCGCGATCGGCGGAACGTTCGAGCTCGGCTTCGATCGTTGGCTCGCGTCGTCGCGCTCGTACGTCGACGACCTGGTGGTCTCGGCGCTGAACGCCGCCGATCCCGAGGACGCGACCGCATTCACGAACGCGCTGGCGGCGGGCCGCCGCACCGATGATGCCGTGCTAGAGCGCCTCGCGCACGCCGGACTGTTCGTCGAGCTGATCGAGGGAACGTACGTCGTCAACCCGGTCGTCGCCGCGCTCGAGCCGCGCGAGGACCGGCGGCCGCGGGTCGCGCCCGCGCTCGTCCACGTCTTCGGCCGCTTCCGCATGACGATCGGAGACCGCGAGGTCGCCTTCATGCGGCGGCGCGACCGTCAGCTCGTGCAGTTCCTCGCCCTGCGCGCCGACGGCTGCGCAAGCCGCGCCGAACTGGCCGCGTCACTGTGGCCCGACGCCCACCGCGACGACGCGGCCCAAGCGCTGCGCGCGGCCTGCACGACGATCCGCCGCGCGATCGGCGAGGTCGTCGGCCGCGCCAACGTCTCGGCGTACTTCCACGCCGACGCGACGACGATCGGCTTCGTCCCGGCCAACGTCACCACGACCCTGCAGCGCTTCCGCAGCCACGTCGATCTCGCGGCGTCGGCACAAGAGCGCGGCGCGACCGACGAAGCGTACGCGCACTGGTCCGCCGCGCTCACGATTCACGCCGCCCCGCTGCTCGCCGGGGAACCCGAAGCGCCGTGGATCATCCAGGCGGGGATCGTCCTGCAACAGTTCGCCAGCTACGCGGCCGAGCAGGCGCGGATGCTGTCCTACGTCGAGGCGCAGGCGCCGGTTCTCAGCGCGTAGCTCAGAAGTCGTCGATCGACGGCGTGCGTCCGTCGGTGTATTGCAGGTCCGGCGTGCAGTACGCCGGGTGGGCCGGGCGCGCATTCTCCACGGTGAGCGCGGCGAGCGCGACCGTGGCGCGGACGTTGCACGGATAGGCGGCGAGGTCGGCGCGGAGCGCCGCGCGCGCCTCGTCGAGCGCGCCGGCGGCCGCATAGGCATGCGCCTTCAGCTCGAGATCCGGGAACGTCGCCAGAAACTCCGGGCCCGCGCCGGCGTCGTTCGAGGCGTCGAGCTCGTGCGCGAGCCGCAGCAGCGTCTGCCGGTCGTTGCGCGCGGCGGCGGCTGCAACCGTCGTCAGGTTCGCATGGCTGGCGAGCGACGGTGACTCCAACCGCAGGCGTTCGAACAGCGCGAGGCCGCGCGCCGTCTCGCCTTGGCCGAGCAGCGCGCGGGATGAGAACAGCAGCGCGAACGCGTCTTCACGTCCCGCCGTCAAACGCAGCACCTGATCCCAGCGCGCGAACCGCGCCGCGCCCGCGATGCGCGCGTTCGTGCACTCGTCGGTGCAGAACTCGTCGATGAAGCGGTCGGCGGCGCCCGCGTCGGCGCCGTTGAACGCGGCGCCTTCGCCGACGGCGAAGTCGTGCGCGAGGTACTCCGAACCGCCGACGACCCCAATGCTGAGCCGGAGCGCTTGCGTCGACGCGGACAGCGCGTCGGCGTAGCGTCCGGCGCGAACGTACGCATGGGCGCTCATGTGGATCAGGTGCTCGGCTTCGGGGTCGAGGTCGGCCGACGCGAGCCGGTCCGCGGCCGGCAGCGCGGCGGCGCGATCGGGGTCGAGGTCGTGCAGGTGCACGTAGAGGTGATCCGCCATGAGATCGCCCGGCCGCAGCGCTTGGACGTCGCGAAGGCGCGTCTCGACCTCGGCATGCTCCGCAGCGAGCTCTGCGCTGCTCCACAGCCGGGCACCGTCGCGCTCGAGCAGCGCCTCGCACAACAGCAGCTCGGCGTCTTCGCGCGCGATCCCGCGATCGGCCATCGAGCGCAGCGCCGCGACGTAGTCGCGGTCGGCCGCGGCGCGGTCCGGAAACGTTCCGGCGTACCGGCGCACGAGCGCCGCGATCAGCTGGCGCTGCTCCAGGGTCGCGTTCCCCTGCAGCGACGCCGCGGTTGCCGCCGCCTTCGCTCCTTCTTTCATCGAGGCGGCCGTCATCGGGAAGTTCAGGTTTCCGCCTTCGGCGATCGCGCGTCCGGCGTACGCCGCGGCGCAGCGCGGCGAGAACGACGCCGCGCCGCGAAACGCGACGACCGCGGCCCTCGCGTTGTAGGCGTAAAAGTACAGCACGCCGTCCCGCAACGCCGCGACGGTCTGCGGCCGGTTGCACGCGGGAGCCGGCGCCAGCAATACCGACGCAATCCCGACGGTAGCCAGGAGCGCAACCATCGCGCGCCCTTCTCAGGCGCGCGCCGTATCTCCGCTCCGCTACGCCGCCATCATCGGTTCGTCGAAGGCGAGCAGATCGCCGACGAGAACGTCGCGCCTGGCCAGAAAGCCGTGCCCCATCTCGAGGACGGAGGCCGCGTCGCGGCACCAGATCAGCGGACGTCCCGGCCGCACGGCGTGCTCGACGCGGACGACGCGGAGCTGCGCGTCGAGGAAGATCAGGTCGACGAGGACGCGCATCCCCAGCGTGTGCACCGCGGCGCAGCGGTCGAACCACAGACCTTCGTCGGGCTCGATGCGGGTGCGCGGGAGCAGGCCGATCACGCGCTCGAGCGGGTTCTGCGCGAACTCGACGCGTTGGGCGAGGACCTCGCCGGTCGTGCGGTTGCGCAGCGTCGTCACGGATGCATCCCCGGGGTGAAGAGCGAGAACGGTACCGCAATCGCGGACGCGAGATACGGCGCGAAGGCGATCGGCCGCCCGTGCATCCCGCGCACGCGCGCGACGATTACCGCCGCGAGCGCGCCGATGGCGAAGAACAGCAGCGCCTGCTGCATCCCGAGCAGCGCGCCGCCGAGCGCGGCCAGCTTCACGTCGCCCCAGCCCAGGCCCATCCCCTTCGACTTCCACGCGAGGAACGCGAACGGGAGCGCGGGGACGACGGCGGCGATGACGACTTCCCAGTGGCCCGAGAGCGCCGCGGCGATCAGGATCGCGCCGAGCGGCGCGAGGGTGAAGACGTCGGGGATGATTCCGCGCGTCACGTCGGCAGCCCAGATGGCCGACAGCAAACCGCAGGCGGCGCCGACGACGAGCAGCCCGGGGAGCGGGACGCCGCGCGAGGCTGCGAAGGCGCCGAGGATCGCGGAGGCGATGATCAGCACGCGCTCGGGAACGTGGCCCGGAGCAGGCCCGTCGTCAGGCGTCTCGATGCCCGCGCAGACGTAGCGCGCGACGGCGATCCCGCCCCAAGCTGCGAACGCGAACAGCGCGCCGGCGAGCAAGATCAGAATCATCGGCCGATCAGCTCCGCGGCGACGGGGCCGAAGATCATCACCAGCAGCGCCGGCAGCATGAAGAAGGCCATCGGAATCACCATCTTGACCGGGATCTTTGCCGCCATCTCTTCGGCGCGGGCGAGCCGGCGCGACCGTGCTTCCTCGGCGAGCTCGTCGAGGATGCGGGCCAGGTTTCCGCCGAGCTTCTCCGTCTGCACGAGCGCGGTCACGATCGACGAGAGGTCGACCTGCTGCACGCGGTGCGCCATCGCCGTCAGCGCGTCGGAGCGCGACATGCCGACACGCACGTCGGAGAGCGCCATGCGGAACTCGTCGGCGAGCGGGCCCTTCATGCGCATCACAGCGATCGCCAGCGCGCCGTTGAGCGCGGTGCCGGCCTCGACGGTCGTCGAGACCATGTCGAGCAAGTCGGGGATACGGCGCGCGATCTCGTTCTTGCGGTTGCGAATCGCCGCGTCGAGGACGAATGACGGCGCGATGAAGCCGACGACGACGCCGGCGAGTCCGGAGATCATGAAGATCGTCGGCGTGACGTGGAGGAACGCGGCGCCGAGCGCGCACGCCATCCCGAGCGCCGCGGCGAGCCCGATGCGGGTGAAGATGAAGCCGACGAGCGTCGTGTCGTACCAGCCGGCTTCGGCGAAGCGGTTGGCGAGATTGACCCGCTCCTTCTCGTCGACGAGCTTGCGGACGAACTTGTCGCCGCGATCGCTCTCGGGCGCGGCGCGCTCGAGCTCCGCGATCCGCCGCTTCATGTCGTCGCCCTTGTCGAGCAGCGCGAAGCCGAGCGCGAACAGCGCTCCCGACAGCAGCAGCGCGATCAGGATGACGGTGGCGATCATACGCTGAGCCTCATCATCATCCGCACCATGACCATGCCGAGGATCTCGAGCACGACGAACGCGATCAGGCTCGCGTGACCGATCCCGGTCGTCAGCATCGCGGTCCGCATCGTCGGCTGCGTCACCATGACGAACGCTCCCAACAATAGCGGCAGCAGGCCGATCACCCAGCCGCTCATCCGCGCCTCGCCGGTCAGCGAGCGGACCTTGCGGTGGATGTTCCGGCGCGCTTTGATCGTCGCGGCGAGATGGTCGAGGATCTTGGCCAGGTTGCCGCCGGTTTGCGACTGGACGTCGATTGCGTCGACGAGCATCTCGAGCTCGTCGCTGGGGACGCGGCGCACGAGCTCGGCGAGGGCGGCGTCCATCGGGACGCCGATGTTCGTCTTCGCGACGACGCGGCCGAACTCGCTCTTCGCCGGCTCCGGTGACTCTTCGATCACCAGCACGAGCGCTTGGCGCAGGCTGAGCCCGACGCGCAGACCGCTGGAGATCAGGCGGAGCACGAGCTCGAGCTCATCGTTGAACGCCTTCAGCCGCGCGGCGGACTTGGCGCGCAGCCACGTGCGCACGCCCAGCACCGCGATCGCGAAGACGATCGGGAAGTACAGGATCGCGCGCGCCACGTCGGGACGGGTCACGACGACCGCGGCCAGCCAGAGCGAGACGGAGACCAGCGCCATCGCCGCGCCGAGGTTGCGCGCGGGGATCTTGAGGTTCGCGCGTTCGATCTCGACGGTGAAGCCGCCGGCGAATCGCTCCAGCCAACCGTCGACGCGCTCCCACAGCGCGAAGACCGCGAGCCCGATCGTCCCGATGACGCCGAGCACGATGGCGTAGGGAGCGACGACGGTCACCACGACGCCGCGCGCTCCAGCTGCGAGAGGGCCCGCACGTCGTACGAGATCCCGTACTCGGCGAACCGTTTGAGGCAGACCGGCTGCACGCCGGTGAAGATGAACGAGCCGCGGACCCGGTTCTCCTTGTCGAGCCCGCGCTGATCGTAGCGGGCGATCTCCTGCGTCGTCACGACGTCGCCTTCGATCCCGACCACCTCGCAGACGCCGGTGACCTTGCGGGAGCCGTCGCGCATGCGGCCGAGCTGGATGATGAGGTCGACCGCGCCGGCGAGCTGATCGCGGATCGCGCGCACCGGGAGGTCGTAGCCCGCCATCAGCACCATCGTCTCGATCCGCGAGAGGGCGTCGCGCGCGCTGTTGGCGTGGATCGTCGTCAGCGAGCCGTCGTGGCCGGTGTTCATCGCCTGCAGCATGTCGAGCGCCTCGCCGCCGCGGCACTCGCCGACGATGATGCGGTCGGGGCGCATGCGCAGCGCGTTGCGCACGAGGTCGCGGATGCGGATCTCGCCCGCGCCCTGGATGTTGGCGGGACGCGCCTCGAGGCGGACGACGTGCTGCTGCGCGAGCGAAAGCTCCGCGGCGTCTTCGATCGTCACGATGCGCTCGTGGCTGGGCAGATACGACGAGAGGACGTTGAGGAACGTCGTCTTCCCGGTGCCGGTGCCGCCGCTGACGACGATGTTGAGCCGCGCTTCGACGCCGGCCCGCAGAAAGTCGAGGATCTCCGGCGCGCACGCATTGAGGCCGATCAGATCTTCCGCCGTCATGCGGCGAGAGCCGAACCGGCGAATCGTGAGCGTCGCGCCGTCGAGCGCGAGCGGCTCGATGATCGCGTTGACGCGAGAGCCGTCGCTGAGGCGGGCGTCGACCATCGGCGCCGATTCGTCGACGCGGCGGCCGAGCGGCGCGATGATGCGCTCGATCGTCGACCGCAGGTGCTTCTGATTGCTGAACCGCTTCTGGGTCTCTTCGATGCGGCCGTTGCGCTCGACGTAGATCTTGCCGGGGCCGTTCACCATGATCTCGGTGACGTCCGACTGGCGCAGCAGGTCCTCGAGCGGGCCGAGGCCGATCGCCTCGTCGACGATCTCCAGCTTGAGCCGTGCGGCTTCTTCGGCCGACGTGATCTCGGTGCGCCCGAGCAGCAGCTCGCCGACGATGTGATCGACCTGCGAGCGCAGCTCGGCGAGCTTTGCCGTTTCGTCGGTCGCGCGGCCGAGCCGAGCCGGGTCGATCCGGTTCGCGAGCTCGTCGTGGATCGCGGTTTTGAGGGCGTCGTAGCGGCCGATCTCCGGGCCGACGGTGACGGGGGCGCTCTGCGCCGGCGCGTTGCCGCTCGGCGGGACGAAGCGCACGACCTTGTTGTCTTGCGGGCGGCGCGGCCCCAAGCGCCGGTCGCCGACCGGGGCCTGCGAGGATGCGGAGAGGTTGAGCGGCTCCGAGAACGACGGCGTGGCGACGAGCTCGGTGAACAGCTCGAGCGCGCGTTCGTACTTGCGGTCGGTCGACGGCGGGATCTCGACGATGACGCGGGCGCCGAGCGCCGATTCGACGCGGTTCGCGGCCAGGGCGGCGCGCGGATCGCGCGCGACCGAGACGATATCGAGGCGCTCGGGCGGGATCCCGAAGCGCCCGAACTCGAGCTGCGTCACGCGGGCGCTCGTGATTCCGAGGATCGACGGCTCGACGATCATGATGAAGCGGCGGCCCAGCGCGACGAACGGGCGTACCGCGGCCGCGAAGGGCTGCGGAGCGTCGACGACGATCAGGCTCTTCTGCGCGGCGAGCTCGCTCGCGAGCGCCTGCACATCCTGCGGCCGGATCGTGAAGCCGCCGTGGAGCGTCGC
>DASYFS010000133.1:0-6820 GCA_036498305.1 Candidatus Elarobacter sp. | reverse complement strand
CGTTGTGCGGGTGCAGCGAGAGCACGATCTTGTCGCGATCCCGGATGGTGCGGTGGAACCACTCGATCTGGTCGGCGTAGACGTTGGGTCCCGCGCACTCGACCGTCGCCGGCAGGTTCAGGATGATCTTCTCGCCGGCGGACGGCTGCCAGACGTCGATCACCGCTTCGCAGATCCGCTTCGCGAACGGCAGCTCGGTCGCGGAGAACGTCTCGGGGGAATATTCGAGGAGGATCGTGGTTCGGGCCGCCACCTCCGCCGCGCGCCGCTTGATGTGCGCGACGGCCGACGTGGCGACCCCGATAACGCCGTCCTCGTCGAGCCCGAAGACGACGCGCCGGAATAGCGGCGAGGTCGCGTTGTAGACGTGAACGATCGCCCGCGGCGCGCCGTCGATCGCCTCGAAGGTGCGGTCGATCAGGTCGTTGCGCGCCTGCGTCAGCACTTGGATCGTGACGTCGCTCGGAATGCGGCCCTCGTCGACGAGCTGGCGCACGAAGTCGAAGTCCGGCTGCGAGGCGGACGGGAAGCCGACTTCGATCTCTTTGAAGCCCATCTTCACGAGCAGCTCGAACATCTTGAGCTTGCGCTCGGGCCCCATCGGCTCGACCAGCGCCTGATTCCCGTCGCGCAGATCGACGCTGCACCACAGCGGCGCCCGCTCGAGCCGCCTCGACGGCCATTGACGGTCGTCAATCGGGATCGAGGGGTAGGCCTTATAGCGGTTGACGTTCATCCCGCCACCGTCAGGCCGAGCTTGTCGAGGTCGCCTCGTGGTCGTGCGAGCGAAGTCGAGCGCGACGCCACGATCGTGACGGCTCGCGACGTGTCCATGGCCTGCGGTGCGGCGTTGGTGCCGAGGCACGATTTGAGGGCCCCTCGACAAGCTCGGGGTGACGGTGACAGTGAGTTCATTGCGCGGGTGCCTCGTAAGCCAGGATGCGGTCGATTTGGGCGCGCAGGCGCGTAAGCGCGAGCGCCGGTCCGTCGAAGGCCAGCGACGCGCGCGTCGCCTCGTCGTCGGTCGTCGCGTCGATGCGGGTGCAGCGACAGTTGAAGCGGTGGGCGAGGTTGACGATGCGGGCGATGCTGCGCGCGTCGCGCAGCGTCAGGTCACAGGTCACGCGCGCGCTTCCATCAGGTCGTCGACCGTCATCCCGGCAGGGATCATCGGCCACACGTTCTCGGTCGGATGGCAGGCGGCGTGCAGCAGCGCCGGACCCTGGTGGTCGACGAAGCGCCGGATCGTCTCGTCCGCGCCGGCGGGATCGTTCGCGAAGAACGCTTCGATGCCGTAGGCGCGCGCGATCGCGGCGAAGTCGGGATTGTCGGCCAGGTTCGTCGCGGAGTAGCGCTCGGAGAAGAAGAGCTCTTGCCACTGCCGCACCATGCCGAGATTTTGGTTGTCGATCAGCAGCACTTTCGCCGGAACCTTGTAACGGCGCAGCGTCGCGAGCTCCGGCAGACACATCTGGAACCCGCCGTCGCCGACGACGGCGAAGACCGGCGCGTCGGGCCGCGCGAACTGCGCGCCGATCGCCGCCGGAAAGCCGAAGCCCATCGCGCCCAGGCCCGCCGAGGTCGCGAAGTTGCGCGGATGCGTCGGTCGCGCGCGCTGCGCCGCCCACATCTGATGCTGGCCGACGTCGGTCGTGACGACCGCGTTCTCCGGGAGCGCGGCGAAGAACCGGTCGAGGACGTCGGTCGCCGAGAGGACGTGTTCGTTCACGCGATCGCTCGGCAGCGGACCGCCGAGCAGCCGCGCCTCCACGGCCCAGTCGTCGAAGCGCGGGACCTGCGTCCGCACCAGCTCGGCGACGAGTGCCTCGAGCGTGTCGCGCAGGTCGCCGTGCAGCGTGACGTCCGGACGGATGATCTTCCCGAACTCGGTCGCGTCGATATCGGCGTGAATCACCTGCGCGGTCCGGGCAAAGCGATCGGGCTTCCCGGTGACGCGGTCGTCGAACCGCATCCCGAGCGCGATGAGCACGTCGGCGCGCTGCACCGCCTTGTTCGCCGCCTTCAGCCCGTGCATCCCCAGCATCCCGAGGAATGCGGGATCGTGGTACGACCCGGCGCCCAGGCCCATGATCGTCGAGGCGTGCGGAAGACCCAGCAATGAGACGAACGTGCGGTACGCCTCGACGGCGTCGGCGCGAACCCCGCCGCCGATGATCGCGACGGGACGTCGCGCGGCGCGGATCCGCGCGACGGCGTCGCGGATCGCGGCGTCGTCGATGCGCGGACGTGACTCGGCGCGGACCGGCAGCGGTTGGCTCTCCGCGAACGCCGGATCGATCTGCGCCTTCAACAGATCGTTCGGGATGTCGACGAGGACGGGACCCGGCCGTCCGCTGCGCGCGAGCGCGAAGGCCTCGTGCAGCGTCGAGGCGATCTTCGCCGGATCGGTCACCAAGAAGTTCATCTTGGTGACCCCCTGCGTGATCGCGCAGACGTCGGCTTCCTGGAAGCCGTCGGTCCCCATCAGCTCGGTGCGCACCTGGCCCGTGATCGCGACGACGGGGACGCTGTCCATGAAGGCGTCGGTGAGCCCGGTGACGAGGTTCGTCGCGCCGGGGCCCGACGTCGCGCAGCAGACGCCGACGCGGCCGCTGGTGCGCGCGTATCCGCTCGCCGCGAAGACCGCCGCGGCCTCGTGACGACACAGCACGTGCCGAACCGGATGCTGGAAGAGTGCATCGTACATCGGCATGATCGCGCCGCCGGGGTAGCCGAAGATGAAGTCGACCCCCTCGCGCCCGAGCGCCGCGACCACGGTCTGCGCGCCGTTCATCGCCTTACAGGACCCGGAAGCGCAGGTCGTCGTCGGCCGGCTCGCCGGACGCCTTGTCGTTCATCCACGGCATGAGCCCGCGCAGCTCCGCGCCGACGTGCTCGACCGGATGCGTCGCGCCCTCTTCGCGGAAGCGCTTGAACGACGGCTTTCCGGCGGCGTTCTCGGCGACCCACTCCTGCGCGAACTGCCCGCTCTGGATCTCGGCGAGGATCTTTTTCATCTCCGCGCGCGTCGCGTCGTTGACGATCCGCGGGCCGCGCGTGTAGTCGCCGTACTTGGCGGTGTTGCTGATCGCGTTGCGCATCCCCTCGATCCCGCGCTCGTACATCAGGTCGACGATCAGCTTCACTTCGTGGAGGCACTCGAAGTACGCCATCTCGGGCGCGTAGCCGGCTTCGGTCAGCGTCTCGAACCCGGCTTTCACCAGCGCCGAGAGCCCGCCGCACAGCACGGCCTGCTCGCCGAAGAGATCGGTCTCGGTCTCCTCGCGGAAGTTCGTCTCGAGGATCCCGGCGCGTCCGCCCCCGATCGCCGCCGCATACGCGAGCGCGGTCTCCTTCGCTTTGCCGCTGGGGTTCTGATGAACCGCGACGAGGCACGGAACGCCGCGACCCGCTTCGTACTCGGTGCGCACCAGGCGTCCCGGACCCTTCGGCGCGATCATGATGACGTCGACGTCGCCGGGCGGAACGATCGTTCCGAAGTGGATCCCGAAGCCGTGCGAGAACGCGAGCGTCATCCCCGGCCGCAGATGCTCGACGACGTCGCGCATGAAGACGGCGGGCTGTTCTTCGTCGGGGATCAGCAGCATCACCAGATCGGCCTGGTCGACGGCTTCCGACACCGACGCGACCGGAAGGCCGTCGCGGCGCGCTTCGTCCCGCTTCGCCGACTCCGGCCGCAGGCCGACCACGACGTGCTGACGGGAGTCGTGCAGGTTGAGCGCTTGCGCGCGACCTTGGCTGCCGTAGCCGATGACGGCGATCGTTTTCCCGTCGAGTGCGCCGCGATCGATGTCGCGGTCGTAATAGGCGTCCATGAGATCCTCCGGAGGCGTATGAAAAAACCCCCGCCGTTTCTACCGGCGAGGGCTTTCGTTTAGCTGCGCGACTTCGTGTCGTCGTCTATGCGAAAGCGTCTCGCCGGCCATCAATAAGGACCGCAAGAAGGACGCCGACGACGAGGACGAGGCGCGAGTTCATCGTGAGTCGGGTTGTACTATGGATCGCAGGACGTGTCAACCGCCGAGACGCAGCCAATCAACGATCCGTGGGGTCCAATCGCCGTCCTACCATTCGGTAGGGAGCGTGGGTGTGATGCGGGTGAAGGAGCGAGACCATGGCTACGGCGTCGGTTCAAAACATCGATAGTTCGGCCTTATCCCCTGGGGAACGAAACGCGCTGGCGATCCTCGCCGCGCTGCCCGTCGACGATCTCAACGCGCTCAAGACGCTGATGAAGCTCGGAACGCCGGGCGTCATCGGCCCGAGTACGCTGGCGGCCTTCACGAAGCTGGCCACGTCGCCGCCGCTCTCGCTCGACCTCTCCGACGCGGGCGTCAACGCGTTCAAGGCCGCACATCAGCTCGGCAACACGGGGGCGAGCGCCGGCGCGATCGGTCCGCAGACGGCCGGGGTGTACTATCAGACCGTGACTGCTGCGTTCGCCGGCGGAAACGGCTCGACGAGCGGGCCGGGCCGTACGACCAATGCGGCCGGCCTGCGGCTGGTGATGAACTCCGAGGGCTACGCGAAGCAGGTGCCGGGCTCGACCGACGTCGTCGCCTATCCGGATCCCGGGACCGGCGGGGCACCGTGGACGATCGGCTACGGACACACGGGATCCGACGTCACGCCGACGACGCGGATCACGCAGCAGCGCGCCGTCGAGCTGCTGCAGTCGGACCTGCGCGCCTCGGAAAGCGCCGTCGCGTCGGCGGTGACCGTGGCGCTCACCGACAATCAGTTTGCGGCGCTCGTCGACTTCGTCTTCAACGTCGGTGCCGGGGCATTCGGCGGCTCGACGCTGTTGCGCAAGCTCAACGCCGGCGACTACGCCGGCGCTGCCGACGAGTTCGGCAAATGGGTCTTCGGCGGCGGACAAGCGTTGCCGGGCTTGGTCACACGGCGGAACGCCGAGCGAGCGCTGTTTCTGACGCCCTGAGCGATCCGCTTCGTGGCGGGGGTCACGAAGCGGCGCGAACGGTCAAGTCGGCCGCCTCGGCAGTCGATAGAAATAGCCCACGATGTCGTTCAAGCTTGGGCGTTGTCTGCATGTCCGGGTCGTCGCCGCGCTCTGCGGCGCGGCCGTGTGCTGCGCGCTCGCGCCGCAACCCGTCGCGGCGCAATCGGGCGAGGGCTTGACCATCGGGCGCTACGCCGATGCGCTGGGCACGAAGAACGCGCGTCTTTCGACCACGGCCCGGCGCGATCTCGCCGAGCGCCTCTTGCTGTTGTCGTCGTACTACAAGCTCGACCCCGCCCTGTTGGCCGCCGTCGTCAGCGTGGAGTCGTCGTGGCGCGCGAACGCGGTCTCACCGGTCGGCGCGCTGGGCTTCGGGCAGCTGATGCCCGGGACGGCGGCCGGACTCGACGTCGATGCGCTCGAGCCGTACGAAAACCTCGACGGCACCGCGCGCTACTTGCGGCGGATGCTCAAGCGCTATCGTGCGACGGACGTGCAGACGCGGATGCGCCTTGCGCTCGCGTCGTACAACGCGGGACCGGCGGCGGTCACGCGCTACAATGGCGTCCCGCCGTACCGTGAGACGCGCGCGTACGTCAACGACGTGCTGCGCGCGCGGGCCTCGTTCGTCGCAGCGGTCGCGCACCCCGTGCCTGCCGCGGGGCGGCGAGTCGCCTCGAAACGGCACGCCGGCCGGATCGCGGCTCCGGCCGCGAAGCCTCGGCATGCGCGGCTTCGCGCCCCGGTTGCCGTCGCGGTCCGGATGACGCCTCCCACCCCCGAGCCGGCGCGCTACGAGCGCTCGCGCTCGGTTTTCGCCCGGATGCTCGGGCTGAAGCACCGCCTCACCGCGTCGCAATCGGCCGCGGTCACGCCCGATGTGCAGCCGCCGCCGGCCGCTGCGTACGACGTCGCGCTCCCGCCGTGATCGCGGTCACGCGATGGGTTGCATGTAACGTTCCGAGAGAACTCCCGTCGAATCGTGACTCAAACTTTACGCCCGGAGTTCGCCGAGGAAGGCCGCTCGGTCAAGCGACCATAACTTGTAGCGTGCGCCGGCCTTCAACCCGTGCCCCGGAAGGCCGCAGAGGGTGTCGTCTTCGGTGAATCTCGCGACGTCGGAATCTTCGGCTCGTTCGCGTAAGAATGCAGTCATTGCATCTGCCGCGATGGTGGTGACTGCCGTCGCGGCACCGCTGTTGGGTCGCGGCGACGCGGTGACGCTACCGCCGATCTTGCCGCTGCTCGTCGGCTGCGTCATCGTCTCCGAGGTGATGTCCGCCTACGTGCTCTTCCACGAGTTTCAACTCTCGAAGTTGCGCTGGCTGCCGTTCATCGCCGCGGCATACCTGCTCACCGCCGTGCTGACGATCCCGTACATCCTGACGTTCCCCGGCGTCTTCGCGCCGGCGGTGCTCTCTCGTCTCGCCGCGCAGACGGCCGTCCACATGTGGTTCCTCTGGCACGGCGCGTTCCCGTTGCTGCTGCTCGGTGCGGTGTGGCTCGGTCTGTTCCCGCGGGACATCCCGATCGAAGAAGCTCGCACCGTTCGCTGGGCGACGTGGTTGACGATCGCGGCCTGCGTCGCCGTCGGCTTCGCGGCACCGTTCGTCTCTCGCGCGCTCTCGGTCTACCTCCCCGAGATGGTGCAGGGCCGTGCCTTCACGGCCGCCACGATCTACGTGGCGCTTCCGATAACGGTCGCGCTCGACGCCGGCGCGCTCATCGTCATCCTGGGGCGCACGCGACTGCAGTCCGCGTTTTCGGTCTGGCTGACGCTGGCGCTCGTCGCCTCGGCGCTCGACGCCATCATGGGCCTGTTCTCGGCGCGCTTCACCT
>DASYFS010000132.1:0-5660 GCA_036498305.1 Candidatus Elarobacter sp. | reverse complement strand
TTGAACGGCACGTAGTACCACGGGATGAACGCCGTGAACCCATTGGTCTCGTCCTGCAGATCGCGGATCACCTCGAGGTGCGCGACGCGCTCCTCGTCGGTCTCGATCGATCCGAACATCATCGTCGCGGTCGTCGGCATGCCGAGCTGCTGTGCGTCGCGCATCACGCCGATCCACGCGTCCGGAACGATCTTGCGCGCGCTGATCCGCTTGCGAACGCGCTCGACGAGGATCTCCGCGCCGGCGCCCGGGAGCGACTTCAGCCCCGCGGCCTTGAGGCGCTCGAGCACCTCGCGGTTGCTGAGGCCCTCGATCTTCGCCAGCCCGGAGATCTCCGAGACGGAGAGCGAGTGGATGTCGACGTCGGGATATTCGCGCGCGACGCGGCGGAACAGCTCCTCGAACCATTCGATGCGCAACTCGGGATTGACGCCGCCCTGAATCATGATCTGCGTCGCGCCCTGGTCGGCGGCGTACTTGACCCGCTCGAGCACGACGTCGTGCGACATCGTGTAGCCTTCGGCGTGGTGCTCGGGACGGAAGAACGCGCAGAACGTGCAGTGGACGTTGCAGACGTTGGTATAGTTGATCGTCGTATCGACGACGTAGGTGACGTCCTGCGTCGGGTACATCGCGAAGCGGCGCGCGTTCGCCGCCGCGCCGAGCTCGTGGAGCGGCGCGTCGCGATAGAGCCGAACGCCCTCGTCGAACGAGAGGCGCGCGCCGCCGGCGGCGCGGTCGAGAAGGTCAGCGAGCGACACGGATCGCCTCCGGAACGAACTCAGCGAAGCGCTCCAGCCCCTGCGCGGCGCGGTCGTCGAGCGTGTACTGCAGCCGGGTGAAATAGTCGGCATAGAGGCCGCGATGGAACGGCCGCGCGGCGACAGCGGCGTCGATGACCGCGTCGCGGTGACTCGCTCCCCACGCACGCGCGTCCGCGAGCGCCGCGGCGAGCGCCGCGACCTCGTCGGGCCGCGATGCGAGCACGTCGCGGCGGACGGCCCACACGGCGAAGACGAACGGCAGTCCCGTCCAACGGCGCCACGCCTCGCCGAGATCGTGCACGCACGCCGGCGCGCAGACCCCGCGCGCGATCAGCGCGTCGTCGCCGATCAGCAGCGCCGGACGGCCGCTGCGCGCGGCACCGAGCGCGTCCTCGACGACGTCGTAATTCGGGCGGACCTGCATCATCTGTTCGAGCAGCGCCGCGAGCAGCAGCTTCCCCGAGGCCGAATGGTTCGTCAGCGCGATCGAGGCGCCGTCGAGCAGCGACGGCGGCTGCGGTGAGACGAGCAGCACGGAACGGACGGGGCCGTCGGCGGTGATGCACACGTCGCCGAGCTGCACGAGCTCGTCGCGGTGCGCGAGGAAGTGCGCCGCGCTGATCGCGGCGACGTCGAGCTCGCCGGCGGAGAGCATCGCGTTGAGGCGGCTCGGAACAGCGGCGACGACCTCGACGTCGCGCGTGACCGCGCCGGCGTCGAACGCGGTCTCGACCGGCGCGACGTTGACGTAGCCGATGCGGCCGTAGCGCAGCTTAGGCAGGGACGGCCTCCAACTCGCGTTCGGGCATCCCGTCCTCGGGCTTCCAATCGTACGGGAAGACGTCGTAGGTCGAGTTACGCCGCACCGGGACGTACCCCGCCTCTTCGATGAGGCGGCGGAACTCGCGGTCGTCGACGTACTGGCCCGAACGCGTCCCGGCGGAGTGATAGATCAGCTCCTCGTCGGTCGAGCCGTGCGTCCCGTCCATGTCGTCGGCGCCGAACTCGAGCGCGAGCTGACAGACCTTCAGCCCCTGGATCATCCAGTACGCCTTGATGTGGTCGAAGTTGTCGAGCATCAGGCGCGCGACGGCGAACATCCGGATGTCGTCGAGGCCGGAGGTCCAACCGTGGTGCGAGAGCGCGTTCCCGTCGGGGTGGAACGCGAGCGGGATGAAGGCGTTGAAGCCCGGTGACCGGCGCTGCGATTCACGCAGCATGATCAGGTGCTCGACGCGCTCCTCGAGCGTCTCGATTGTCCCGTAGAGCATCGTCGCGTTCGAGGCCACGCCGTGGCGGTGCAGCACCTCGTGGATCTCGAGCCAGTGCGCCGCGTCGACCTTGTTCGGGCAGACCTCGGCGCGGAAGCGCTCGGAGAAGACCTCGGCGCCGCCGCCGTTGACGTTGTCGAGCCCGGCCGCGGCGAGTTGGCGTACGATCTCGTCGTAGGTCAGCCGGTGCCGGCGCGCCATGTAGTCGATCTCGGCGGCGGTGAACAGCGAGAGCTGCACGTGCGGCAGCAGCTCCTTGAAGCGCCGCATCACCGGGAGCCAATAGTCGAGCGAGAGCTGACGGGGATCGTGGCCGCCGACGATGTGGATCTGGTTGAAGTTCGTCCCGGTCTCGAGCGCCCGGGCGACGACCTCGTCCGCCGACATGCGAACCTTCTCCGCGCTCTTCTCGCCCTTCGCGAACGAGCAGAACTGACAGTTCGCGTAGCAGACGTTGGTCGAGTTGATGTAGCGGTTCAGGACGTAGTAGACGTTCTTGCCGCTCTTGCGCTCCTTGGCGGCTTTGGCTAAGCCGCCGAGCGCGTGAAGATCGGGGGTCCGGAACAAGGTCAACCCGTCTGCCAGGCTGAGCGAGACGCCTTCGTCGATCTTGTGCGCGATCGAGCGCAAGGCAGGGTCGGCGATTCTCACCAGGATGGGCTCCTCCAAGGACGTTCTCGTCAGCGTACGCGGGCACACGCGTCCCGACAAGGACGTTGGTCGACGGCCGCTCTTCGGCTCCGAGGACGGGGAAACCGTCACGACCCGCGTGAACCTGCGCCGCTTGGTGACCTCTCGCAGCTTTGGGGCGGACGTCTGGCGCCGGTTCCGCCGGTCGCCCGGCGCAATCGTCGGCGCCGCGGTCGTCGCCGCGATCGCCCTGCTCGCCCTCTTCGCGCCGCTGGTCTCGGGCGCCGACCCGCTCGCCCAGCACGTCGCGCTGGGCGCTCGGCCACCTTCGTCGGCGCATTGGTTCGGGACCGACAAGCTGGGGCGCGAGGTCTTCGCGCGCATCGTCTACGGGGCGCGGATCTCGATCCGGATCGGGTTCGTCGCGGTCGGCCTCGCGATGGGCGCCGGCACGCTGATCGGGCTGGTCGCCGGCTACGCGGGGCGGCGCACCGAGGCGGTGCTGATGGGCGCGATGGACCTGATGTTGGCCTTCCCCTCGATCATCCTCGCGATCGGGATCGCGACGATCCTCGGGCCGAGCATCACCAACCTGATGATCGCGGTCGGGATCGTCTACGTTCCTCAGTACGCGCGGCTCGCGCGCGGTGCGGTGCTCGCCGTGAAAGAGCACGACTTCGTGGAAGCGGCGCGCGCGGTCGGCGCGCGGACGCCGGCGATCCTCGCGCGGCACATCCTTCCGAACATCCTTGCGCCGCTGCTGGTGCAAGCGACGCTCGGCGTTGCGACGGCGGAGCTCGAAGCGGCCGGGCTCTCATACCTCGGCCTCGGGGCGCGGCCGCCGGCGCCGGAGTGGGGCGCGATGCTCAACGACGCGCGCGACTACTGGATCTCGGCGCCGTGGGCGCTGATCTTCCCGGGCGCTGCGATCACGACGCTCGTCCTCGGGTTCAACCTGCTCGGGGACGGCCTGCGCGACGCGCTCGACGTTCGCCAAGGCTGAGCAGCGATGGCGATCGTTCTCGCGCTCGCGTGCGCGCTGGTCTACGGCGCCGCGGATTTTCTCGGCGGCGTCGCGGCGCGGCGCGTCTCGGCGCTTGCCGTCGTCGTGTGGTCGCAGGCCGTGGGGCTGGTGGTACTCGTTCCCGCGCTGCTGATCCTCGGCGGTTCGCCGCGACCGGTCGACTTGGCGATCGGCGCCGCGTGCGGCGTCGCCGGCGGTTTTGCCGTTGCGCTGCTGTATCGCGGGCTGGCGATCGGAACGATGGGCGTCGTCTCGCCGATCACGGCGGTCCTGGCCGCCGCGGTTCCGGTGGCCTACGCGATCGCGCGCGGCGAACGGCCGGCGCCGCTCGCGATCGCCGGTATCGCGTGCGCGCTCGCCGCGGTGGTGCTCGTCTCGGCGGCGACGCCGAAGCCGACGGAGGCGGAGCAGGACGCGCCGATCGCGCGGCCGCGACGGCGGCACCGGTTTCCGCCGGGGATTCCGGAGGCGATCGGCGCGGGGACGGCGTTCGGGTTTCTGTTCATCGGGCTTGCGGCGACGAGCGCGCAGGCGGGGTTCTTTCCGATGCTGGCGATGCGCGTCATGTCGCTCGGGCTGATCGTCGGCGGAGCGCTGGTGCTGCGGCAGAGCCTTCACGTTGCACGGCCGACGTTCCGAACGATCGCGTGGGCCGGCGCGCTCGACATGAGCGCGAACGTGCTGTTCATCGTGGCGGCGCACAACGGACCGCTGGCAATCGTTGCGGTGCTGACGTCGCTGTATCCGGCGGGGACGGTGGCGCTGGCGGCGTTCGCGTTACGCGAGCGGCTCGTCGCGGTGCAGTGGGTGGGGGTTGTGCTGGCGTTTGCCGGGGTCATCTGTATCGCGCTCTGACCAGCGTCATCCCGAGCTTGTCGAGGGACCCCCGTCGTTCGGCGAGCGAAGCCGAGCCGAACCCCGCATCGCGCTAGCCGAGATGAGGGGTTGCCCTTCGACTACGCTCAGGGCAAGACGAGGGTCCCTCGAGCCTTTACCGGCCAAAGTTTCTTGGAAACTTTGTCCGGTAAAGGCGCTCGGGATGACGTGGCCGGCGTGTCGATTTCGGCCGGGCTCGTTCGATGCGAGAGTAGAGGCCGGGATTTGAGAGTCCCAGCGGACCGAATCCCCGGCCGATCGATCTCGAGGAGAACCGACGTGCCCATCACGACGAATCCTGCCCGACGCAACGCAGACGATGCCAAGATCGGCGCACTGCTGTGGACCATCCAGATCGCACTGGCCCTGCTGTTCCTGTTCGGCGGCGGCGTGAAGCTCGCCATGCCCGTCGACGTCTTGAGCCGGGCAATCCCGCTGCCCTGGCAGTTCATGAAGTTCATCGGCGTCGCGGAAGTCGCCGGCGCACTGGGCCTCGTGTTGCCCGGACTCCTGCGCCTGCCGCGTCTCCTCACGCCGCTCGCCGCCGGCGGGCTCGTGATCATCATGATCGGGGCGACGACCGTCACGATCGTCGCCGGCGAAGGCTTCGGCGCAGCGTTCCCAGCCGTGGTCGGCCTGCTAGCGGCGTTCATCGCGTACCGGCACCGGCGCCTCGCCGAGCGCCGGAGCATCGCTGCGGCGGTCCCGGCCTAGAGCGTCGCCCAGACGTCGAGCTTCGTCTTTACTTTCGCGATGACGGCGTCGGTGAACTCGGTCGTCGATGCGTGGCCGCCGAGATCCGAGGTTGCGACGCCGTCCTTCACGGTCTCCAGAACCGACTCGTAGATCGCGCGTGACGCGTTCGCCGCCCGCTTGTCCTCGACGAACACCAGCAGCGCGGCGACCGCCAAGATCATCGCCATCGGGTTGGCGACGTTCTTGCCGTACAGGCGGGGCGCGGTGCCGTGCGGCGCTTCGGTCATCGCGACGTCGACCTTCATATCCGGCGTGAATGACATCAGCGTCGACTCGGCGCCGGCGATCGAGCCGAACAGCTGCATCACGAGATCGGAGAGACAGTCGCCGTCGCGGTTG
>DASYFS010000131.1:0-6440 GCA_036498305.1 Candidatus Elarobacter sp. | reverse complement strand
CCGTAGTCGTACGGGTAGCTGTACGGATCGTCCGTGGGGCGGGTCCGTCTAAGCGGCTACGCTGCCGGTATGACGGAGGGCGATCGACCAAAGGTCATCGAGAGCGTGCTGCGCTTCGTCGAGCAGAACTATACGTCGCCGATCAGCTTGCGCGATGTCGCGCATGCCCTCGGTTACTCGGCATCCCATCTCACGGACACATTCCGTCGGTCTACCGGGACACCCGTGACCGCATGGATCATACGACGCCGCATGCAGGCTGCTGCAGAGCTGATTCGTGACTCAGGCATCAGCGTCGCGACGGCGTGCGAATCGGTCGGATATAACGACCTGGGCTACTTTACGCGCCAGTTCGCTCGCCATGTCGGCATGACGCCTGGGCGATACCGCCGTACGGTGCGCGCTGCGACTCTCGACGGCGAAGCCGAAAGATACACACTTCTGTGATTAGGTTACCTTTGCTACGAATGGGTGCAGTACACGCTTACAAGGAGATCGTTAGGTGAGTGAGACGATGAATCGACGAACGTTTTCGTCCGTCTTGGCAGCCGGTGTCGCGACGTCGGCATTCGGTGCCCGGGCTGAGGCGCAAGCCGCAGTCAGTGCGCGCAATGTCGTGTTCGTCCATGGGCTTTACGCCGATGGCTCGTGCTGGTCGGAGGTTATCGATCGCCTGCGCCCGATCGGCATCCGGACCACGTCGGTTCAGAATGCACTGCGTACGTTTGCGGACGACGTTGCGTCCGCGCGGCGAGCGCTGGACGCCCAGGACGGTCCGACGGTACTGGTCGCTCATTCCTACTCGGGAATGATCGCCAGCCAAGTAGGGGTGCATCCTAACGTTTCCGCGATCGTCTACGTGGCCGCTCGCGCGCCAGACGCCGGCGAGGACTACGCTACACTCGCCGCGAGGTTCCCAACCGCCCCCGCAGGCGCCGGGCTTATCGTCACGGATGGTTTCGCGGTCCTCGGCGAGACCGCTTTCCTCAATGACTTCGCGAACGGCGTAGATCCGGCGAAGGCGCACCTGTTATACGCTGTGCAAGCGTCCAACGCCACGTCGCTTACCAATGTCAGAACCACGGCGGCTGCCTGGCGTTCAAAACGAACGTGGTATGCCGTCTCGCTGCAAGACCGGACGATCAATCCGCAGCTGGAGCGCTACATGGCTGCCCGCATGAAGGCAACCACGATCGAGCTTGATAGCGGCCATCTGTCACTCGTCAGCCATCCGCAGGAAATCGCCAACCTCATCCTATCCGCGGCCGGACAGCGCAGCTAACGGCCACGTCGCCCGCACGTGTTAAGCGGCCGGGTTGTCTGACACCCGGCCGCTTTTGCATGGCGATGCGATCCGGATGAGGAGACTAGCCGTCGCCGCTGAGCGGAACGGACAGCGACTGCGCCAGCCAGGATTGCCACGCGTTGTCCGCGGCAGAGCCGTCCATACCGGCGTTGCTGGGGACCATGATGCTGCCGGCGTGCATCAGAGGTGCCATCGACTTGCACACGAGCGCCGCCGACCCGAACGCTGCATTGGTCTTCTCGTTCGGCACCGGCGCCCGGCAGACGTATGTGGCGTTCATCGGGTCCGTCTTCATGGGGACCAGCGACGCCGCGATCGCGGAGGTAGCGGTGAACGCAGTCGGTGTCGCGAGCAGCGCGGTACCGAGCGTCAACGCAATCACGTGTGTTTTTTTCATACCGGTATGGTAGCTCGGAGCAGCGACCGCGGGCACAGACGATCTTTCGGCGCTACGCGAGCATAGGATCCCACCGTCCGCGTTACGCTCCGCACGCCTGCACCATCGGCGTTATGCTGCCCGTGTCGACGACGATGCGAATGGCGCCGCACAGGTCGGTGCGCTCGATGCGGACGTGCCGCGCTTCCAGCCGCTCCAGCGTCTCGAGGTGAGGGTGGCCGAACGTGTTGTGCCGTCCGTCGGAGATCAGGGCGACGTGAGGCTGTACGGCGGCGAGAAACGCGTCGGTGGTCGCCGTGCGCGAGCCGTGGTGGCCGGCCTTCAAGAGCTGCGCCGAAAGATCGACGCCGCTCGCCAACAGCCGCGCTTCGCTGTTCTCGCTAGCATCGCCGGTGAACAGCCCGTGAAACGCGGTGCCGTCCGGGCGCCGATACGACAGTCTCATCACGATGCTGTTCTCGTTGACGTCGTCGCCGGTTCCGACAAACGGTGCGCCGAGCGGCGCCAGCACGTCGAGTTCGACGCCGTCGTCGGTTACCCAGCGCATCCCGCCGCGGACGACCCGTACCGGCACGCCGCGCTCTGCTGCCGCCGCGAGGCAGTCGCGGTAGGCCAGTCCGCTATAGTGTTGACCGGAATCAGCGATCGCCGCCACCGGTAACGCACGCACGATCGGCGCACACCCGCCGGCGTGATCCCCGTGCGGGTGCGTGATCACCATGAGGTCGATCGACCGCACGCCGGCGCGGCGAAGGTAACCCAGGACGACGCGCTCGCCGACGATCTCCGCCGGTGACTGTCCGCCCTCGATCCCGGCGCCGCGTTCGAGCCTGCCGCCGGTGTCGATCAGGATCGTGTGCCCGGCCGGGGTGCGAACGACGATGCCGTCGCCCTGGCCGACGTCGAGCATCGTGATCGTGAGGCGGCCGTCGGGCAAGCGCAGCGTCGCGCCGAGCACGGCGATCGACGCGCAGACCAAAATCGCCGCCGCGACACGCGGACGCGCGCGCAACTGCGCGGCGGCCACGATCGCCGCGACGTCGTAGCCGACGATCGCGAGCATCGGCGGCGGCGCGACGGAGACACGGGCCCCCGGCAGCGACGCGACGGCTTCGACGACGCGTACGATCGCTCCGACGACCCACGACGCCACGAGCGCAGCCGCGTCGCCGGCGACGGGAACGGGCGCGAACGCGAGGGTCGCGGCGCCCGCGATCATCGCGATCCCCGTCGCGGGCACGACGACGGCGTTGGCCAGTACCGCGTAGGGCGCGACGAGTCCGAACGTCGCCGCGCTCAGCGGCCAGACGCCGATCTGGGTCGAGATCGTGAGCGCGAGCGCCTCGCGAATGCGCTCGGGGAGCGGAAGCCGTTCGAGCGCCTTCTCCAGCGGACGCGCGAACAAAACGATCGCCGAGACGCACGAGAACGAGAGCGCGAACGATACCGTCGCGACCGCGGGCGGCCATATCAGCGCGACGACGATCGCCGCCAGCGCGAGCGCGTTCCACGACGTCACGCGCGCGCCGCACGCACGTGCGAGGAGCGCGACGGAGACCATCACGGCCGCGCGCTGCGAGGGAAGATGCGCGCCGCTGAGCCACGCGTACGCGATGACGCACGGTATAGCGCCGAGCGCGGCGGGGACGCGCGGAACGCCGAAGAGCCGCAGCAGCACCGCGATCGTCGCCGCGACGACGCCCAGGTGCAGGCCGGCGGTGACGAGCACGTGCACCGTCCCCGTCGCCTGAAAATCGTCGCGCAGCTCGTGCGGCAGCGTGCCGCGCTCGCCCCAGAGCGCGCCGGCGAGCACCGTCGCTTCGGGTTCGGCGATCCGCGCACGCAGGCGCGCGGAGAGCGCAGCCCGCAGTCGCGGTCCCCAGGTTCGCACGTCGCGCGGATCGGGCGGAGCTCGCGCCAACACCGCGGTCGCGCGGAACTCGCCGGCAAAGCCTTCGGCTGATCCGAGCGCACGCGGCGACGGCTCGCCGGGGTTCCGCGCCTCGTCGAACGGGACAAAGCGGCCGCGCAGCGTCAGCCGTTCGCCTGGCGCGACGCCTCCGCGCACGAATGCGCGCACCAGCGGACCGCCGTCGACCGCGAACGGAAACGACGCGCCGGCTTCACCGTCGCGAACGTCGCCGACGACCGTACCGGCCACGCGAAGCGTTCGCGACTCGCGCTCGATCGCCGCGCGGCCGCCGAGACCGAGCGCCGAGAAGAGCGCGAGCGCGCCGACGAGCGCGACCGCGGGCAGCAGCAACGGAGCGCGTCTCACGCGCCTCGTTCACGCTTCGGATGCGCTGCGGCAAGGCGCCCTCCCCTGCGACAAAGGTCCGATGCGAAGGGGCCTCGGTTGTACCAATCGAGCGGTTAGGGCCCCGAGAGTTACGCGATAGTCGAATGTCCGCTTGGCATCGTCCGAGGTACGGTGAGGTCCCAGTAATGACACCGGGCGGAGGACGTATTTCTTGAACCTATTGGCGGACGCACCAAATCTCTTCGTGGCGGCGCCGAAGTTCGTCAACCCTGGCGACACGGCGTGGCAGCTGACGGCGGCGACGTTCGTCGGCATGCAGAGCATCCCCGGACTCGCGATTCTCTACGCGGGCCTCGTGAAGAAGAAGTGGGCGCTCAACTCGGCGGTGATGTGCTTCTACGCCTTCTCGATCGTGTTGTTGTGCTGGATTCTCTGGGGCTACAACATGTCGTTCGGGAATCCGGCGTGGGGCGACTCGCTGAAGATCCTGGGCGCGCCGTTCCAAGCGCTGGGGATCCCGCATCCGGCGATCGACGTCACCGGTGAGATCGGCCAGGCGAACATCCCGCTCGCCGGCGCCGGCTTCCCGCCGCTGCACTTTGCAGGCGCGGCGATGATCTACTTCCAGTTCGTCTTCGCCGCGATCACGCCGATTCTGATCGCGGGCTCCGTGCTCGGGCGGATGAACTTCAAGGCGTGGATGCTGTTCGTTCCGCTGTGGAGCTCGCTCGTCTACACCGTCGGCGCGTTCATGCTGTGGGGCGGCGGCTGGCTCGCCGGGCTCGGCGCCGTCGACTACTCCGGCGGATACGTCATCCACTTGGCGGCCGGTATCTCCGGGTTCGTCGCCGCGGCGATGGTCGGTCCGCGTCTGCTCGAAGACCGCAAGAGCTTCGATCCGAACAACCTCATCGTCGCGCTCGCCGGCGCCGGACTGCTGTGGCTGGGCTGGAACGGCTTCAACGGCGGCGATCCGTACTTCGCCAACGCCGACGCCGCGGCAGCCGTGCTCAACACGAACATCGCGACGGCGACGACGCTGCTCGTGTGGCTGGTCCTCGACATGTTCGCGCTCGGCAAGCCGAACGCGGTCTCGATGATCAACGGGATGATCGTCGGCCTCGTCGCGATCACGCCGGCGGCCGGCTACGTCGACGGATACGGCGCGATCGCGACCGGCGTCCTCGCCTCGCTCGTCGCCTGGTTCACGCTCAACAAGATCGGCCAGATGAAGTTCATGCAGAGGGTCGACGACACGTTCGGCGTCCTGCACACCCACGGCGTCGCGGGACTCATGGGCGGTCTCTCGGTCGGACTGTTCGCGAACCCGGCGATGATCGAGTACTACACGAGCGATCCGAAGGGCTCGCCGGTCTCCGTTTCCGGCCTCGCGTACACAGGGAACCCGAAGCAGCTCTGGCTCCAGCTCCTGGCGGCGCTGGTGATCATCGTATGGAACATCATCGCCACCTTCATCGTGCTGAAGATCGTCTCGTTCGTCTTCCCGCTGCGTGCCAGCGACGGCGACATCGAAGGCGGCGACCTCGCGATCCACGGCATGGATCCCGTACCGATCTACGTCGCGCCGACGAGCAACGGTACGCCCACGGCACCCACAGCGCCGGTCGGTTAGTCCCCTCTCCAACCACGCAGACGGCACGAGCCGCCGGAGGCCTCCGGCGGCTCGTTCTGTAATGATCCGGGCCGCATGCGTATCGTGGTCACCGGCGGAGCCGGATTCATCGGCTCGCACATCGTCGATGCTTTCCTGGCCGAAGGCCACGAAGTCGTCGTCGTCGATAGCCTGTGGTCGCACGGCGGCGGCCGCCGCGAGAACATCCCCGACGGCGTCTCGTTCGTCCACATGGACATCCGCGACGACGGGATCCTGCGCATCTTCAACGAGTTCAAGCCGGAGATCGTCTGCCACCACGCCGCGCAGCATTCCGTCGCGATCGGCGCCCGCGATCCGAAGCTCGACGCGAACGTCAACGTGATCGGGATGCTCAACGTCCTCGAGGCGGCCGTGAAGGCGGGCTCGCGCAAGGTGATCTTCGCCTCGAGCGCCGCCACCTACGGCGACGTCGACCGCATGCCCGTCGACGAGACCTCGCCGCAGCACCCGGTCTCGCCGTACGGCATCACCAAGATGGTGACCGAGCACTACCTGCGCTTCTTCAAGTCGGAGCACGGCCTCGACTTCACCGCGCTGCGCTACGGCAACGTCTACGGACCTCGGCAAGACCCCAACGGCGAAGCCGGAGTCATCGCGATCTTCATCGGGAAATTTCTAGCGCGAAACGGCGTGCGAATCGATTGGGACGGCGAACAGACTCGCGACTATGTGTACGTGGGAGATGTCGTTCGCGCGAATCTCGCCGCGCTGAAGCGCGGCTCGAGTGAGATCTACGCGATCGGGACCGGACGGAAGACGTCGGTCAACGCAATCTACGAGGCGTTGTGTTCGGTCACCGGGT
>DASYFS010000130.1:0-9670 GCA_036498305.1 Candidatus Elarobacter sp. | reverse complement strand
GTTGCCCGTTCCCATAGCGCTTCGCGAGATCGACGACCTCGAGGACGCGATCGTGCGCGCTGCCGTTCGCGCTCATCGCGTCGCAGGCGCCCGTATCGCGGGCGGTGCGACGAGCTCGAGCGCCCGGACCGTCGCGGTCGGATCGGCGACGCCGCGGCCGGCGATGTCGAATGCGCTGCCGTGCCCGACGCTGGCGAACAGGACTCCGGTACCGATCGCGAGCGCGACCGACGCGCGCGGCGCGAGCAGCTTCACCGGCACGCGTCCTTGGTCGTGATACATCGCGACGTACGCGTCGCGATCGCGCTGCGCCAGCAGCACGTCGGCGCCGGCCGGGCCTTCAACGTCGATCCCCGCTGCGCGCAGACGCCGCACCGCGGGGGCCGTGATCCGCTCGTCGTCGTCGCCGAAGAGGCCGTCCTCGCCGGCATGCGGGTTGATGCCGAACATGCCGAGCCGCGGCTCGGCGATCCCCATCGTGCGCAGCGCGGCGACGGCCGCGAGGGCCGCTGCTTCGACGAGCTCCGGCGTGAGGCGATCCAGCGCGTCGCGCAGGCGCTCGTGGAGCGTCGCGTGCACGATGCGCAGGCCGCCGCCCGCGAGCATGAGGAACACGCGATCCTCCGCGACGCCGAGCAGCCGCGCAAGCAGACCCGGATACCCGGAGAACGCGATCCCGGCCGCGTTGACGGCCGTCTCGGAATGCGGACACGCGACGATCGCCGAGGCGCGGCCGGCGCGCACTAGCTCCAGCGCCGCTTCGACGTAGGCCACGGTCGCCGCGCCCGCCGCCGCGCTCGTCGTCCCCGGTTGAAACGCGCCGGCGGGCAGCGCGTCGACCGCGGCGATGCGAACCAGCACGCGCGGCGCATGCAGCGCGACGTAGTGCTCGATCACGGCCTGGTCGCCGACGAGGATCGGCGGCTCCGGCCAGGCTCCGGCGAGAACGGCCGCGGCCTTCACCGCGATCTCGGGACCGATCCCGTTCGGATCCCCGATGGTGAGCGCGACTGCCGGCGCCGGGACCATCAGAGCGGCAGCGCCAGCAGGGTGTCGATCCGCGTGCTGTCGCAGACGACGATGCGCTGCGCGAACACGGCGCCGGTCGCATCGAACCGGACGTCGTCGACGTAACGCCCGCTGGCGAACACGTCGGTCGTACCGTCGCGCATGATCCGCAACACGAGAAACGCCGTCTCGCTGCGTGCGCCATCGCTGTCCTCATCGAGGACGAACGGCGCACCGAGGATGTGGCGATAGGCGTGCCGCTCGTAGATGTTCGCTTCGGCGAGCGCGGCGACGCGATCGACCAGCATCGCACGCGAGTCGGCGTAGATGATCCCGGCGTCGAGCCCGTCGCGATGGTTCGCCGCCGTCGTCACCCGGTAGAGGCACCGCGCGGCGAAGAAGCCGGGCCAGTCCGCGAGCGCGCCGTCGTCGATGCAGCGCGCGTAGCGGGCGTTGAGCGCCGCGATGCGCCCGAAGGCGTCGCTCACCAGCCCATCGCCGCGCGGTACGCCTTCCAAAAGCCGCGGACCGAGGCTTCCGTCGTGCGCGACTCCTGCGAGGCCGTTCCGGAGCCGCCCATCTCGAGGACGGCGGCCTCGTTGTGCGCGCTCGCGATCCCGCGCTGCACGAAACCGCCGACGCAGCCGTCCTCCATCGAGACGTAGCCCGCGGGCCCGACCAGGTTCGACTGCTTGTGCCGGATCGCGCGCTGCTGCGGTGTGTCCTCGGCGAAGCCGAGATAGGTCCAGTGCAGGTCGGTGCGGTCGACGTCGCGCGGCAGGATCTGACGCACCGCGATCGCGTTTTGAATCTGCTGCAGCACGAAGCCCGGAAAGACGGAGAGGATCTGCAGCGTGACCCCGTCGGGGAACTCGTCGAAGCCGTCGAGCAGCGTGGGATCGGCGAGGCGGTACGACGCGTTCTCGGAACGCAGCCGCTCCTGCGCGTACTCGGCCTTGCTCTCCGCGCCGCGATCGATCGCGGAGTAGCTGACGTGGTGCCCGCCGTCTTCCGAGATGATCAGGCCGCCGCGCATGCCGAGCCGGTTCAGGCCGAAGGTCGTGAAGAACGTGTGCAGGATGCTCGCGTGATACGAGTCCTTGACGTTCTCGACGTACAGCTTCCAGTTGTTCGGCAAGCTCTGCGTGAAACGGCCGAGCACGACGGGCGTGCGGCCCGCGAAGACGCGCTCGATGCGCGCGACGATCTCGTCGCCGAGATACCGCTCGAGCGGCGGCGCATCGTCGGCGAGCGTCGCGAAGACGAGGCCGCTGACGATGCCGGCGCTGAGCTTGCGCGGGCCGTGGTCGGCAAGACAGAACGTCGCCGGCATCCCGCCCTCGCCGCGCACGCCGTTCTTGAACGCGACGCCGATGAGGTTGCCCTTGAGGTCGTAGCTCCAGGCGTGGTACACGCACGTGAACGCGCGCGGCGTCGAGCCGCGATCGTCGAGCGCGATCAGCGCGCCGCGATGCGCGCAGCGGTTCTCGAAGACGTTGATCGCGCCGTCGCGGTCGCGCACGACGATCACCGGCAGCTTGCCGACGAACGTGGTGCGGTAGTCACCGGGATTCGGCAGCTCGGCCTCGAGACAGCAATAGCTCCACGATGGCCCCTCGAAAACGCGCTGCTGCTCGGCCGCATGCACGTCGGGCGCGTTGAAGACCCAGTACGGCACGCGCGTGAGTCCGGCTGCAGGCCAGCTTCGTTCGAGATCGGCCGGGCCGGAAGTTTCGACCGCCATGCCGCGCTATTCGGATCGCGACGCGCGTCTCTCCTGGCGAGACGCCGTTTCACAATATGAAACGAACGAGGCCCGCGCCGCAGCCGGGGCGGATATTCGCCCATGCAAACCGCGGTTCGGGAGCTCGGCCATTACGTCGACGGCGCGCCGATCGGCGGCCGATCGGGTCGCTTCGGCGATGTGTACGAGCCGGCGACCGGCGAGCTGCAGGCGCGCGTCGCCTTTGCCGGTGCCGACGAGCTCGACGCTGCGGTCGCCGCCGCGCGCCGCGCGTTCGCGACGTGGTCGCAAACGCCGCCGCCGCGCCGCGCCGCCGTGCTGTTCGCGTTTCGCGAGCTGGTGCGCGCGAACACCGATGCGCTGGCGCTGCTGATCACGCGCGAGCACGGGAAGACCCTCGACGACGCGCGCGGCGAGGTCCAGCGCGGTCTCGAGGTCGTCGACTTCGCCTGCGGGATCCCGCAGCTCCTCAAAGGCGAGTTCAGCGAGAACGTCGGCGCCGGGATCGACGTGAAGGCCGTCCGTCAGCCGCTCGGCGTGTGCGCCGGGATCTCGCCGTTCAACTTCCCCGCGATGGTCCCGATGTGGATGTTTCCGGTCGCAATCGCGTGCGGAAATGCGTTCATCATGAAGCCGAGCGAGAAGGACCCGTCGGCTGCGCTCTTGAGCGCGCGACTGCTCACGGAGGCCGGCCTCCCGCCGGGTGTCTTCAACGTCGTCAACGGCGACAAGGACGCCGTCAACGCGATCCTCGACCATCCGGGGATCGACGCGATCAGCTTCGTCGGCTCGACGCCGATCGCGCAGCACGTCTACGCGCGCGGGACGGCCAGCGGGAAGCGCGTCCAGGCGCTGGGCGGGGCGAAGAACCACCTCGTCGTGATGCCCGACGCCGACCTCGACCAGGTCGTCGACGCGTTGATGGGCTCGGCGTACGGTTCCGCCGGCGAGCGCTGCATGGCGATCTCGGTCGCCGTCGTCGTTGGTGACGAGACCGCGGAGACCGTCGTCGCGCGGCTGCGCGAGAAGATCGCGACGCTGCAGGTCGGTCCGGGCGAAGGGAGCGGGGTCGAGATGGGACCGCTGGTCACCGCCGAGCATCGTGAGCGCGTCCGCGGCTACGTCGACCTGGCGGAACGCGAGGGCGCCGAGCTCGTCGTCGACGGCCGCGACGCGGGCTTCTCCGGCGGCGGATTCTTCTTTGGTGCTACCTTGCTCGACCGCGTAGCGCCGTCGATGCGTGTCTACAAGGAAGAGATCTTCGGGCCCGTGCTCTCGATCGTGCGCGCAAAGACGTACGACGAGGCCCTGGCGCTGGTGAACGGCCACGAGTTCGGCAACGGCGTCGCGATCTTCACCCGCGACGGCGACACCGCGCGCCACTTCGACGTCAACGTGAAGGCCGGGATGGTGGGGATCAACGTCCCGATCCCCGTCCCCGTCGCATACCACAGCTTCGGCGGGTGGAAGCGGTCGCTGTTCGGCGACACCTACGTCCACGGCGTCGAGGGCGTGCGCTTCTACACGCACCTCAAGACGACGACGATGCGCTGGCCGACGGGGATCCGCAGCGGCGCCGAGTTCACCTTCCCGACGCACCACCGCTAGCGCACCGGCGTCACCTGCCCAGCGACGCGGCGCCGGCGGTGCAGACGGTCCAGTCCATGTCGCCCGTTCCGCCGCTGCAGCCGACCGCGCCGATGATGTGCCCGTTCTCGACCAGCGGGATTCCGCCGGGCGAGGCGGTCAGCCGCGGATCGAGCGTCGCCACGTAGGGGTGTCCGCCTTCCATCGCGTTGTAGAAGACCCGCGTCTCGCGCCGGAAACGCGCCGCGGTGTATGCCTTGTTGATCGCGATCGTCGTCGACGCGATCTGCGCGTTGGGCATGCGGTAGAAGTAGACGAGGTCGCCGTTCGGGTCGACGACGGCGATGTTGAACTGCCAGCTCGGGTGCTTCGCCGCTTCAGCCATCACGGCGGCGGCGACGCGCTGCGCGCGATCGGCGGTGATCGGCGGGCCGTACGGCGTCACGAACGGCGCCTGCTCCGGGGTGCCGCCGTTGGGATAGTTCGCCGGGGCGGGGGCGGGCGTCGATTGCGCCAGCGCCGGCGCGCACAGCGCTGCGGCGAGGGCGAGGACGGTCAGGGAAATGCGCATCAGAGCTCTCCTCGAATCGTGGATCCGGGTGCCTTGGCCGCCGTTCGCCCGGCGGGCTTGCTTCCCCGCCGCGGCGCGCAAGGCAAAAGCGACCGTCGGCGCCGAACGGTCGCGTGATGCAGACCGCGGTCGCCAGACGGCGCGTGCTGATGTCCTCCGACGAGGTCGAAAGGGCGATCGCGCGTATGGCCCACCAAATCGTCGAGCCGGAAGACGTCCAGGGAGGGCTCCTGCTGCTCGGTATCCGGCGCGGCGGCGAAGGGCTGGCGCGACGGCTCGCCTCGAAGATCGCCGAGATCCGCGGCTCCGCGCCTGAGCTGGGCTTTCTCAACGTCAACCTCTACCGCGACGACGACGTAGCGCGCGAGCTCCCCGAGTCGGAGATCCGCAGCACGATCACCGGGACGACCGTCGTCCTGGTCGACGACGTGCTCTACACCGGCCGCACCGTGCGCGCCGCCCTCGACGCGGTGACCGATCTCGGCCGGCCCAAAGCGATTCGTCTCGCCGTGCTGATCGACCGCGGGCTGCGCGAGCTTCCGATCCAAGGCGATTACGTCGGGAAGGCGATCCCGACCAGCCGCCGCGAGCACATCGACGTCGTGCTCGCTGCGCAGCGCAGCGACGCGGACGCCGTGACCGTCTCCGACGAGGATCGTGGCGCCGCGTAGTCTGCTCGACGTCGACGATCTGAACCCCGCAGAGCTCGTCGGCGTTCTCGACCGCGCCGTCTCATTTCGCGACGCGCTTCCGCCGCGCGATCTTCTGACCGGCGTCCCGGTGCTGAACCTCTTCTTCGAAGCTTCGACGCGGACGGCGACGTCGTTCACCCTCGCCGAGCAGCGCGTCGGCGCCGACGTGATCTCGTTCGCGCCGGGCGCCTCGAGCCTCGGCAAGGGCGAGACGATCGCCGACACCGCGCTGACGCTGCGCGGGATCGGGGTGCGCGTGATCGTCGTGCGTCATCCGGAATCCGGGTTCGCGCGCCGGCTCGCCGACGCGTTCGACGGCCACGTCGTGAACGCGGGCGACGGCACGCACGCGCACCCGACCCAGGCGCTGCTCGACCTGATGACGTTGCGCCAGGAATTCGGCCGCTTCGAAGGCTTGCGGGTCGCAATCGTCGGCGACATCCTGCACTCGCGGGTCGCGCGCTCGAACATCGTCGGGATGCGGATGCTCGGGATCGACGTCACGCTCGTCGGCCCGGCGACGCTGCTCCCGGACGCCTTCGCGCACGACGGCCTGCGGATCGAGCGCGACCTCGACGCGATCCTGCCGCAGCTCGACGCGGTGATGATGCTGCGCATCCAGCGCGAGCGGATCACGGCCGGCCTGCTGCCGTCGCTCGACGACTACACCCAGCGCTACCAATTGAACCGCCATCGGCTTCGGGCGCTCCCCGCCAACAGCGTGATCCTCCATCCGGGTCCATACAACCGTGGAGTCGAGCTCACCGACGACGTGCTGGAGGATCCGCGCTCGCGCTATGTCGCCCAAGTCCATAACGGCGTCTTCGTGCGGATGTCCGTCCTCGATTTTCTCGTCAACAACGTCCCGGTACCAGCGTGAAGACGGTCGTTAAGGGCGGTAGGGTCGTCGATCCGGTGCAGGGGATCGATGCGATTCGCGACGTCGTTATTGAGAACGGGTTCGTGACGCAGATCGCGGAGCACGTCGATGCCGACGGCGCGCGGGTCGTCGATGCCGGCGGCGCGATCGTTGCGCCGGGCTTCATCGACATGCACGTGCATTTGCGCGAGCCCGGACAGACGCATAAGGAGACCATCGCGACCGGCTCGGCGGCAGCGGTCGCCGGCGGCTTCACCGCGGTCGCGTGCATGCCCAACACCGAGCCCGCGCTCGATTCGGCGGCGATCGTCTCGGAGGTCATCCGGCGTGCGGAGCAGGCGGCGTTGGCGCGCGTCTATCCGGTCGGCGCGATCACCAAGGGCCGCGCCGGGAGCGAGCTCGCGCCGTACCATCTGCTCGCCGACGCCGGCTGCGTCGCATTCAGCGACGACGGTTCGACGCCGCGCGATGCGCGCGTGCTGCGCAACGCGGCGCGCTACGCCGCCGACCTCCCGCACGTCTTCATCTCGCACTGCGAAGACCCGGACCTCAAGGGCGACGCGGTCATGAACGAGGGGCCGCCGTCGATGCGACTGGGCCTCGACGGCTCGCCGGCGCTCGCCGAGGACGTGATCGTCGCGCGCGATCTGCTCATCGCCGGCGACACCGCGAAGGCCTGGCACATCGCCCACGTCTCGACGGCCCAGTCGCTCGAGCTGATCCGCTGGATGCGCTCGCGCGGCGTCACCGTCACCTGCGAAGTGACGCCGCACCATCTCGTCTTTCTCGACGACCGCTTCGACGACTATCATGCCGACACGAAGGTGAACCCGCCGCTGCGCGGCGCCCACGACCGCGACGCGCTGCGCGCCGCCGTCCTCGACGGGACGATCGACGTCTTCGCGACCGACCACGCGCCGCATCTGCTCGAGGAGAAGGCGTTGCTGCTCTCGTCCGCGCCGGTCGGGTTCAGCGGGCTCGAGATCGCGCTGGGCGCGTACGCGCTCGCGCTCCCCGAGCTGCCGCTGCAGCGCTTCGTCGAGCTGCTCTCGGTGAACCCCGCGCGCATCCTCGGCGTGCACGGCGGGACGCTGTCGATCGGCAGCGCCGGCGACGTCACCGTCTTCGCCGACCGCCCCTGGACGGTCGACGCGCGCCTGTTTCATTCGAAGGGGAAGAACACGCCGTTCGACGGGATGACGCTTCCGCGCCGCGCGCTTGCGACCGTCGTCGACGGGGTGGTCGTGTTCGAGCACGGCCGCACGCTCCCGCGGGAAGAGGCCAACGCATGAGCAACGCTGCGACGCTGCTGCTGGCGGACGGTACGCGCTTCGACGGCACCGGCCTCGCGACGACCGGCGTCGCGCTCGGCGAGGCGGTCTTCTATACCGGGATGACCGGCTACGAAGAGGCGATCACCGACCCGTCGTACGCCGGGCAGATCCTCGCCTTCACGTATCCGCTGATCGGCAACTACGGCGTCAGCGGCACGGTGTCGCAGCATCCGCACGCGTGCGTCGCGGGGACGGTCATCAAGCACCTCGCGGCGCACCCGTCGCACTACGCCGCGAAGATGGACCTCGGCTCCTGGCTCGACGAGCAGCAGGTGCGCACGATCGTCGGCGTCGACACGCGTGCGCTCACGATCGCGCTGCGCGAGCACGGGACGATCGCGGCGGCGCTCGCCGTCGGCGACGAAGCGATCGCGCACGTCGACGCAACGCTGGCGCGTTACGTTCGCGAGGCGACCACGAAGGGTCTCGTCGCCAGCGTCGCCGACGCGTACGCCGCCGGGCAGACCGTCGGCGACGGCGCGAAGCACGTCGTGCTCGTCGACTGCGGCGTGAAGCGCGCGATCATCCGCGACCTGACCGCACTGGACGCGCGCGTCACCGTTATGCCGTTCGGAGCGACCAGCGACGAGATCATGGCGCACAACCCCGACGCGGTCGTCGTCTCGCCGGGTCCGGGCGATCCGCAAGACCTCGCCGGGACCGTCGAGACGCTGCGCGAGCTGATCGGGCGCAAGCCGATCTTCGGCGTGTGCCTCGGCCACCAGCTCTTGGCGCTGGCGATGGGCGCGACGACGTACAAGCTCAAGTACGGGCACCGCGGCGGGAACCAGCCGGTGAAGGACCTCCTGCACGACGAGGTGCTCGTCACGGCGCACAACCACGGCTACGCCGTCGACGGCTCGTCGCTGCCGGCCGATCTCGAAGCGACGATGGTCAACCTCAACGACGGGACCAACGAAGGGTTCCGCCACCGGACGCTTCCGATCGAAGCGGTGCAGTTCCACCCCGAAGCCTCGCCCGGCCCGTTCGACGCGCGGCGGCTGTTCGCGCGATGGCTCGATCAGGTCGAGCGCTAGCGGCGGCGGCGCTGGTGCTCGCCGCGCTCGCGGTCGCCGTGCCGAGCCGGGCGCAGAGCCTGCGCACGCTGCACGTCGACGCGCTCACGATGCGGGCCGACCACGCGCGCGTCGACGTCGGCCAGACGTTTCACCTCGCGATCGAGGTGCGCGTGCGCGAGCGCGTCGCCGCGCTCGACGAGCTGGTGATCCCGGACGTCGGCACGATGCAGATCCTCGGTGACGAGCGCCGCGTCACGGCCGGCCCGGCGGGAACGACCGTCGTCGAGACGCTGACGCTGCAGTCGTCGCTGGCGGGGACGTATACGTTCGCGCCGGCGTATCTCGACGCCGTCGACGCCAAGACGCACAAGCCGTCGCGCTTCTCGAGCAACCCGGTTCGCGTCGTCGTTGGGATCCCGGGTGTCGCGTCGGCCTACGGTCTCGGCGGCCTGCTCGCAGCCGCGAAATGGCTCGCGCTCGCCGCGGTCGCGATCGTCGCCGTGATCGCGGTGATTGTCGCGACGATTGTCGCGGTCTCCATCGTTCGCAGCCGTGTCCCTCAGCCCGTGCGCGCCGCGGTTAGGGCGCCGGCGCCGATCATGACGCCGCCGCCTGCGGCCCGGACGCCGCGCGACGCCGTCGCCGACGCGCTGCGCGCGTATCGCACCTCGCCCGCCGACGGCGCGCTGCTGGGCTTACGCGGCGCGCTGTTCACCGCCGCCGGCAGCACGCCCGGCGCGACGCTGCGCGACGCGCTCGCGACGGTCTCCGATCAGACGCTGCGGGCGGCGCTCGTCGCGGCGGAGCGCGCCGCGTTCGGCCCGGCGATACAGCG
>DASYFS010000129.1:0-1548 GCA_036498305.1 Candidatus Elarobacter sp. | reverse complement strand
ATCTCCGCGCATCGTTCTTTCCCTAAAGAATCGCGGCTTGCGCGGCGCTCCCGTCGCTCGACTGCCGGACGGATAAGAGTGTTTCCCCTTTTATGCTCGGCGGGGATTCTCCGTGCATGCGCGTGTTGGGCATCAACGCGGTTTTTCACGATCCGGCTGCGGCGCTTGTCGTCGACGGCACCATCGTCGCCGCTGCCGAAGAAGAGCGCTTCACGCGGCGCAAGCACGGCAAGCCCTGCGTTCCGTTCTCGACGTGGGAGTTGCCGGAAGAAGCGGCGCGCTGGGCGCTTCGGTACGGCAACGTACGTCCGCACGAACTGGACGCGATCGCATATTCGTACGATCCGGAGCTTGCGGCGCCGGCCGAGGGCGCGCTGCACGAGAACGAGTGGGAGTCGCTGCGCACGTACTTCGTGCGGCGCGCGCCGGGCTTCATCGCGAGCGCGCTGCCGGGCGCCGATCCGGCGAAGGTATGCTACGTCCCGCACCACGTCGCGCACGCAGCATCGGCGTACTTGGCGGGGCCGCATCGCGACTGCGCGGTGATGGTGATGGACGGGCGCGGCGAACAGACGTCGTTCATGTCCGGCGTCGTGCGCGGCGGCGAGCTCGAGGTGCTGCGGCGCGTCGCGCTCCCGCACTCGCTCGGGCTGCGCTACGAGGAGCTCACGATGCACGTCGGCTTCCAGCGCAGCTCGGACGAGTACAAGGTGATGGCGCTCGCCTCATACGGCCGGCCGCGCTGGTATGCGGAGATCGGTGAACGGATGCACCATGACGGCGACGGCGGCTTCGTCGCGCTCCCGATCGAATTCGGCGCGTTCGTCGAGCCGCGCGGCGACGGCGCGGAGTTTTTTGCCGCGCACGCCGATCTCGCCGCCAGCCTGCAGGCGGCGCTTGCGGAGACAATCCTCGACCTGGCCTGCTGGCTCCATCGGCGCACGGGGATGCGCGCGCTCGTCCTCGCCGGCGGCGTCGCGCTCAACGTCGTCGCGAACTCGTACGTCGCCGAGCGCGGCCCGTTCGACGACGTCTGGATCCAGCCGGCCGCGGGGGACGCCGGGACCGCGCTCGGCGCGGCGCTCTACGTCGCGCGCGCGATGGGGGACGAGGTACGGCCGATGGGTTCCGCGGCGCTCGGTCGCGAGTGGAACGACGAAGAGATCCGCGCGCTGCTCGACGAGGCCGACGTCCGCTACACGGCGCCGCCCGACATCGCCGCCGCGGCCGCCGACGTGATCGCGCGCGACGGGATCGTCGCGTGGTTCCAGGGCCGCAGCGAATACGGCCCGCGCGCGCTCGGCCACCGTTCGCTGTTCGCCAACCCGCGACACGCCGCGACGCTGCGCCGGCTCAACGACGTCAAAGGACGCGAGCAGTTTCGCCCGGTCGCGCCGATGACGCTGCTCGAGCACGCGCCGGCGATGTTCGACGGACCGTTTCCCTCGCCGTACATGCTCTTCGTCCACAACGTGCACCACGCGTGGCGCGACAAGCTGGAGGCCGTCGTTCACGTCGACGGGACCGCGCGCGTGCAGACCGTCGATC
>DASYFS010000128.1:0-6736 GCA_036498305.1 Candidatus Elarobacter sp. | reverse complement strand
CGCTCGCGTTCGGCCTCGAACGCGCCTTCCGCCGCGGCGAGCGCAGCGCGCGCGGCGCGCAGACCAGGTGCGAACGCGTCGGCGAGGTAGAACGTCCCGCCGTCGCGACCGGGCGCGAGCAGCGCGCGGAGCGCGTCCAGGCGCGCCGGCAGCCGGCCGTCGTCCCCGCCTGCGGCGTTCCACGCCCGGGCGAGCGCGTCGACGGCATCGACGAAACGGCCGAGCTCGTAGAAGTCGGCGTCGTCGAGACGGTCACCGACGCGTGCGCGAGCGACGATCGGACCGGGCTCGGGGACGGCCCGCAGCGCGGCGCGGACTCGCGCGGTCTCGTCCACATCGAGCCGCTCGGCAAGCGCGACGACATCGGCGATCTCGGCGTGCGCTGCGGATTCGTCGCCCGGCGCGTACGGGGCGCGTTGCTCGTCGTGGCGGCGGCCGAACGCGCCGACCGGTGCCACGGCGTCACGCAGCCAGTCGAGTCCGATCCGCTCCGCGGTCGTCGCGTCGACGATCATGCCGCGCACAGATCCGCGACGACGTCGAACACCGGCAGCCCGGTCGCCGCGGCGACGGCCTCCACCAGCGCGCGCGGCGCGAGGCTGGCGTCGCGTCCGACCGGCGAGGTCGTGCAGGCGACGACCCGCAGCGGCCGCTCGCAGCGCAGGTCGACGACGCCGCGCAGCCGTGCGAACAGCGCGCCGCGCACGGCGATCCGCGTCGGATCGTCGACGACGACCGTCGCTCCGGCAGCGTTCGCGATCAGCTCCTCGGCGTCGCGCGCGTCGAGGGCGCCGTCGATGCGCACGACCTGCTCGCGTTCGCGCGACGCATCGCGCCCCGGGAGCGTCAGCCGCGCGACGGTTTCGGCGGCCGCCGCCGCGACGCGCGCGACGGTCGCGCCGCTGGCGGCTCCCGTCGCCACAATCACTGCGTCGTCACCGCCCGCAAGCGGCGCGATGCGGTCGATCGCGCCGTCGACGAACACCGGGCCCGCGCACAGCGCGCGCAGCCGGTCGATCGTCGTCCGCATCGCGCGCGCGGTCGGCGGTCCGGCGATCTCGCAGGTCGTCGGCAGGACGACGCGCGCGAACACGATCGTCCCGAGCGCGCTCGCAGCGCCGGTCCCGAGAATCTGCAACGCGGGGCTGCGCGGAAGGATCCCCGCCGGCAGCGCGACGATCGTCCCCGGCGCGAGGCGCACGCGCGGCTTCGGCTCGGCATCGAGCGCGTCGGAGGGCTCGCCGTCGCGGCCGATCGACGAGACGCCGATGCGCTCGCCGTGCCGCAGCGCGATCGCGCGCAGCGCGTTGAACGTCGTCGTCTTGCCGACGTTCTTCGCGGTGCCGACGACGACGACGCTCCGCGCCGCGGCGGTCGCGAGCGCGTACAGCGCCTCAGGCGCCGACGTTGAAGTACTTGAGCCCGGCAAAGGTCAGCCCGGTGAGGACGAGGATGATCCCCGCCAGCAGCGCGGCGCGCTCTTCCATCGCGGCGCCCAGCCGCCGTCCCAGCGCGAGGCCCAGCGTCGTCGCGAGAATCGACGCGGCGAAGATGAAGCAGACGCTGACGATGAGCGGCACGCCGATGTAGAGGATCGAGAACCCGATCCCCAGCGAGTCCAAGCTGATCGACAGCGCGCCCAAGATGAGCCCCCAGCCGCGCGAGAGATCGAAACCGCCACCTTCCTCGGTTCCGTGCAGCGCCTCGTACGTCATGTAGCCGCCGACGCCGATCAGCGCGGCGAAGCCGATGTACCCGGCGGTATCGCCGAGCAGGGAGCCCGCGACGTGTCCGACCGCGACGCCGATCAGCGTCATCGTCACCTCGGCGGTCGCGAACGCCACGCCGATCCGAATCTTCACGCCGCGATCGGTGCCGCGCGTTCCGACGCCGATGCAGACCGCGAAGACGTCGAGCCCGAGCGAGAGCGCGACGACCACGATCTTGAGGATCGCAGCAGCCGTCACGCGCGGACTCCGCGCGCGGTTACGCGCCCAGAACCGAGTGGAGCGGGTCGTTCAGCAGCTGATGCACGGTCGTGCGCAGCTGCGAGAGCGTGAACGGCTTGTTCAGGAACGCGTTCGCGCCGGCGGACTTCGCGCGCGAGTCCATCGCGTAGTTGTTGTGGCCGCTGATCATCACGATCGGGATGCGCGCGGTCGGCGGATTCTGACGGACGCGGCCGATCAGCTCGATCCCCGACATCCCCGGCAGCATGAAGTCGCTGATCAGAATGTCGTAGGGCTCGTCGCGCTTGATGTGCACGAGCGCGCTCTCGGCATCGTGACACATGGTGATCTCGTACGGTCCCTTGGACAGGATCGTCTTGATCAACGTGCAGATCTCCGGGTCGTCGTCTGCGACCAGGACACGCCACCGCATTCCGCCCGGTTCCCGAGTCGCCCGTCCGTCGCCTACGACCGTTTTGCAAAGACAATGAAAAGCGACCGGGATCCATCCCGCCTCAGGTACCCCGAGGGGCGGTTCGGATCATCCCCGAAGGCGCCGGGTCGTGGCAGTCCTCGACGTGATCCAGACCCCGGCTTTTCAGCAACGGTTCTTCTTTCTCGCCAAGCGGTTCATCGCCGGCGAGACCGTCGCGGAGGCGATGGACGCGGTGGCGGCGCTCAACGCCCAAGGGATGACCGCGACGCTCGACTTCCTGGGCGAGGATGTGACCCAGCGCGCCGAGGCCGAGCGGACGCGCGACGCCTACCTCGAGCTGCTCGGCGCGATCCGCGCCCGCGGCGTCGACACCAACGTCTCGGTGAAGCTCACCGCGATGGGCCTGCTGGTCGACGAGGACTACGCGCTCGCGAACCTGCGCGGGATCCTCGCCGACGCCGCGCAGAACCGCGATCCCTTCGTGCGGATCGACATGGAAGGGAGCGCCGTCACCGACGCCACGCTGCGCGTCTTCGAGCGCGCCTTCGCCGAGACGCGATCGGTCGGGCCGGTCCTCCAGGCGTACCTGAAGCGGACCCCCGCCGACGTCGAGCGGATGATCGCGCTCGGCGCGCGGGTGCGTCTCTGCAAAGGCGCCTACGGCGAGCCGCCCGCCGTGGCGTTCAAGGACATGCCGACGATCCGCCGCGAGTTCATGCGGTCGGCCGAGGCATTGCTCGAGCGCGGGACCTACCCCGGCATCGCGACGCACGACGAGCGGATCATCGCGGCGGTCGAGACGTTCGTGCGCGAGCGCGAGATCGGGCGCGACCGCTTCGAGTTCCAGATGCTCTACGGCGTGCGCCCCGAGGTGCAGCGGCGGCTCGTCGCCGCCGGCTACCGGCTGCGCGTCTACGTCCCGTACGGGACGCACTGGGCGGGCTACTTCTACCGCCGGATCACCGAGCGGCCGGAGAACGCGCTCTTCGCGCTGCGCTCGATGCTCTCGCGCTAGTCGTCGCCGATCCGCTCGACCTTCGTCATGCGGTCGCTCTCGATGAGACGGCCGAGCGTTGCGAAGCCCGACTCGACCTCGCCGAAGACGGTGAAGTCGCGGTCGAGGTGGAGCTGCGGCGAGAGCGTGATGTAGAACTGCGTCCCGGCGGAGTCGCGGATCGGCCCCGGGTTCGCGCCTTCGGTGTAGTTGAGGCCCATCGAGATCACGCCGGCCCGCTGCTCGAGCGGATTCTCTTCGGCCGGGATCATGTAGCCCGCATCGCCGTCGCCGGTGTCGGTCTTGTCGCCGGTCTGGACGACGAAGTCGGGGACGATCCGGAACCAGCGCAGCCCGTCGTAGTAGCCGCGCTCGCTGAGGTTGAGGAAGTTCGCGACGGTCAGCGGCGCCCACTCGGGGTAGAGGCGGACGACGATCGTCCCCTTGGTGGTCCCGATGCGGACGCGCGGGTGCGGTCCCGCCATCGGGCCGTCCATCTCGGCCGCGGTCGCCGCCCGCAGCGGCAGGTCGAGCCGGGCGTCGGCCGCGACCGGCTTGCGAACGGGTCCCAGACCCGCGGGGCGCGGCAGCGGCGCGCTGGTGTCGGCGGGCGCCGGCGACGGCGTAACAACGCTGTCGGGGATCGCGGTGAGGTGCTCGGTGCGCTGGCCGCCGGCGAGGACTTTGATGCTCTCGATCGCCTGTTCGCGGACGCGCCAGGACGGATCCGCCAGCAGCGGCTCGAGCCAGGCGGCCTCGTGCGTCCCCTTGCGACGGCCGACCAGGTCGGCGAACTGGATCCGCACCGTCTCGTCGCGGTCGCCGAGCCCGGCCCGGATCGTCGAGACGCTGGTCAGGGCGGCGTACGCCCGGCGCAGCGTCCAGGCCTCGTGCCAGCGTACCGTCGGGTTGTGCTCGTGAAGGAAGGCCCGCTCGAGCGCGGCCGCGATCGTCGCGGCCTCTTGGTCGTCGCGCCAAGCCGAAAGGGCGGTCGCCGCCCTGGCGCGGACGATCCGCTCGCGATCTCTCCCGAGCAGCCGCACCAGCGGGGTCGCCAGCTCGTCGGCGCCGGCGATCTTCGCCGCCTTCGCGCGCCAGGCGCAGTCGATTCCGGCGATGCGGACGCTGGGGGCGCGATCGTTCAACGCCCGGGAGGGCACCTCGCTCGCTATGAGGCCCTTCCCAGCCAACAGCCCGTAAGCGTACACAGCCAGGGCCCGAAGCGAAACGTCTTTGGCCCCGGTCGCGTTATGTAGAGGTCCGGCCGCGCGCGTGTCCTCGGTTCGACCGAGGGCAAGGGCGGCCCGCCCCGCTAGGCTAGCGTCAGCGGACGCCAGCGCAACGGTCAGCTCGTCGGAGAAGGCACGAGTACTTTCCAGCTCAACCAATCGCCGGTACGACGGCTGCTCGCCCGGAGCAGCAGCAACCGGCGCGAGGACGACGCATGAAGCGGCTACGACCGTCGCGCATGCGAGGAGCACCCGGGCCTTGACGCAAGCGCTTTTCCCGCCGACAACTTCCATGGGTTCGCTTACGTTACTGGAACAGGTCGATTTTCATCCACGAGGTTCACTCCTACTAATGTCCACAACCCCCGAACGGAAGACCGGTAGCGGAATGTCCGTCCGCGAAGCAGGCCAAAAAGGCGGCGAAACGGTCAAGAAAAAGTACGGTCCCGAGTTCTACGAAATGATCGGCCGCAAGGGCGGTCAGGCCACCAAGAAAGCCCACGGCCATGCCTTCTACGAAGCGATCGGCAAGAAGGGCGGCAAGAAGGGCGGCGAGGCAACTCGCGATCGGTACGGCCCGGAGTTCTACGAAACGATCGGTCAGAAGGGCGGCCAGAAGGTCAAAGCTCTGATCGAGCAGGGAAAGAAGGCCGCCGCCGAAGCCGCCGCCGCAGCGGAAAAGAAGGCGTCCTGATCCCCCGAGTCCTGGGAATGCGGGCGGCCGTCATCGTGACGGCCTTCCTGCTGTTTGGACTCACCGTCGCGACCGCCGAGTCGCCGCCGCACATGCTACCGGCCGGCACGGCGGTCGTTTTCGTTTCCGCGGGCCGGCTCGACGCCGGAACGCGCCCCGGTTCCAGCGACACCCTCAAGCTGCGCGATCCGCTGATCGTCGACGGCATCACCGTCGCACCGGCGGGGACCACCGCGCGGCTGGCCGTGTACCAGTACGTCAACGACACCAACGGGCACCGCGAGACCGGGATCGCGCTGGAGCGGTTCCAGCTGCCGAGTCTCGGGCTGATGCCGCTCAAGCCGGTGGAGGCGATCACGCTCCCCGTCACCGAGGGGACGCTGATCCACGCCCGCACCCTGGCCGCGATCGATCACCTCGGCGACCGGCTCTCGATCCGGGTCGAGTTTCCGTTCAAGCTCTCCACCGACCGGCCCGCATCGTACTACACGCCGACCCCGGCGCGCACGCCGCCGCCCGCGTCGATGGGCCCACGCGCGCCGCGCACCTTCACGCCGTCGCCCTCGCCGTCGGCGAGCGCCGCGGCCAGCCCGGCGGCGACTTCAGCGCCGACCCCGCCGCCGACGAAGATACGCTGAGCAGCCTCACGAAGCGGCGAGCATGAACGCTCGCCGTTTCGTCTTGTGTGCCCTCGCGCTGGGGCTCGGCCTGGGCCTCGCCCGCGCCGCCGAAGCGCAGATGTCGATGCCGATGGCGACCCCGGCGGCCGCGCCGACGCCGGCTCCTGCGGCAAATCCCGCGGAGAGCAGCTTGCTCGCGAAGATCATGCGCGATCTGCCGCAGCGCTATCCGAACCCTGCGGCCGCGGTTAAGGCCGGGTACGTGCGCTTCACCAACGAGGACGAGACCGGGGCGATCAGCTACGCGAACGCCGCCGCGTGGAATACGACCGATCCCGACGTTCCGGCGCAGCTGTGGTACGACGTCAACGGGCGGCTCATCGGAGCGGATTTCAGCGTCCGCCGTGACGCCGCGGCGACGCCCGCCCCGAAGCCCGCGCGGCCTTCGATTCTAGGAATGCAGCCGACGCGCGACATCGCGCCCGGCGCGCACGTCCATTACATCCTGTGCGATGCGGCGAAGAAGTGCACGTACGGCAAGGCCGTCAGCGCGAAGAACTACGCGACGGTCGGCGACGTGGAGCATCCGACGGCGGACGGGCTGGTGAAGCTCGGCGTGGTGAAGGATCCGGCGCTGGTGAGTTCCGTCTTCTTGTATCCGGCGATCTACGACGTGCCGGTATGGGTGGTGCCGAATCCGCTGGGGCAGTTCGCCGATAAGAACCCGGCGGTGACGCCGAGCCCGCGCGCCGGCAAGGGCGAGGATATGTAGCTCGCGCGCTGCCGCGCTAAGCGTGCTCCGTCATCCCGAGCT
>DASYFS010000127.1:0-9028 GCA_036498305.1 Candidatus Elarobacter sp. | reverse complement strand
CGTTCCGTGGCATCTGAAAAATGTGCTTTCCGGATCCCCCGTCGTCCTGGAACCCTTCGTCGTTTCGGCCCGATATGCGGCGCAGTACCGAAACCATTGGTGGGAGTTTGGGCGCGGCTCGAAGGGCGCGAAGGGCGTCGTCAAGCCAGCTGGCCGGATCACCCCGTATCCCGATTCTAAAACCGGCATTAACGACGCGGCGGCATACGACCAGGGAGGCAACTTCGGACGAATCGCGCGCATCGGCGTCCTGACCGACGCATACACGAAATCGATGCGGCGCACGCCAGTCGCGGGAATTGAAGCTCGTTCCTGGATCGAGTTCTTCAAACAAAAGACGGACGCATCGGATCCAGACGCCGTGTGGGAGACCCTGCAAAATCAACTGCTCGCGCAGACGGCGACGGCCAGCGTGCTCCGCGCCGATCGTCTGCGGGTGCTGCTCGAGGAAGTGGCGTCGATCGTTCGCGGCGAGGGCTGACGCGGGCTACTGCAAGCAGAGCGGACGTTTCGCGGGCGTCCCGTTCTTGCGCGGAAAGCGCGGCGACGTCGGCGCGCGTTTGACGAGCACGAGAATGCGGCGTTCGCCGTCGAGCTGACGCTCTTCGACGAGCTCCGCGCCCAGCACGAGCGCCGCATCGGCGACGGCGTTACGTTCGCCGGCGTCGAGCGAACCGCGCTGCAGCAGCGCTTTTCCGCCGATCGCCAGAAACGGAACGGTCAGCTCGGCGACGGCGGGCGCCGATGCGACCGCGCGCGCCGTCGCGGCGGCGAACGTGCCGCGCAACGCCGGTTCGCGCGCCGCGTCCTCGGCGCGCTCGGCGATCACGTTGCCGACGATGGCGAGCGTTTGCAGCGCCGATTGCAGAAACGCCGCGCGCTTCTTGATCGGCTCGAGCAGCGTCACCGCGGCGCCGGTCGCGAGCGCGAGCGGGATGCCGGGAACGCCGTTGCCCGAGCCGACGTCGATGAGCGGCGACGCGACGTCGTCGCGCAGCGTCAACGCGTCGAGCAGGTGCGCGGCGAACGCGCCGCCGTCTTTCGCGCCGGTGAGGTTGAGCCGGCGGTTCGCATCGAGGACGAGCGCAGCATACACTGCGAGACGCTCGGCGAGCGCCGGATCGACCCCGCCCGCGGTCAGCGCGGCGAGCGCGGCAGGATCGGGCAGCGGCGCGCCGCGGCTCACGCCGGTTCGCGCGCGAGCCGGTGGACGTGCACGCTCAACAGCGCGACGTCGGTCGGCGTGATCCCCGGGATGCGGCGCGCGGCGCCGAGCGTCCGCGGTCGCGTCAGCTCGAATTTCTGCCGCGCCTCGTGCGAGAGCGCGCGGATCGTGCCGTAGTCGATCGCGGACGGCAGAACGACGGCTTCGTCACGGGCGGCGCGGTCGATCGCCTCTTGCTGACGCTTCACGTAGCCGTCCATCTTCAGCTCGATCTCGATCCGCGTTCCGATCGCCGCATCGACCGGCACGCGAAAGTGCGGCAGCACGTCGGCGATCGAAAGCTCCGGCCGGCGCAGCGCGTCGGCGAGTCGAGCGCCCGGCGCCATCGCGCTCGCCCCGATCGTCGCCGGCGCGCGCGTCGTCTCGGCGGCGCGCCGACCCGCAGTCAGCATCGCCTGCCGTTCCTCGAACGACGACCACGCGGCGTCGTCGACGAGCCCGAGTTCGCGGCCCACCGGCGTCAGCCGCGTATCCGCGTTGTCGTGACGCAGCACGACGCGATGCTCGGCGCGTGAGGTGAGCATCCGATACGGCTCGTCGACGCCGCGGGTCACCAGGTCGTCGATCAACACGCCGATGTACGCCTGCTCGCGGCCGAGCCGCAGCGGCGCCCGGCCATGCGCGCGAAGCGCCGCATTGATCCCCGCGACGAGCCCTTGCGCCGCCGCCTCCTCGTAACCGCTGGTCCCGTTGAGCTGGCCGCAGTGGAAGAGTCCCGCGACGCGCCGCGTCTCGAGGCTCGCATCGAGCTCGGTCGGCTGCACGAAGTCGTACTCGACCGCATAGCCCGGGCGCAGCACGACGACGTCGGCGAACCCCGGCAGCGTGCGCAGCATCGCGAGCTGAACGTCGGCGGGAAGCGACGTCGAGAAGCCGCCGACGTAGAACGTCGGCTCGTCCCACCCCTCCGGCTCGACGAAGACTTGGTGAGTCGGATTGTGCGCGAACTTGACCACCTTGTCTTCGATCGACGGGCAGTAGCGTGGCCCGATCCCGCGGATCAGGTCGAGACCGTAGAGCGGCGAGCGGTGCAGGTTCTCGCGAACGAGCGCGTGCGTCCGCTCGTTGGTGTCGACGATCCAGCATGGGAGCTGCGGCCCGGCGAAGCGCGGGAGGCTCGCGTACGAGAACGGCAGCGGGACGGTGCTCGGGAGCTGCTCCTGCATCGCACTGAGGTCGAGCGAGCCGCGGTCGACGCGGGGTGGGGTCCCCGTCTTCAAGCGCGCGAGCGGGAAGCCGAGCCGCGCCAGCGAGGCGGAGAGCCCGATCGCGGGCGCCTCACCGAACCGGCCCTCGGCCCGAACCTCGTCGCCGCGAAAAGTCTTGCCGCCCAGGAACGTTCCCGTCGCCAGGACGACGTTCGGTGCCCGCAGCGTCCGGCCGCCGGCGAGCCCGACGCCGCGTACCGCGCCGCCGGCGACGTCGACACTCTCCGCCATCCCCTCGACGATGGTCAGCCCCGGCTGCGCCGCCACCGTTTCACGGGCGACGCGGGCATACGCCGGCTTGTCGGCCAGTGCCCGGAGCGCGCGCACCGACGGGCCTTTCGACTCGTTCAGAAAGCGCGCGTGAAGCGAGACCCGATCGGTAACCTTCGCCATCTCGCCGCCGAGCGCGTCGATCTCCCGAACCAGCTGGCCCTTCGCACTCCCGCCGATGGAGGGGTTGCAGGCGAGCGTGCAGATCCGCTGCGGATCGCCGGTGACGAGGATCGTCTCCGCGCCGAGGCGCGCCGCGGCGAGCGCCGCTTCGAAGCCGGCATGGCCGCCGCCGACGACGATGACCGCGGCGTCGTCACCGCGCGCTGGGCTGCTCATGAACCGTCGGCTATCGTAGCACGCAGCGCGGCGGCCGTCAGCACGTAGACCGCGGCGTCGGCATAGCCGTTCCCGGTCGGCGCACCGTCCGGCGCGATCCGTTCCAGCGCGAAGCCGGCGCGCTCGGCGACCGCGCGGCTAGCCGCGTTCTCGACCGCGGCGATCAGATAGATGCGCGCGAAGCCCTCGCCGAGCAGCGCGCGTTCGGCCATCGCGCGCACGGCGCGCGTCATCACCCCGCCGTGTTGGAAGCGCGCGCCGAGCCAATAGCCGAGACGGCCTTCGGTCCGCGCACGGTCGATCTCGTGCAGATCGATCGTACCGCCGACCTCGCCGTTGACGACGATCGCGTAGCCGTCGACCGTACCGGCCGCATGACGCGACGCGACCGAGGCGACGAACGCACGGACATCGGCGACCGAGCGCGAGGCTGCGACCCACGGAAACCAGCGCGCGAGCTGCGCGCGATTCGCTTCGATCAGCATGGCCAGCGCGTCCGCGTGCTCGTCGCGCAGCGGCTCGAGCACAACGTCGTCGGCGACCCGCAGCGACGTCTGCATCGCGCGAGGCCTTCGCCGCGTTGCGACGGCGCCCCGCCGTGCCGTATGACCGTTATTTGCCGATGCAGAAGCGCGCGAAGACGCCGTCGAGGATCGCCTCGGTTGCTTCGGCACCGGTGATCTCACCGAGCGCCGCCGCGACGAGCAAGAAATCCGGTGCGATCAGATCGAGCGGCCCCTCTGCGGCGAGCGTCGCCGCCGCGAGCGCGAGCGCCTCGCGAGCGCGCGCGACGGCATCGGCCTGACGCGCAGACGCAAGATGCGGCCGCGCGAGGTCGATCTCGCCGGCGCCCTGCGTCCAGCGCGCGAGCGCGATGTGCAGCCCAGCGAGTGCGCGCGGATCGAACGCCGAGCCCGAGAGCGCGTCGTGCTCGGCGTGATCGCGCGCGGTGTAGCCCAGCGTTCCCAGGTCGCGCTTGTTGAAGAACACGACGCGGTCGCGGCCGCGGGTCGCGGCAAGAATCGCGCGCGCATCGGCGTCGAGCGGACGCGCACCGTCGACGACGACCAGCGCGACCGCCGCCGCGGCCAGCGCGCGCTCGGCGCGCGCGATTCCGATCCGCTCCACCGCATCGTCGGTCGCGCGCAGGCCGGCGGTGTCGATCACGCGCACCGGGACGCCGTTGACGAAGAAGCGCTCCTCGATCACGTCGCGCGTCGTTCCGGCGTGCTCGGAGACGATCGCGCGGTCTTCGCCGAGCAGCAGGTTGAGCAGCGACGACTTGCCCGCATTCGGCGGCCCGACGATCGCGAGCGACAGCCCCTCGCGCACAAGCCGCCCCCGCTCCCACTCGCCCGTCAGCGCGCTAAGGCGATCGCCGATCTCCGCGACGACGCCGGCGACGCGCAAACGGTCGGGTTCCGCAACCTCGTCGGGATAATCGATCGAGCCGGCGAGCTCTTCGAGAACCTCCGCAAGCACCGCGCGAATCGCGTCGATCTCCGTTCGCAGCGCGCCGGTGAGGTTCGCCTGCGCGGCACGCGCGGCGGCGCGCGACTCGGCGTCGACGACGTCGGCGACGGCTTCGGCCGCCGAGAGGTCGAGCTTGCCGTTGAGAAACGCACGGCGCGTGAACTCGCCCGGCCCCGCGGCGCGCGCGCCCGCGTGCAGGAGCGCGCGCAGCGTCTCACGCGCGACGACCGGCGAACCGTGCACGTGCAGCTCGACGACGTCTTCACCGGTAACGGTCCGCGGCGCGTCCATCGCGACCGCGAGGCCGCGATCGATCACGGCGCCGCCAACGTCGACGATCTCGCCGTACACCAGTCGCCGATCGGCGAGCGGCTCGCGGCTGCGGAACACGCGCCCCGCGATCGCGCGCGCGTCGGCTCCGCTGCAGCGCACGATCGCGATCGCGCCGCGCCCCGGCGGCGTCGCGATCGCGGCGATCGTGTCGTCCTGCGCGGTTATTCCGCCTTCGGGTAGACTACGAGGCGGCGCTCGGGCTCGACGCCTTCGGACTCGGTGCGCACGAACGGCGAGTCGGCGAGCGCCAAGTGCACGATCTTGCGCTCGGAGGGCAGCATCGGCTCGAGCTTGATCGGCCGCGCTTCACGCACGACGCGCTCGAGCGTCGCGAGCGCGAGCGTCTTGAGCTGATCGGCGCGCCGCGCGCGATAGCCCTCGGCGTCGATCGTGTAGTAGCGCCGGTTGCTGCGCACGCCGGCGTTGATGATGTTGTTGTAGATCAGGTTGAGCGCTTCCAGCGTCTTGCCTTCGCGGCCGATCAGCGAGGCAAGCCGCGGCCCCCGAACCTCGAAGTACTCGCCCTCGCTGCGCGCGAGGTAGACGATCTCGACGTCGTCGAGCCCCATCTTGGCGAGGATCTCTTCGAGCAGCGCGCGGGCGGGTTTGGCCTCCTCGGGCTCGGGCGACGGTGCCACCGCCGCCATCGGCTCGCGCGGCGGAGCGGACCGCCGCGGCGGCGGCCGCCGTTCACCGCTCGGGCTGCCGGTACCGGCCGGTGCCGGGCCGCGCTTCTCAGGAGCGCGCCCCGCGCGCCGCCGTTGTCCGTGGCCGCGCCGGCGGCCGCCTTCGTACTCTTCCATGGATCCTTCGTGTGGTCGTTAGCGCCGGGCCCGCTTCTTCGCGCGGTAGCTCCGCTTGCCGTTGGCCGCTGCGGCGGCGCCGTCGTTTGTTCCGCTCTTAGCCTTCGCAGCCTTGCCGATCGCCGGCAGGGGCTCGTCGGCTGCCGCAGCGAGCGTCTCCGCGCGTTTGGGACCGATCAGCCCGTACTTGCGGAACATGAAGTACTGCTGGGCGACCGTGAAGACGTTGGTCGCCAGCCAGTAGATGTAGAGCGCCGACGCCCAGCGGTACTTGAAGCCGAAGAACGCGATCATCGCAGGCGAGATGAACGCCATCATCTTCTGCGTCTGCTGCTGCTGCGGATCGCTCGACGGCGGGCTGCCGTAGCGCACCGTGAAGTACATCGAGACGACGTACAAGGCGAGCAGGAAGATGTCCGGGACGCCCAGGTTGGCGGCGAAGACCTGCGGGAACTGCGCCGAGAGCGGCGAGCCGATCCACAACCAGTGCTCGCTCAAAAACGGGCTATGCGGCTCCTGGATCTGATTCTGGATCGCCCAGAACAGCCCGATGAGGATCGGCATCGGGATCAGCATCGGAAGGCAGCCGGCCAGCGGGTTGACCTTGTGCTCTTTGTAGAGCGCCATCATCGCGGCGTTTTGCGCCTGCGGATCGCCCTTGTACTTCGCCTGGATCTGCTTGACCAGCGGCTGCACCTTCTGCATCTCCGCCATCGAGCGGAACTGCATGTTCGAGAGCGGCCACAGCACCAGCCGCACGACCGCCGCAAGCGCGATCAGCGCCCAGCCGTAGTTCGGGATGATGTGATGGATCGACGTCAACAGCACGGAGAGCGCGTTGACGAGCGGATCGAACAGGGCGTTGGCGGCGAGAACGAGGGTGGCGAGCACGAAGTTCAGGTTGCCTTTCGCGGGCGGTGCGGATGCGAAGTCGGGAGGGGCACCGGGTCATAACCGCCCTGGTGCCAGGGTCCGCATCGGCTCAAGCGACGCAGCGCGAGCATACCCCCGCGGAGAATTCCGTGTTTCTCGATCGCCTCGGCAGCATACTCCGAACAGGTCGGGGTGAACCGGCAAGCCGGCGGAAGCACCGGGGAGACGAAGCGCTTGTAGAGGCGAAGCAGCCCGAGCGCGGTCGAGCGAAGCGGGCTCACGGTGTACCGAATACCCGCCGCACCTCGCCTTCGAGGGCGTCGAACGGCAGCTCGCCGGCCCCCGGCCGGGCGATGAACACGACGTCGCGGAACGGCGGGCGGTCGAGCGGATAGCGGTCGAGGATCGCTTTGAGACGCCGGCGCAGGCGGTTGCGAACCACCGCGCCGCCGACGCTTCCCGCGACCGTGATCCCCACCCGGGTACGCCGGCGCCCCTCGGCGACGAAGCACGTCAGTGCGGCGCCCGAAGAGCGTTTGCCCCGTCGCGTCACGCGGGCGAAGTCGCCGCGGCGGCGGAGCGAGTCATAGGCGCGCATCCCGGCCGGACGGCCGCGACGCTAGACCGTCAGACGATGGCGGCCCTTGCGACGGCGGGCAGCGAGGACGCGGCGGCCGTTCTTGGTGGACATCCGTTCGAGGAAGCCGTGGACGCGTTTGCGGCGTCGATTGTGCGGCTGGTAGGTCCGCTTCACGAGCGAGTACTCCTGAGGTGGGATTCCCCAGGGCGGACCCCGGGTGGTGCGACAAGACAGTATACGGGCACCGCCCGGTCAGCGTCAAGGAAAAGCCTATGAGCTGAGAATCGTTCCTGCGTTGTCCACAACGGTGGAGAACCCTGTGGAGAGACGCAGGGTGTTCCGAGCCGCCGAGCCGCGCCACGACCGGGATTGAACGCCGTTTCGTGGTCGAAAAGCGGTGGTGGACAGAGGGCGCGCAAGCCCTCAAGTTCGGGGGGCGGCGCCTGTGGAGAAGTGGACAACTCCGGGGGAAAACACCGCAGGAAGCCACCCTCGCCAGGCCAATCCCCGATGCTCATTCTCCCCCGGCGTGTACCTAGCAGGCCGGCTCGGACTATGCAGCAGGTATCTTCATGAACCAGACCAGCACGGTCGCGCCCGAGGGTCTCTGGACCGCGGCGCTCGAGCGTCTCGAACCCCGCTACAACAAGCCCGTATTCGAGATGTGGCTCAAGCCGATGCGGCTGGTCGCGTTGACCCCGTCCGAGATCGTGCTGGCCGTGCAGACGACCTTTGCGCGCGATTGGGTCGAGAACCGGCTCAAGACCGACATCACGTCGGTTCTCCACGATCTGCTCGGCGCGGAGATCGCGCTCCGCGTCGTCGTCGATCCCGGCACCGAGACGGAGGTCCCCGCGACCGCCGTCCCGGCCGCCCGTCCGGCCCCGGCCGACGAGCTCAAGATCGGCAACCTCAACGCGCGCTACACGTTCGACGATTTCGTCATCGGAAACTCGAACCGCTTCGCGCACGCCGCGGCGCAAGCCGTCGCGGAAGCGCCCGCGATGGCCTACAATCCGCTGTTTCTGTACGGCGGCGTGGGACTCGGCAAGACGCATCTGATGCACGCGATCGGGCATCGCGTGCTCGAGCACAACCCCAGCGCAAACATCGTGTACGTCTCCAGCGAAAAGTTCACCAACGAATTCATCATCGCGATCAAGAACAATCAGACGGTCGAGTTTCGCAACCGCTATCGGCACGTCGACGTGCTCCTGATCGACGACATCCAGTTCCTCGAAGGCAAAGAGCAGACCCAAGAGGAGTTCTTCCACACCTTCAACTCGCTGCACGAAGCGCAGAAGCAGCTGGTGATCTCGAGCGATCGTCCGCCCAAAGAGATCCAGACGCTGGAGAACCGCCTGCGCTCGCGGTTCGAGTGGGGGTTGCTCACCGATATCCAGCCGCCGGACTTCGAGACGCGCGAAGCGATTCTGCGCAAGAAGGCCGAGACCGAGAAGGTTCCGGTCCCCGACGAAGTGCTGGCCTTCATCGCGAAGGTCATCCCCTCGAACATCCGCGAGCTCGAAGGTTCGCTGATCCGCGTCGTCGCGTTCGCATCGCTGACGAAGTCGCCGATCACGGTCGACCTCGCCGGGGAAGTTCTCAAGAACGCCGTCGCCGCCGCGCCGATGCATCGCGTCACGATCCCGCTGATCAAAGAACGCTGCGCCAAGCACTTCGCCATCTCGGTGAAAGAGATGGAAGCCCAGCGGCGCGATCAGCGCGTCACGCTTCCGCGTCAGATCGCGATGTACATCGCCTGGCAGCTCACCGGCGCGTCGCTCCCGCAGATCGCCCGCGAGTTCGGCAAGAAAGATCACACGACCGCGATGTACGCGCGCGACAAGATCGCCGACATGATGGAGAACGACGAAGCCTTCCGCAACAAGATTCGCTCGCTGGTCGCCCAGATCCAGAGCGA
>DASYFS010000126.1:0-6947 GCA_036498305.1 Candidatus Elarobacter sp. | reverse complement strand
CCGCTGCTGATCCTCACGAAGAAGCTCGCGCCGGCGCTTGCGGCGGGGAACGCCGTCGTCGTCAAGCCGTCGGAGTATACGCCGCTGACGACGCTGGAGCTGGCGCGGATCGCGCTCGAGAGCGGGATCCCCGACGGCATCTTCAACGTCGTGACGGGGTTCGGTCCGGGCGCCGGCGCCGCGCTGTGCACGGATCGGCGCGTGCGGCGGCTCGATCTCACCGGCGGCACCGAGACCGGACGTGCCGTCGCCAAGCTTGCGGGCGAAAACCTGGTGCGCGTGGCGTGCGAGCTCGGCGGGAAGGCGCCGGTGATCGTGCTTCCCGATGCCGACCTCGACACGGCGGCTGCCGGTGCGACGTTCGCTGCATTCATCGCTTCGGGGCAGACGTGCGTTGCGGGGACGCGGGTTCTCGTTCACGAGTCGCAGCGCGATGCACTTGTGGAAAAGATGCGGGCGCGTGCGGCGGCGATTCGGATCGGCGATCCGCTCGATCTCGCGACGCAGCTGGGGCCGGTCGTTTCCGAGAGACAGCTTGCGCGGACGGAAGAGTACGTGGAGATCGGGCGCCGGGAAGGCGCGACCGTTGCGAGCGGCGGGAAGCGACCCGGCGGTGCGCTCGCGAGCGGCTTCTTCTACGAGCCGACGATCTTCACCGACGTGCAGCCGCGGATGCGGATCGCGCAGGACGAGATCTTTGGGCCGGTGACGTGCGTCATCACGTATCGCGATCTCGATGATGCGGTGCGGATTGCGAACGACATCGAGTTCGGGCTTGCGGCGTCGGTGTGGACGAGCGACGCCGCGAAGGGGATGCGGCTCGCGGAGCGGTTGGAGTGCGGGATCGTGTGGATCAACGATCACCATCGGATCGATCCGGCGCTGCCGTGGGGCGGCTTCAAGGACAGCGGGATCGGCCGCGAAGCCGGTCTCGAAGGCTGGCGCGAGTACACGACGACGAAGAGCGTCATCGTGAACCTTGGCGAGCCTGTTGATTGGTATGCGACGAGCGAGGTCGTGCGGCTCAGCTAGCTCCGTCATCCCGAGCTTGTCGAGGGACCCTCGTCTGTGCCGTGAGCGAAGCCGAACGGCACGCCACGATTTCCCCCCATAGTCACCCTGTTGTCGTCGCGCTCGGCTTCGCTCGCGCGACCACGAGGGTGGCTCGACAAGCTCGCCATGACGTGGCGTCCTTATCTCATCGAGGTCGAACGTGCCGTCCCGGCGTTCGGTGCGACGAGCATCTTGATGTGCGGCGCGCGGCCCTCGAGAATCGGCACGATCCCGTCGTCGACGACGCGATCGAGCGGAATCATCTCCGGCGCGACGGCGCCCCACGCGGCGGGATCGAGCGCGAGCAGACGCGCCGCTTCGGGCACGTCCTCGCGGCCGATCAGCGCGTTGGTGCCGATGAGCTGCAGCTCTTTGGTCGTTACGCGCCGCGCGTCGATCGCGATCGGATGCTTCGCGATCCCGACGGTGATCACGCGCCCGCCCGGATCGACCGCGGCGATGGCGGCGGAGAACCCCGCCTCGATTCCAGTCACTTCGAAGACGGTGGTCGGAACGAAGCCGAGCTCTGCAAGCGCACGCGAGAGCGCGAAGGCGTCGCCCGCGCGCACCGTTTCACGCGCGCCGAGCTGCGCCGCGATCGCGAGACGTTCCGGCGAGACGTCGGCGGCGACGACCGTCGCTCCGGCCTGCGCGAGCGCGTAGGTGAGGAACGCCCCGATCCCGCCGGCGCCGAGAACGAGCACGTTCTCGTTCGGCGACGGCGCACCGCGGCGCAGCGCGTGCACCGCGATCGCCATCGGCTGCGTCAGCACGGCGACGTCGTCGCCGAGTCCGAACGGCGCCGCGCGAAAGACGATGTGGGCGGGAACGCGGACCAACTCGGCTAGACCGCCATCGCGATGGAGACCGACGGTCGCGTACTGGGCGCAGATGCTGGTGCGGCCGGCACGGCACTGCGGGCATACCCCGCACCACAGCGCCGCGCCGGTGACGACCGGCTCGCCCTCGGCGAAGCCCTCGACCCCCTCGCCGACCTCCTCGACCCGCCCGGCGAACTCGTGGCCCGGGATCATCGGCCCCTCGTGCGCGGTCAGCGGGTGCCGCCGGCCGATCGGGTACATCTGCGCGCCGAGGAACTCGCTCGCGTCGGTCCCGCAGATCCCGTTGGCGTGGACCCGCACGAGGAGCTCGCCGGGCGCGGGGCGCGGCCGCGGGACGTCCTCGATCCGGATGTCGCGGGGACCGTGGTAGACCGCCGCCCGCATCGTCGCCGTGGCCATAGCGGCGAGGGTTATTTGCATGGGGCCCCGCACCTTCGCGGCATGGACGGAGCGCCCCACACTCGACGTTCACACGGGCGGATGGACTACGTCGCCGCCCCCGACCGGCGCCTCGAGCCGTTCGCCGACGGCGCGCGCCTGGCGCTGCACGTGATCGTCAACGTCGAGACGTGGGAGTACGAGCGTGCGATGCCGCGCACGGCGCTCCCGCCGCCGGCCTCCGGCGGCACCGTCCCCGACGTCCCGAACTTCGCCTGGTACCAGTACGGCCAGCGCGTCGGGATCTGGCGCCTCTTCGACACGCTGCAGCGCCACGGCGTGCGCGCGACGCTGTCGATCAACTCGTCGGTCTGTAGCGAATATCCGGACATCGTCGCGCGCGCCGTCGCCGACGGCTGGGAGATGATGCCGCACGGCGTCGTGCAGCGCACGATGTCGAGCGTCGACGACGAGCGCGCGGTGATCGACGAGTCGATCGCGCAGCTGCAGGCCGCGACCGGGACGCGCCCGCGCGGCTGGCTGGGGCCCGCGCTGGTGGAGACGACGCAAACGCTGGACCTGCTCGCCGAAGCGGGACTCGACTACTGCTGCGACTGGGGTCCGGCCGACGACGCGCCGTTCGACCTCCACGTCAGCACGGGCCGCCGCATGATCGCCGTGCCCTACGCGATCGAGACCAACGACATCGTCGTCTGTGCCGTCGAGAAGCATCCCGCCGAAGAGCTCTATGCGCGCACCGTCGCGGCGTTCGACCAGCTCTACGCCGAGAGCAAGACCTCGGCGAAGGTGCTGCCGCTCGCGCTCCATCCGTATCTCACCGGCGCCGCGCACCGCATCGGCGTGCTCGACCGCATCCTCGAGTACGTCCTCAAGCGCAAGCGCGTCACCGCCCTGACCGCGGCCGAGATCACCGACTGGTACGTCGGTCAGACGCCGACGACGGCGCCCGCCGAAGCGATCGCGGCGCCCTAACTCAGAGGCCCTTCACCGTCGCGCGGACGTCCTGACGCGCGCGGACGTTCCCGAGCGCGTGCGCGCCTCCGTGAACGCCGAAGCGCTCCAACACCCGGTCGGCTGCGGCATACGGATCGAGGTCATCGCTGAGCTCGTTGAGGACGGCTTCGATCTCGCCTTCGAGCGTTCCGAGCGCGAGCTGCGCGACGCGGTGTGCGAAGGCGCTGCGCCGCTTCTCGCGCAGTGCGCCGCTCTCGCGCAGCCACGCGTCGTGCGCGACGATCGCGGCCCACAGCTCGTCGATCCCTTTTCCTTCGATCGCCTGGGTCGGGATCAGCTTGGGGATCCAGCCGGCGTAGTTGAGCATCTCCATCATCGAGCGAATCTCGCGCTGGAGCTGCAGCGCCATCGGGTGATCGCTCTTGTTGACCACGAAGACGTCGGCGATCTCGAGGATCCCCGCCTTGAGCACCTGGACGGAGTCGCCGCTCCCGGGCTGCAGCGCGACGAGCGTCGTGTCGGCGACCTCGGCGATCTCGATCTCCGACTGTCCGACGCCGACGGTCTCGACGAGCACGACGTCCTTGCCGAACGCATCCATCAGCGAGACGGCGTCGGCGGTCGCGCCGGCGACGCCGCCGAGATGACCGCGCGACGCCATCGACCGGATGAAGACGTCGGGATCGGTGAAGTGCTCAGAGAGGCGAATGCGATCGCCGAGCAGCGCGCCGTGCGAGAACGGTGAGCTCGGGTCGACCGAGACGACGCCGACGGTCTTCCCTTCGGCGCGCACCTTCGCGACGAGCGCGCCGGTCAGCGTCGACTTTCCGACGCCGGGCGGACCGGTGAGGCCGACCGTGATCGCGCGGCCGGTCTGCGGATAGAGGGCGCGAATCAGCCCGGCGCCGCGGCCCGATTCGCAGCGCGAGATCGCGCGCGCGAGCGCACGCGGCTCGCGGGCCCGAAACGCATCGAGAAGCTGTTCAGCGCCGTCCATCGCGCCCGGCGTTCAGGGACGCGGCGCGCGGTTCCCGTTACGCGCTTTTCGGCTGCTCGTTCTCGTTGACGTCGTCCGCGATCGTTTCGACGGCGGTTGCGAGGTCGTCGACGGCGTGCTCGAGGTTATTGAACTTCGCCGCGATCTTGCGCTGGTCGATGCGGCCCGTCAGCGGCTCGGTGACGTCTTGGATGAAGGTGCGGCGCTCGACCCGTTTGCGCACGTCCGCCACGAGGTCGCGGACATTTCGCTGCTCGCCGTCGTTGGTGTAGTCCATCGCGTGAACGCTTTACCCCCCATCGCGGAGCGACCAAACGGCTCGCCGTCTCCGCATTTCCTAGGGACGGGACTCTGGGGGCCTGCCAGCGTACGGGTCGCGAGTGAACCCCTCCGGCTACGTCCGCACCCCCACGATCGCCGATGACCGCGTCGTCTTCGCCTGCGAGGACGACCTGTGGATCGTCGGCGCCGAGGGCGGAATCGCGCGCCGGCTAACGACGACGGAGGGCGAGTGCACGCTCCCGCGGCTCTCGCCGGACGGGACGCGGCTCGCCTTCGTCGGTCGTGACGAGGGTCACCCTGAGCTGTACGTGATGGCGTCGGAGGGCGGCGTCCCGCAGCGCCTGACATACCTGGGAAGCGAGGCGCTGTACTGCAGCGGCTGGAGCGCCGACGGGACGTCGATCTACTTCACCTCGGACGCCGGCTCGCCGTTCGTCAAAGAGACGCTGGCATTTCGCGTCGACGCCGGCGGCGGCGAACCCGTCGCGCTTCCGCTCGGCCACGCGATGACGATCGACGTCGCCGCCGGCGGCGCGACGCTACTGGGCCGCAACGCGATCGACCCGGCACGCTGGAAGCGCTACCGCGGCGGAACTGCCGGTCACCTCTGGATCGATGCGGCCGGCAACGGCACGTTCGAGCGGCTCTGCCGCAACGTCGACGGCAACCTCGTATGGCCGATGTGGCTCGGCGAGCGCGTCGTCTTTCTCTCCGACCACGAGGGGATCGGCAACCTCTACTCCGTGCTGCCCGACGGGACGGATCTGCGGCGCCACACCGACGAGCAGGAGCACTACGTTCGTTTTCCGGCGACCGACGGGACGCGCGTCGTGTATGCGTGCGGCGGCGAGCTCGTCATCGTCGATCCGCGCGACGCGAGCGTGCGGCGCGTGCCGGTCGAAATGCCGTCGAACGCGCCGGAGACGGCGCGCCGCTTCGTCGACGCGGGCGACCTGCTCGAACGGTGGCAGTCCTCGCACGACGGCACGGCGCTTGGGCTCGTCTCGCGCGGCCGCGTCTACACGATGCCGCTGTGGGAAGAGGCGGTGACCGAGCACGGCGATCTCGACGACGGTGCGCGGCGGCGGCTGCTGACCTGGCTGCACGACGACGCGCGGGTCGTCTACGTCGACGACGCGTCGGGCTACGAGCGGATCGTGCTCGCGCGCGTCGATCAGACCACGCCGCCCGAGTATCTGACCTCGGAGGACTACGGCGTCATCCACGAGCTGGTCGCCTCGCCGAGCGGCGATCGGATCGCGTTCGCGACGAACCGGTACGAGCTGTGGATCGCCGACGTCCCGGGGACGCCGCGCAAGGTCGACACGAGCATCGGCGAGCGGATCGTCGACCTCGCGTTCTCACCGGACGGCGCGTGGCTCGCCTACGTGTGGTCGCCGAAGGCGCACACCTCGATCGTGCGCCTCTACGAGAGCGCTTCCGGACGGATCGTCGACGCGACGATGCCGCTGCGGGAGGACACGTCGCCGGCGTGGGACCCGGAGGGCAACTACCTCTACTTGCTGTCGACGCGCGACTTCCATCCCGTCTACGACGCGCTGCAGTTCGAGCTGAGCTTTCCGGAGGCGTCGCGTCCGTATTTGCTCACGCTGCGGCGCTCGCTGCCGAACCCGTTCGTGCCAAAACCCGCCTCGATCCACAAGCGCGATGATGACGACGACAAGGACGAGGACGACAAGCCGAAGGTGAAGCCGGTCGTGATCGACGCGGACGGCCTCGCGCTGCGCATGATCGCGTTCCCGGTCGACGAGGGCGCCTACGATCGGATCGCGGCGGTGAAAGGCCGCGCCGTGTTCTCGCGGTTTCCGGTGCGCGGGATCCAGCCGGGAGCGCACAACGACGACGGCGGCGAGGGCGAGCTGCAGGCGTACGATTTCGAAGAACAGCGCAGTGCCACGCTGGCGGTTGAGATCGACGACTTCATCCTCGGGCCCGACGCGCGAACGCTCGTCTACTCGTCGCGCGGCAAGCTGCGCGCGATCGACGCCGGTGCCGATCTGCCCGACGAGGGCGGGCTCGACGAAGACAAGCCGGGGCAAGAACCCGGCCGCCGCAGCGGCTGGCTGGACTTGAACCGCATCAGCGTGCTCGTCGTCCCGCCGGTCGAGTGGCGGCAGATGCTGCGCGAAGCGTGGCGGCTGCAGCGCGAGAACTTCTGGGATGCACAGATGTCCGGGATCGATTGGGACGCGATCCTGACCCGCTACGAGGCGCTGTTGCCGCGCATCCGCACGCGCAACGAGCTCTCCGACGTGATCTGGGAGATGCACGGCGAGCTGGGCACCTCGCACGCGTACGAGTCCGGCGGCGACAAGCCGGTTCCGCCGCAGTACAAACGCGGTTTTCTCGGCGCCGACGTCGCGTGGGACGAACGCGCGCACGGCTACCGCGTCACGAAG
>DASYFS010000125.1:0-3957 GCA_036498305.1 Candidatus Elarobacter sp. | reverse complement strand
GTTCTACGATTGGAACGGAACCTTCCCCGATCAGTGGGACACGATCGCCCGCACCCCCTGGTAGCGCCGCGATGAGCGTCGCGCTCGTCCCGATGTTGCCCGAGCACGCCGATCGCTATCGCGAGACGCTCGAACGGTCGTTCTTCGTCGTCGACGGTGACGAGGTCGTCGGCGAACTCCACCTGCGGTTCGGCCTCACGCCGTCGCTCGAACGCGAGGGCGGCCATGTCGACTGTCAGATCCATCCGGCGGCGCGCAACAAAGGATACGGAACCGCAGCCCTGCGCCTCGGCCTTGCGCGGCTCGCGGAGCACGGGATCGCGAGCGCGCTCGTGACGATCGACGAGGGGAACCCGGCCTCGCGGCGCTACACCGTCGCGACGATCGTCGCGCGTGCGCTGCGTCCCGACGAGTGGGAAGCATTGCGGGACCTGCGATTGCGCGCGCTGCGTGAGGAGCGGGGGATGTTCTTCCGCACCTACGACGAGGAGGCGTCTCTCCCGGAGAACGCGTGGCGTGACCGCATCAGCGGCCCGCGGCATCAGGTCTTCGGGTTGTTCGCGGGCGGCGGCCTCGTCGGGATCACCGCGGTGGGCCCGCATTTCGACGACCCGACCGGGACGGTCGCGGGCCTGGCGATGTCGTACCTCGCGCCGCCGTACCGCGGGCACGGCTATTCGCGGTTTCTCTACGCACCGCGACTCGCATGGATTCGCGCCCATCCGGACTACCGCCGCGTCTTCGTCTCCCATCGCAGGTCGAACGTTCCGTCGCAGCGCGCGATCGAGCGCCACGGCTTCCGCCGCACCGGCGCGGCGCCGCACCGCTGGCCCGACGGTGCCGTCGAGGACGAAGTCTTTTACGAGCTCAATCTCGACGACACATGAACGCGCTCAGCCCGACTTCTCCGCGTCCGGTTCGGGCGTGAAGGCGACGCCTCGTCGTTCGGGGCCGATCGCCGCGAGCAGCAAGACTGCGGCGAAGACCGCCGCCATGATGATGCGCATCGCGTGCCCGTAGTCCGCCGTCTGCGGCGCAGGCAGCGGGAAGTTTTTCGTCGCGTACGCCGCCTCCCATTGTGCGGCGTACGCGGAGAAGAGGTTGCCGAGCTGATACGTGAAGCCGGGGAACGTTCCGCGCACGCCGCCGGGTGAGAGCTCGTTGAGGTGTGCGGGGATGACGCCCCACGCGCCTTGGACGAACACTTGGATCAAGAACGCGCCCAGCGTCAAGAGCGGAACGGTTGCGCCGAGCATCCCGCTCCACAGCGGAATGCAGGCCGCTCCCAGCACGCAGCAGACGATCACCGTCATGCGCCGCCCGAGCGTCTGCGACCACGCGCCGAGAACCGTCCCGCCGACGATCGCGCCGACGTTCATGATGGCGGTGATCGTGCCGGTAAGGCTCGGCGGATAGCCCTGCTGCTTGGTGAGGAAGGTCGGGAAGAGATCCTGCGATCCGTGCGACATGAAGTTGAACGCGGTCATCAGGGCGATCGCGTAGAGGTAGAGCAGCGGCTGCTTCACGATCGACCGCAGCAGGTTCGTGCGCTCGCCGATCTGCCGCGCTTGGCCGGCGCGCCAGGCCGGCGACTCCTCGACGCCGCTGCGAATGTAGAAGACCAGCAGCGCCGGCAGGACGCCGATGACGAAGAAGATGCGCCAGTCGGTCGTGAGCGAGCCGACCACGGCAAACACGATCGCCGCGAGGAGATACCCGGTCGCGTAGCCCTGCTGCAGGATCCCCGACGCGATTCCGCGGGCCTGGGCCGGCAGCGTTTCGAGGGCGAGCGCGGCGCCGACGCCCCACTCGCCGCCCATCGCCACGCCGTAGAGCGCGCGCAGCACGAGAAACGCGGTGAAGTTCGGCGAGAACGCGGTCAGCAGCTCGAACACCGAATAGAGCGCGACGCTGATCATCAGCGGCACGCGCCGGCCGTAGCGGTCGGCGGCGACGCCGAAGATCAGGGCGCCGAGCGGCCGGCACATCAGCGTTATCGTGATCGCGAAGGCGACGGCCGGGATCGCGAGCCGGAAGTCGCCGGCGATCCGCGTGACGACGAAGGTGAGCAAGAAGAAGTCGAACGCGTCGAGCGTCCAGCCGAGGAACGAGGCTACGAACGCGCGCCGCTGCGGCGCCGTCAGCGTGCGGAGGGGAGCGAACAGACCCATACGCGCACGGTACCCTAGAACGACATGCGTAGGCTCAGCGAGATCGAGCGCGCTTCGGGGAACGACGCCGGCACGTAGCCGCCGGTCCCGTACTGCCAGGGGACGATCGCAGACTGCCCGTCGTTGGTCGGAATCCCGTTGCCGAGCGTGTACGGCTTGCCTGCGAGCTTTTGCCCGTACCAGGCGGCATAAGCGGCGTCACCGCCCGCATAGCCGGGCGGGCCGATGAGGTAGGGGTTCGACTGGAGTTGCGTCGGCGTCGCCGTTCCGAAGAGGTTCGCGACGTCGAGCGCGAGCGACGTCCGCGAGGAAAGCGGGTGCTCGACGTGCAGCGAGACCAGCAGCAGCGGCGTGCTGCGCAGCGTGTTCGGATCGTCGCCTTCCGGCGTTCCGAGGCTGCCGGTGATCGGGTTCGTCGCCGGATCGTACGGTTGCGACGGGTCGCGCAGGAAGTAGTAGTTGTAGCCGGGGTTGACATGGTTGTCGTTGAGAACGCGCTGCGGAACGCCGTTCTCGGAGACCCATACGCTGCGGCCGTTTCCGTACGGATATCCGGTCTCATAAGAAAGCGACGGCGCGATCGTAAGTTTGCCGATGTGGAAGCGATAGGTCGCGGTCGCGCTGAGGTCGGGAATATAGCCGACGGGGAACAGATGGTTGGCCGCGATCGCCGGCGCGTTGAGATCGTTGAGGGCGAATTGGGAGGCGCTCGATGAGCGCGCGTGGACGCTCGTAGCGACGACGCTGAGCGGGCCGCGCGTGAAAGCGATCTCCGCGCCGTTTGCCAGCAGCGATCCGACGCTCTGCGGTACGCCGATACCGGCGCCGGCGCTGCGGAAGTCGGCCGGCAGGACGTCGATGCGGTCCCGCTCCGCCTTCGCGAAGAACGTCAGGCGCAGCGCCCCGCCGCGAACCTGCCGCTCGAACGAAAGCTCGTACGAATCGCCGCGTTCGGGAGCGAGCGGAACGAACGGCGCATCGACCTCGGTGCTGCTATGACGTTCGGTCTCGAGCGGCTTCGGGGCGACCGTGGTGTGATCGAACGTGAGACGCAGCGCGTTCCCGCCGAAGCGGTAGACCGCGGCGACGTGCGGGTCGAGCGCCGCGATCCCGTACCGCCCGCCGTCGCTGCGGGAGACGTGGGTCGCCTTCGCGCGCAGCGCTCCCTGCACCGTGAACGACGGCGAAACGGTCCACTCGTCGGAGAGATACGCGAGCGCGGAGGTGAGCACCGGGTCCGAGGTCAGCCGCTCGTCGAGCGTCGGCACGCTCTGGTCGAGCGACGACGTCTGCCGGCGCAGCTCGATGCCGTACGCGGTGCGGTGCCGTTCCGCAGCGAACGTCTTCACGTCGAAGCCGAACCCGGTCAGCACGCCGCTTTGCCGGCCGGCGTACGAGATGACGCCGTTGGGGAACGAGAGGTCGTCGAAGAACGGCGCGTTCGTCTGCGCGCCGTACTGCGAGCGGTAGAGCCGCAGGCGCGCGTAGCTCTGATCGTATGTGCGCAGATCTTCGATCTTCTCGATCGCGTACGCTCCGCGGATCCGCGTCGGCGTCAGGACCGGCGCGCCGGGCGACGGTTCGCCGGGAAACGCCGTCTGCGCACCGTCGAACGCCCCGTAGGTCTGACCCCCGAACGGCGTCCCGTATTGGTCGTACGTCGCCTCGCCGGCCAGCGCGAGAATCTCGACGTCGTCGCGGGCGCCGCTGCGAAGATGCGCGTTCCCCGCGACCGACCAGGTCGCGCGATCGGCGAGCGCGAGCCCGTACGTCGCCGCTTCCGCCG
>DASYFS010000124.1:0-3640 GCA_036498305.1 Candidatus Elarobacter sp. | reverse complement strand
CATGACGACGACCGCGACGAAGCCCTACGCCGACCTGCGCCTGGTGATCGGCGGCGAGACGATCGGCCCCGACCGGCGCGAGACGCTCCCGGTCCGCGACCCGGCGACCGGCGAGACGATCGGGCAGCTCCCGATTGCGACCGACGACGATCTGCAGCACGCGCTCGAGTCGACGGCTCGCGGGTTCGCGCGCTGGCGCGCGACCTCGGCCTACGATCGGCACGCGATCCTGCGCGACGCGGCGCGATTGATCCGCGAGCGCACCGAGCAGCTGGCGCGGATCATGACGCTCGAGCAAGGGAAGCCGCTCGCCGAAGCGCGGCTCGAGGTCGCGGGGACGGCCGACATCATCGAGTGGGCGGGTGAGGAAGGCCGGCGCGCGTACGGACGCGTCGTTCCGCCGCGCAACGCGTCGACGCGGCAAACGGTGCTCCGCGAGCCGGTCGGTCCCGTGGCGGCGTTCACGCCGTGGAACTTCCCGGCGATCACGCCGGGACGCAAGCTCGCCGGCGCACTCGGCGCGGGATGCTCGATCATCATCAAGCCGTCGGAGGAGACGCCGGCGACGCCGCTCGCGCTCTACGACGCGCTGCGCGACGCGGGGCTGCCCGACGACGTCGTCAACGTCGTGTACGGCGATCCGCCGCACATCAGCGAGACGCTGATCGGCTCACCCGTTATTCGGAAGATCTCGTTCACGGGGTCGATCGCGGTCGGTAAGCATCTGGCGCAGCTGGCCGCGAAGCACGGGCTGAAGAAGGCGACGCTCGAGCTCGGCGGTCATGCGCCGGTGATCGTCACCGAAAAGGCCGATCTCGATCGCGCGGTCGCGATGTCGAGCTCGGCGAAGTTCCGCAACGCGGGACAAGTGTGCGTGTCGCCGAGCCGGTTCTTCGTCCAGGAGTCGGTGTACGATGCGTTCGCCGAGAAGTTCACCGCGCGGGCGTCGTCGCTGCGCGTCGGGCACGGGCTCGAAGAGGGGACGCAGATGGGGTCGCTCGCGAACGAGCGGCGCCGCGAGGCGATCCATGCGATGGTCGAGGACGCGACGCAGCGCGGCGGACAGGTGCGGACGGGCGGGACGGCTCCGGATACGCCGGGGTTCTTCTATGCGCCGACAGTGCTGACCGACGTTCCCGCGGATGCGCGGGTGCTCAGCGACGAGCCGTTCGGACCACTGGCCGTCATCACGAAGTTCACGACGCTGGATGAGGCGATCGCGCATGCGAATTCGCTGCCGTATGGATTGGCGGCGTATGCGTTCACCAACGATGTCGGTGAGTCGATTCGGCTCGGGAACGAGATCGAAGCGGGGATGATCGGGATCAACCACTTCGGAATCGCGCTTGCGGAGCTGCCGTTCGGCGGGATCAAAGAATCGGGCTACGGCTCGGAGGGCGGCACCGAAGGGCTGGACGGTTACTTGGTGACGAAGTCCGTCACGATCTCCTAAGTCGGGTGCGCGATCGCATGACTCCATCGCGGTGCGAACGAAGCGCGGCGTCATGATTTTGGAAACGATCGACGCCGAGATGATCCTCAGCGAGATTCTCGCTAGCAGCATGCCGGGGAAGCCGGGACCCGGCGGCGACGAGCCCGAGGAGCCGGAGGAGGAAGACTCGGACGACGACTCGTCGTCATCCTGAGCTTGTCGAAGGACCCTCGTTGTCGGGCCGAGCCTAGTCGAGGGCCGACCCCGCGTCTTGGCCGTCAAGATCGTGGCGTTCCGCTCGGCTTCGCTCGCGGAACCGACGAGGGTCCCTCGACAAGCTCGGGATGACGGGGCGCGTGTGTGCCGAAGAGGCGCGGAATGCTGGTTCTCTCCGTCGTCTACCAGATTCCTGATGATCGCGCCGATGAAGTCGAGCGCATGTTTGCCGAACTCGGGGCCGCTTCGCGTGCGGAGCCCGGAAACGTCGGCTACGAGGTGATGCGCGGCGGCGACGGCGCGCGTTCGACGTTCGTGCTGTTCGAGAAGTGGCGCGATCAGGCCGCGCTCGACACCCACATGGCCGAGGAGCACTTCGTGCGGCTCGGGGTCAACGGCGTGCGGAAGATCGCGCTCTCGCGTTCCGCCGTCAGCGGCGACCTCATCGGCTGATTCTCGCGGCGTGCGCGTCTGCGTTTACTGCGGTTCCTCGTCGGGACACGATCCGCGCTACGTCGCAGCCGCGGCGGAGCTCGGCGACGGGTTGGCGCGCGCCGGGATCGGCGTTGTGTACGGCGGCGGACGTATCGGCCTGATGGGGACGGTCGCCGATGCCGCGCTCGCGGCGGGCGGCGAGGTGATCGGCGTCATCCCGCGCTTCCTCGAAGAACGCGAGGTCGCCCACACCGGCGTCGACCTGCGCGTCGTCGAGTCGATGCACGAGCGCAAAGCGCTGATGGCGGAGCTCGCCGACGTGTTCGTCGCGCTCCCCGGCGGCTTCGGAACGTTCGAGGAATTCTTCGAGATCGTCACCTGGGTGCAGCTGAAGCTGATCGCGGCGCACTGCCTCCTCGCCGACGTCGACGGCTACTTCGCTCCGCTCGTACGGCTGATCGACGACGCGCACCGCAAGGGGTTCATCAACGCGACGAACCGTGCGATCGTGGAAGCATATCCGACCGTCGAGGCCGTCCTCGGGCGGGTCGGCGAGATTCACGCCGCAACCCATTGACGGCGCGCGGCCGCGGCGCTAGTCTGTGGGCCGAACGGGTTCTCGAACCTTATCGCACGCTTAAGCAGCGAGAAAGCGCGGTTCACCATGTCGACTAATCCCGAAGACGATCTCGACTTCGAAGAACAGGAAACCGACGACGAGGACGATGACGACGACGACATCGACGACGACCTCGATTAGGCGCTCGGTCGGCTGACGTTCAGAGGTCGAGCGTGTGCAGCGTCGCGGCGGCACCGCCGACGACGACGCGGCCCGGTTCGACGCGCGCGACGATCTCGCTCGGTGAGGGGATCGGCGAGAGCGCACCCTGGAGAAACGTGAACGCCGCGTGGTCGCGATCGAGCGCGAGCGTCCCGGCGAGCAGGCCGGCGGCCATCCCGGTCGCCGGCTCTTCCGGGATTCCGTAGCGCGGCGCGAACATCCGGATCGTTGCGTCGTAGACGCCGCGCGTCCGCGCGAAGACGTAGAACCCGATCGCGTCGACCTCGGCGCTGATCGCCTCGAGATCGGAAAGCCGCGGCATCGCTCCGGCCAGCGCGACCGTCGTCGTCTCGATGAGCACGAAACGGACGCCGTGATCGGCGACCACCGGCGTACCGAGGATCGCGTCGGGCGGGATCGCGAGCGCGGTCACGAGGCGGTCCGGGCGGTGCAGCGGGAGCACCGCCGGGCGCGGCTGGTCCATGAAGACGCGGCCGTCCTCGACCGCGATCGCGCGGTCGCCGATGATCGTGCGCTTCACCGCGCTCGAGCCGCGCAGCTCGCCGCGCGCCGAGAGGACGGCGAACGTCGCAACGGTCGCGTGGCCGCAATCCGGAACCTGCTTCGTCGGCGTATAGAACGCGACCGCGAAGGCGCCGTCGGGCTCGCGTTCGACGAACGCGGTCTCCGGTGCCCCGACGGCGGCGGCGACCCGCTGGCGTTCGCGGGCGCTCAGCCCGCGTGCGTCGACGACGACGCCGGCCGGATTGCCGCCC
>DASYFS010000123.1:0-2701 GCA_036498305.1 Candidatus Elarobacter sp. | reverse complement strand
CCGCTCTACGATTTCGGCGGCGGCCAGGTCGCGCGATGCTTCCTTTACGACGCGCGCGCCGAGGGTCAGAAGACGATCCCCGCGCCGAACATGCCGTCGATCCCGAACTCCGCCGTCGCGCGCACCCCGCAGGAGCTCGCGAAGTGACGAGCGCGGCGTTCGCGGAGCCGGCCGGTACGCCGCAGCCGGCCGAAGACCTCGTCGTCGTCCGCGACCTCACCAAGTACTTTCCGATCACCGCCGGGATACTGCAGCGCCACGTCGCCGACGTGAAGGCGGTCGACGGGATCGATTTCGAGATCCGGCGCGGCGAGACGCTCGGGCTGGTCGGTGAGTCGGGGTCGGGGAAGACGACCGCCGGCCGCGTGATCCTGCGGCTGACCGACGCGACGCGCGGCAGCGTGAAATTCGACGGCCGCGAGCTGATCGGGCTCTCGCGCAGCGAGCTGCGTCCCCTCCGCAAGGAGATGCAGATCATCTTCCAAGACCCGTACGCGTCGCTGAACCCGCGGATGACCGTCGGCTCGATCATCAAAGAGCCGCTCGAGATCCACGGCATCGCCAAAGGACGCGCCGCGGACGCGCGGGTCCAGGAGCTGCTGCGCCTCGTCGGGCTGCAGCCGCAGCACGCGAACCGCTACCCGCACGAGTTCTCCGGCGGCCAGCGCCAGCGCGTCGGCGTCGCGCGCGCGCTCGCGGTCGACCCCAAGTTCATCGTCGCCGACGAGCCGGTCTCGGCCCTCGACGTCTCGATCCAGGCGCAGGTCATCAACCTGCTCCAGGATCTGCAGCAGCAGCTCGGGCTGACCTACCTCTTCATCGCCCACGACCTCTCGGTCGTGCGCCACATCTCGAACCGCGTCGCCGTCATGTACGTCGGGAAGATCGTCGAGATCGCGGACCGCGACCGGCTCTACGACAACCCGCTCCACCCGTACACGCAGGCACTGCTCTCCGCGATCCCGATCCCCGATCCCGACGTCGAGCGCCGCCGCAAGCGGATCATCCTGAGCGGCGACATCCCCTCACCCGTGAACCCGCCGTCGGGCTGCCGCTTCCACACGCGCTGCCCGGTCGCGTTCGACCGCTGCAAGGTCGAAGTCCCGGCCTTCAACGAGTACGAGCCGGGGCACCGCGCAGCGTGTCACTGGGTCGAAGAACACGGCGGCAAAGCGCCGGATCTTATCGGCGGACCGGCCGTCATCTAAAAAAATAGCGGGGAGCGATGTGATCGCTCCCCGCCTTTTTCCCGCGTGGGACTATTTCTTTTTCTTGCGTCCGCCGGTCTTCTTGCGTCCGCCGGTCTTCTTACGTCCGGCGGTCTTCTTGGCGACTTTCTTGCGTCCGCCGGCGGCCTTTTTCCGTCCGCCGGTCTTCTTGCGTCCAGCGGTCTTCTTGGCGGCCTTCTTCCGTCCGCCGGCCTTTTTCCGAGTACCGGTCTTCTTGCGTCCGGTGCTCTTCTTGGCGGCTTTCTTCCGTGTGCCGCCGGCCTTTTTGCGCCCGCCGGTCTTCTTACGACCGGTGCTCTTTTTTGCGGCCTTCTTACGTCCGCCGGTCGCCTTCTTGCGCGTGCCGGTGGATTTCTTAGCAGCCTTTTTACGAGCGCCCCCGGCGCGTTTGGCCTTTTTACGGCCGCGGCTCGGCGCCGGGTCGGCGGCTGCGGTGTCGCCGCCGTTGATCATGTCGGAGTCCATTCAACCTCCTCGTCCGCGCGGACAAGAGTGGTAACGGTGATTGCGGCAGCGATGATGTTGCCGCATTTAGTCGCAGAATACAGGTATTTTGCCGTTCGTGCAACTCTGCGGCCCAAACGGCGGTTCGCGTGCATCCGCGCGAGTGGGAATTGGAGCGGCTTGACGTCCGGGTTTATACTGTGGCCCGAAGCTCGTCCTCGGACGGGCGACCCCTCCGGAGAACCACCGTGGCGAAGCCGCTGATCATCGTCGAGTCACCGACGAAAGCCAAAACCATCAAGAAATTCTTGCCTCCACGCTACGTCGTGAAGGCGTCGGTCGGCCATGTCCGCGACCTCCCGAAGTCCACGCTCGGGGTCAACGTCGACGATCAGTTTCTCCCCCGTTACCTCACCATTAAGGGAAAGGGCGACATCATCAAGGAGCTCAAGGCGGCGGCAAAAGGCGCCTCCGAAGTGTTCCTGGCGACGGACCCCGATCGCGAAGGCGAAGCGATCGCCTGGCATTTGGCTGAGCTCCTGAAGCTCGACAATCCCAAGCGGATCGAGCTGCACGAGATCACCAAAGACGCCGCGCTCGCGGCGCTCAAAGACGCGCACCAGATCGACATGCCGCGCGTCAACGCGCAGCAGGCGCGGCGTATCCTCGACCGTCTGGTCGGCTACAAGATCTCGCCGCTGCTGTGGGCGAAGGTCCGCGGCGGCCTCTCCGCCGGACGCGTGCAATCGGTCGCGGTGCGGCTGATCGTCGACCGCGAGCGCGAGATCCGCGCGTTCGTCCCCCGCGAGTACTGGACGATCACGGCCCAGCTCGCGCAGCTGGGGACCGAGGCGGTCTTCGCCGCCGAGCTCAACCAGATCGACGGCGAGAAGGCCGAGATCACCAACGGTGAGCAGGCCGAGGCAATCCTCGCCGCGCTGCACGACGCGCGGTTCCGGGTCGCGTCGGTCAAGACGCGCGAGACGCGCCGCAATCCGGCCGCCCCGTTCACGACCTCGACGCTCCAG
>DASYFS010000122.1:0-4529 GCA_036498305.1 Candidatus Elarobacter sp. | reverse complement strand
CGTCGCGCCCCGCATCTCCAAGGAGCTCGGGCAAAACGTCGTCATCCTCAACGTGCCGGGCGGCGCAGGCGCGATCGGGATCGGACAGGTTGCCAAGGCGGCTCCTGACGGCTACACGCTCGGCACCGCTACGCTGTCGTTCGTCGCGAACAAGTACTATCTGAAGACGAAACTGCCGTTCGATCCGGAACGGGACCTGGAAGCGGTCAGCATGGTCTCACGCATCCCCGAAGTGCTGACCGTCAACAAGAACGTCCCCGCGCGGTCAGCGCGGGATCTGGTCACGCTGGTGAAGCAGAAGCCGGGCGCGATCAACTTCTACTCGGCCGGCGTCGCCAGCGACGGCGAGCTCGGTGCCGACCTCTTCGGATACGCGACCGGCACCAAGGTCACCGTGATCCCGTTCAACAGCGCGGGCGGCGGCCAAGCGATGATCTCCGGCCAATCGCAGGTCGAGATCGCACCGATCCCCTCGTCGCTGCCGTTCATTGCGTCGGGCGACACGATCGCGCTCGGCGTCACCGGCTCGCGCCCCGATCCGTCGTTGCCGAACGTTCCCGTGCTCGCGGCGACGTTCCCGAAGATGGAGCTCTACTCGTTCCAGGGATTGGTCGCGCCGAAGGGCACCCCCAGGGAGATCGTCGACCGGATCCAAGCCGCGGTCGCAAAGGCGTTGGCGGATCCGCAGGTCAAGGCGTCGTTGGCGCACATGGGTGCCGAACCCGTCGGCAACACGCCGGCGCAGTTCGATTCGTATCTGAAGAGTCAGTTCGCGCTGTGGTCGCACCTCGCGGCGGCGTACCAGAGCGCGGGGCACGAATAGGCCGCGGTCATGACCTTCGACGTCATGACCGAGGAGTTCGAATACGGTGCGCCGGGAGGCATCGCGTTGCGCGCGCGGCTCTATCGCCCGCAGGGCGATGGTCCGTTTCCCGCGATGGTCGATCTCCACGGCGGCGCTTGGATCCAAGGCAGCTTCGCCAACAACGATTCCATCAATCGGCCGATCGCCGCGGGCGGCGTCGTCGTGCTCGCTGCTGATTACCGCATCCCGCCGCAGGGAACGTACCCTTGCTCCGTCGCCGACGCCAACTACGCCGTCCGCTGGCTGAAGCTGAACGCGGAACGCTTCGGTTCGCGGCCCGAGCTCGTCGGCATGATGGGCACTTCGGCCGGCGGTCACCTGGCGGTCCTCGCCGCGCTCAAGCCGCACGACCCGCGGTACGCCGCGGTCCCGCTCGACGGCGGAGAAGAGATCGATGCGCGCGTGAGCTGCGTCGTCACGATGTGGCCCGTCATCGAACCGCTGAGCCGCCATCGCGACAACGTCGAGCGCAATCGCCGGGGCGACGCGCTCCATGCCGATCGCGTCGGCGCCGGCATGGAACAGATGCGGTATTGGCTCAGCGAGGACGCGCTGGCGGACGGGAGTCCGACGCTCGCACTCGAGCGCCGTGAGAAGGTCGAGCAGCCGGAGATCCTCTACGTGCAGGCGTCGGGCGATCGTCTCCACCCGCGCGCTTCGATGGAGCGCTTTTGTAACGCATACCGCGCGGTCGGCGGAAACGTCGAGGAGCTGCTCGTCGACGGCGAGCCGTACGACTTCGTCCGCTCGCGCGCGGATCTTCCCGAGGCGCAGCGCGCGATTCGCCGGATGATCGCGTTCATCCACGAGAACTGCGCATGACGGCGATCGAACAGCTCGACGGGCGGCCGGGACTGACCGCTAATCAATGGAAGCTCGTCGTGACGGCCGCGTTCGGCACGATGTTCGAGCTGTGGGATCAGTACCTGATCGCGTTCGTGCTCGCGTTCGTCATCCGGCCGTGGGGCCTGAGCTTTGGCATCACCGCCTTCATCTTGCTGGCATCCGGCATCGGAAGCATCTTCGGCGGACTCGTGTGGGGCTACGTCGCCGATCGCTGGGGGCGCAAGTCGACATTTGCTGTCACCTTCGTCGTCTTCTCGCTCTGCAGCCTCGCGCTCGCGTTCACGCCCGAAGGCAACTGGATCTGGCTGGTCGTCTTTCGGATGCTGCTCGGCTTCGGGACCGGCGGCTTCTTCGTGCCGATCGCGCTCGTCCAGGAGACGGTTCCGGCTGCGCTCCGCGGCCGCGCGATCGGCATCGTCTCCGCGACGACGTCGGCCGGGTTGCTGCTCGGCGCGTTGTGCGGCGCCTTCGTCGTCCCGGCGATCGGATGGCGCTTGACGTTTGTCGTGGGCGCCCTGCCGGCGTTTTACGCGGCGCTGGTCTGGTTCACCATCGCGGAGTCGCCGCGCTGGGCGGCGCTCAACGGCAAGGTCGAGCTCGCACGCAAGTCGCTGGCTTGGGTCCTGGGGCGGCCGGTCACCGACGTCGATCTGCAGCGGCTGACGGCCGGCGTGCAAGCGCCGCCGAGTTATCGCGAGCTGCTCCGATATCCGCGCAGCATCGTGACCGGCGTCGTGGTGAACCTCGCGCACGTCACGGGATACTACGGCTTGGTCTTGTGGTCGCCGACGCTGATCGCGCAAGTGCAGGGGGTCGGGCCGGCGGCGGCCGCGCAGATCATGATCGGCTTTACCGGCTGCGGCATCGTCGCGCGGCTGATCATGTCTGTCCTCTCCGATCGGTTCGGACGCAAGGTCACCGGCGGTACGGGGACCTTGCTCGCCGCGGCGTTTCTGCTGGTGGCGGGCTTCACCGCGCAAGGCCAGCTCTTACCCGCCGGGTTCTTTTGGCTGCCGCTGTTGATCGGTTTCATCGGCGCCGACAGCTCGCAGATGGTCCTCGGCCTCTACACCTCGGAGATCTGGCCGTCGAAGGTGCGCGGCGTCGGCTCGGGTCTCTGCTTCGCCGCCAGCGGCGTCGGGAAGATCACGGGCCCGCTGGGTCTGGGTCTGATCGCCGGCTCCGCGAACATCATCCTGCCGCAAGCGACGCGGAACGCAGCGATTCCGGCGTTCGCCTATCTCGCCTTCTGGTTCGCGATCGTGTCGGCGGCGTTCTTCTTCCTCGGAATCGAAACGCGCGGGCGAACGCTGGAACAGATCGAGGCGCAGCTCGACGGCGCAGCGCCGGCGACGCGGATCGCCGCGGCAAAATGAACGGAGACCTCGTATGAGCGTCATCAAGATCCGCGCGATCGAATACGGACGGCTACGGTCGCCGGACCTCGACGTGCAGGAGAAGTTCCTGAGCGACTTCGGCTTCGTCCGCAGCGCCCGCACGAAGACCGCGTTGTACATGCGCGGCACGGGGTCGTCGCACCATCTCCACGTGAGCGAGCTCGGACCGGCGGGGTTCATCGGCTTCGCCTACTCCGTCGAGGATCCCGAGTCGTTGGAACGCATCGCGCGCGTCCCCGGGGCAACTCCGATCGAGGAGATCGACGAACCGGGCGGCGGGCGGCGCGTGCGGCTGCGCGAGCCCAACGGTTATCAGATCGAGATCGTGCACGGGATAGAGAAGCTGCCGGAGCTGCCCGTCGAGCGCTATCCGCAGCCGGAGAGCGATCCGGTTGTGAAGCCGCCGAAGGGGTCGCGGTTCAAATTCGGCCCGTCGCGTGTGCGGCGCGTCGCGCACGGCGTCATCTCGACACCCGACGTGCCGGCGACGGTGCGCTGGTGGCGGGAGATGCTCGGCGTGATTCCGTCCGACGAGTTTTACCACGGGTCGTACGATACGCTGGTCGGCTCGTTCAATCGGGTCGACGCCGGCGACGAACCGGTCGACCATCACGTCGTGTACATCACGCGGAATCAGACCGCGGGGCTGCAGCACCTCTCGTTCGAGGTCGAGGACGTCGAGGACATCTTCATCGGAAAAGAACACCTCGAGCGCGTCGGAGCGTACGAGCACATGCGCGGGATAGGGCGACATTTCTTCGCCAGCCAGATCTACGACTATTGGCTCGACCCGTGGGGCCGGATGCACGAGCACTGGACCAGCTCCGAGCGCTACACCGCCGCGAGCCGAGCGAACCGCATCATCTTCGGTGAGGCGTTCATCGCCAAGTACGGCGAGCACGCTCCCGAGCGCTTCATCAAGCACGTGACGCCGTGAAGCCGCACGCCGGCCTTTGGGCCCTCGCCGCGATGACGGCGCTCCTTGCCGTGCCCCTCGCGGACGGCGCCGATGAAGCGCTGCCGGACTGGGCGCGTCCGACGCCGCCGCCGGTCGCCGTGCCGCGTCCGGCCGACGATGGACAACCGCGCAGCATTCCCGGCAGCACGGTCTCCTACACGCAGAAACAGATCGACAACTCGCGCATGGCGAAGGACTGGTTCCCCGCGGCGCACCCGCCGATGCCGCCGATCGTCGCCGGTGCCGAAGACGCGAAGGTCTTCGCGTGCGCGCACTGCCATCTCGTCAACGGCAACGGCCATCCGGAGTCAGCGGCGCTCGCCGGACTGCCGAAGAGCTACTTCACCGGTCAGCTCGCCGCAATGGCGGACGGTTCGCGAAAGGCGATCGGGCCGATGAACCGCATCGCGGCGGCGCTCTCGCGGGCGGATGCAGAAGCGGCGGCGACGTACTTCACGCAGCT
>DASYFS010000121.1:0-8500 GCA_036498305.1 Candidatus Elarobacter sp. | reverse complement strand
GCTCGTGCACGTCGGTCGACGTGCGCCGGGTCATCCCGACGACGCGATACCCCTTCTCGAGCAGAAGCTCGGCGAGATATGAACCATCCTGTCCGGTGATGCCGGTGATCAGCGCAGTCTTCAAGGCCACGCCGGTCAGTTCAAGATTTGAACGTTTTGACCATTCTCGTCGAAGACGAAGCGCGTCTCGAACAGCTCGTCGCGTTCGGGGCCGACGACCTTCGACTGGATGACGAGCCGGTGGACGAGCTTGTCGTTGTGCCGCACGATTCCGGAGTAGAAGTACTGAACGAGCGGCGTCACCTTCTCGTCGATCGGCGCCAGGCGGCGGCGCTCGACCAGCATCTTCAGCAGCCGGATCTGCAGCTCGCGCGGCAGCAGGCGCGCCGTGTCGTCCGGCGTCATGCGGACGGTGACGAGCTCCTCCTGCGCCTTGTTCGCCTCCGCGACCGGCTTGTCGGTCGTGTAGCGCACGATCGCGTCCCAATCGTCGGCCGGGATCCCGGTAAAGCGCATCCCGTATCGCCATACCTTGCGGCCCTGATGCTGGACGTTGTCCTGCCAGACCGTCTTGGCGCGGACCCGCACCGGGCGCTCCTCGATCTGCGCGCGCACCTCGAACTCGTCCCGCGCGACCGGCTCCTGGGTCAAGATGCAGAGCCCGCCCCCGCTGATGTCGAGGCCGATCGCGGGACGCGTGGATTTCCCATCGAGGCTATACGCCGCGCGGTACGGCTTGCGCTTACGTGGGAATTTTCGCCGGTTCTGTTCCTTCCCGGTGAACCAGGCGAGGAGCTCGGGAAGCATTGGCTCGGCTTTCTTTAGCGTAAGAAGGCCGGAACTCCCCGCGCCGGCCGCCCGAAAAAGAACGGCGGGGCGCCCCGTCCGGTTGGACGAGACGCCCCGCGAGCCGCTCTGTCGGCGGTTGCCGTCAGAACTTGGTGGAGAGGTAGAGCTGGACTTGTCGCCGCGTCGAGTCCGGCGCGTAGTAGTAGAGGTTGTTGGGCACCTGCCCCGGCCCGTACGTGCCCACGTCGGGATTCGTCCCGCCTCTGGCATAGTTCGTGAACGTCGTCGGATAGACGTCGCCTTGGGGGTTGTTGAAGAGATTTCTGACCATGAGGCCGAGCGTCACGGAGTGCTGCTTCGTTTTCACGACGTCGTAGCCGACGTCGAGGGCAGACCACCACAGTGCGCGAGCGAAGTGCATCTGATTGTCGTACGCGTCGCAGACGAACGGGGCGGTCGTCGAGCCGGACGGCGGAGGGCCGAAATGGCCCGACGCGCACGTCGTGTTGTTGTTCACGACATTGTACGGCGCACCGACTTGGTAGAGCACGAACGGGTCGGCGTGGAATCGCCCCCGCTTGTAATCGCCCGTCCATGAAAGGCTCCACGGAGGCTGCGACGAGTTGCGGAACATCTCGCCCGTCGCGAGGAACGGTGCAAGCACCGAGCTGCTCGCGCTGATTTGCCCGTAGGGCGTCCCACCGGCGAGCGCTCCCGCCGTCAGCGAGCCCCAATAATTGACCCAGGTCCCGCCCAACCACCACGAGAGTCCGTCGCCTTTGAGCACGTGGTTCCAGGCGAACTCGACGCCCGTCGACTCGTTCTGGATCCCGGTGCGGAAGAACGTGGGTCCCGTGAAGACCGGCAGATTGGTAACGGGGTTGATCGTGTAGCTCTTCACCGCTTCGAGCTTGTTCGTCGCGTGCCGCCAGAACGGCGTGACGCGCAGCGAATCCACGCCGTTGCGCAGCCCGAGCGAGTAGGAGAGATCGGCGTTGAAGTTTCGCTCCGGAACGATGCCGCCCCCCGGATAGTACACGGAGTCGTAGCGGCTGCTCTGGGCGTTCGTTCCGTTGGGGGAGTCGTTGAACACGTACGCCGCGGGGACGAACGACGACGTTACGCCGTACGAGCCCCGGATCGAGGAGCGCATGTTCGGCGCCCACGAGAACGCGAACCGCGGTTCCCAAGAGTGCACGCCGTAGGGACCGTACGCATAGGTCTTCGTGATCGTACCGTTCGCGTTGACGATGTCCGGACGATTCGGGATGTCGTACGTCTCGGCTTCGTAGCGGAGCCCCGGCTCGACCGTAAGCTTCCCGAAGGTCTGCTTCGTCCCGGCATAGATCGCCGGGAGGATCAGCGGGTAGTCGATCGAGAGGAACAGATTCGGGTACGAGCCGCTAAAATTGTACAAGCCGAACGTCGCACCATCGTTTCCGCTGTAGTCGTAGTAGTTTTCGGCGCTGTTGTCGCGTTCGTACGACACGCCCCCGTACCACGTCGAATGTGCGTTCGGCGTGTACGTGAAGTCCGCCGCGCCGATGTACATCTGCGAGCGGCGGTCGGAGTAGTTATCCTGCCAGCCGGGCCCGCCGGAGGCGGGCGTTCCGTTCGTGACGCTCGCGTAGTTCGCCGGTGCGCCGGGCGTCGCCACGCCGTTGACGACGGCGAAATCGAACGGCTGATAGAAGATGTACTGGTTGAAATTCTCCGCCGCCCGCAGCGTCATGAAAAACTTGTCGGTAAAGACGTGGTTCCATTGGACCTTCGCGAGGTTCGAATAGTGGTACCACACGTTCGCGTTCTGCTGGTCGAGCGGAACGTATTGCAGGCCCGTGTTGACGCCGTTAACGGTGCACGGCAGCCCGCTATTGCTGATCCCCGGGCTGGTGACGGTGTGCGTGGAGGTCGCGCTCGGCGCCACGACCGCGCCGTTGCACTGAGCGAGGCCGTAGACCGGCTGCCCCGAGAGGCCGACGTCGAACGGCAGCTTCTGGTTGCCGGTCTGCAGGAAGAGCTGCACGTCGTCGTTGGCACCCGGACGCCAGTGGAAGTTCGTGAGCACGTCGCGCGTGTAGATCGTCGAGTTGGTGTTGTCGCTCGCCGTGCGCGCCTGCGAGAGCACGAAAGGCTCGTAGCCGTTGGCGAACGGGATGTACGAGTTCACGTGGTCGAACGCGATGTACCAGGACAGCTTGCCGTCGGGACGCGCGCCGCCGTATTCGCCCAGTACGTCGACTTCGGGCGAGGTGAGCTGGGTGGTGTACGTCAGCGAGCCGAAGCCGGGGTACGTCCCGCGCTTGACCACCGAGTTGATGACGCCGCCTCCGGCGTCGCCGTATTGCGCGCTGTAGCCGCCGGTGTAGAGCTCGAGGCTCTGCATCCCGATCACCGACAGGTTCGTCGTGAACAGGCCGGTCAGACGGTCGTTGATCGGAATCCCGTCGAGCTCCCATGCGACGTCGCCGACGTCGCCGCCGCGGATACGCGGGCGGCCCGCAACGCCGGTCGAGGTGACGCCCGGAGCGGTCTGGACGATGTCGTAGAGGGTCCGAGCCCCGCCCGTCCCGGTCACCGCGCCGAGCTGCTGCTGCGAGACGTTGTAGACGTCGGCGGTTTGGTTCGGCTGCACGAGATTGCCGGCACTACGCGTCCCCGTGCTGCCGATGACCTTAAGCTCCTTCGCGAGGCCCTGATCGATGTGGACCGTCTGATCCTGCACGACGGTCACGCCGTTGACGATGATGGGCCGGTAGCCGTTCAGCGTGACCGAGACGGTGTACGTGTCCGGCGACAAGTTGAACAGGTTGTAGAATCCGGCGGCATCCGTCGTCGCCGAACTGCGCCCGCTGGGTGCAACGGCAGTAACGGTCGCCCCGACGACCGGCTTCTTCGTGGCAGCGTCGATGATCGTTCCTTGAATAGTCCCTGTCGTCGCGGCCTGGGCCGCACCCGAGAGCATCCCTGCTACGAAGAGCACGGCACACGCCGTGCTTGCGATCCGAGCCAAAACGGCCCGTACCGAAAGCGTCATTCCACTCCTCCAGACAATAGAAAAGCGAGCGGCGTGATCTCACGCGCGTTCGCTGGAGGTTAAGGTACGCTTATAAGCTTCTGTGACCCTTTGGTCAGCCGACCCATTTTCGCAGGCCACGGGGAGCATCGGACTCGACGAAATTGGCCCGCCCGATGCTCAGCGCGAGAAACTGCCCCGCGACCAGCCATGCCAGGGTGTTGAACGCCTCGCCCGTCGCGGGGCCCAAAACCGGGATGTCGCCGCTGTGGCCGCCGATCGCATAGCGCGCCGATTCGGCTTCGGCCGCCTCGGCCAACGGGCGGTGAACGATGTCGCGCGAGACCTCGTCGATGATCCCGATGATCGCGGTCGAGGCGTCGAGCATCGCGGAACTGCCGTGCCGGAACTCGCCGGCCGCGAACCCCTCGGCGTGGACGTAGCTCGCCTCTTTGATCTTCAGCGCGAGCTCGTAGGCGACCGGGACGCCGTAGCCGGCGGCGACGACGGCAACGCTGCGGCGGCGTGCGATCCGCCGCGCGGCGGCGACGACGTCCTCGACGCCGGTGCCGTCGAGCCACCCGCGGACGTCCTCGGCGGTCTCGGTCAGCGTCGCGGCGGTCCGGTTCCGCTTCCCGCCGGTGAGCGCGGCGGCCCACAGCAGGATCGCCGCCATCGAGGTGACGCTCTTGCTGGCCGGGACCGCGACCTCGGGGCCGGCGAGGCAGTCGATCACGACCTCGGCGCGCTCGGCGAGCGGCGAGGCGACGTCGTTGGTGAGCGCGACCACCCGCGAAGGATCGAGCTGGCCCAGCGCGTCGAGGAGGTCGGCGGAGCGGCCGCTCTGCGAAAGCGCCACGACGCACGCGCCGCGGTAGGCGGCGTTGTCGAATCGCGCCTCGGTCGCGGCGAGCGCCGCCGCACGGATCCCGCGGCGGCGAAAGGCGAGCGCGCCGAGCATCCCGACGAACAGCGAGCTGCCGCTGCCGAGGAACAGCACGTCACGGCCGGCGAGCGCCGCCGCGCACCGCTGCGCACCGTCGGAGTCGGCGATCCGCCGCCACACGTCGGGCTGCTCGCGGATCTCGGCCTCGAAGTGCGCGCCCAGCATCAGTCGGTCACGAAGCGCGACAGCACGCGAGCCCGCAGCTCGCGCAGCGCCGTCCCGTCGCCGTTCCAGTCGTCGACTTGAAAGGCGAAGATCACCGTCCCGTGCTTCGCGGTCGCGACGTACCCCGCCAGCGTGTTGACGTGCGAGAGCCCGCCGGTCTTCGCGAAGACGTGCCGCTCGGCCGGCGTTCCGAGGAACGACCGTTTCAGTGTCCCGCGCACGCCGGCGATCGGGAGATCGTCGAGGATGACGTCGCGGTTGGGACCGTTCCAGTCGTGCGCGAGGATCGCGACGAGCGCGCTCGGCGTCACCCGGTCGTAGCCGGAAAGGCCGCTCCCGTCGGCCATCGCGACGGTATCGGGGTCGACGTTGATCGACTTCAGCCACGTCTTCTCGGCGGCGAGACCGCCGGCGGTCGTTCCCGGGCCGGGCGGATTCGGCGGACGCGGGACGCCGAGCTCGCGCAGCAGCATCTCGGCAACGAGGTTGTCGCTGGGGAAGAACAGGTCGGCGAGAACGTCGGCCAGCGGCTCGGAGTCGTGCGTCCATACGACCTGCGCGTCGGCGGGCGCAGCCGCGAGGTGCAGATTCGCAGCCGAGAGCTGCGAGAACGACGTCGTGATCCCATGGCGCTGCAGCGCGGCTTGGAGCGCCTTCCACGCGTACACGGTCGGATACGGAACGGCGGCGTCGAACGTATCGGGCTTGCCGCCGATCGGAACGGAGCCGACGACGTAGGTGCATCCGAGCCCGTCGCGGGTGACGTCGGCCGTGCTCTTCGCGCCGGCGGCGGCGGTCTTCGCTTGCGGGACGAAGATCGGCTCGGTCCCCGGCGCGCAGCCCTCGATGGGGGTGCCGACGAGCGGAATCGGGGCGCTAGCCACCGTCGCCTTCGCATCGACCGCGTCGCCGGGCGTCACCGTGAGGTGGACGACGTTCTCCTCGAACGAGAGCGCACCGATCTGCGGCGCGTAGTAATACGGAAAGTCGTCCCACGACCAGCCCGGCGGGTAGTTCGGGCCTTCGTAGCGCGAGACGTCGAAGGCGACCTGGCCGAGCGCGTGAACGCCCTTGGCGGCCAACGCCGTCGCGAGGCCGTCGAAATCCGCGTCCTTCAGGAACGGGTCGCCGCCGGCGCGGACGATCAGCGTGCTGCCGCTCATGACCGCGTCGGTGTGGAAACGATAGGCGGGCCCGAGAGCGTCGAGGATCGCGCTGCCGACGATGAGCTTCGAGGTAGAAGCCGGCTGGAACAGCTCGTCGGCGTTGCGCTGGAATAGCACGCGGCCGTCGCGCGCGTCGACGGCTAGGATCCCGACGTGCGCGCCGCGCAGCGCGCTCGAACCGGCGAGCGCGATGCCGAGGTTGGCATTGAGCGCCGCGATCTCGGCGTCGGTCCGCGGCTCGCCGGATGCCTGGGGCTTCGGCACGTCGGCGCCCAGACTGCGATCGACGGCGACCGCCGGCGCGACCATCGTCAAGAGCGCGCCGAGAAGGACGATGGTGAACGCGAAGCGTTGCGGCATGCTCTTAGACGCGCTCGAGGACGACGAGATCCTGATGATTGCTGATGGCGCCGTCGATCACATCGACCACGCGGAACCAACGGCTCCAGTTCTCGAAGATGTACTTGCGCGTGACGAAGGAGTTGAAGTAAAAGCTGGTGTCGGCGTACGCCTCGTCGAGGTCGAAGTTCTTGCCCGCGACGTGGTACCCGTGCGTCCGCCATTCGGGATATCGCTCTAGCGTGTAACCCGGGAGCATCCACGCCGTCTCCCCGTGCGTGCTCACCAGCACCGCGGCACCCGGGCGCGTGATGCGGTGCAGCTCGGCGAGCCATTCGAGATGGTTCTCTTCGGTGAGGTGCGTGAAGACCGAGATTCCGAAGACGAGATCGAACGCGCCGTCCGGCAGGGACGTCGGCGGCCGCGGCTCGACCACCTCGAACGACGCCGTGGGATAGTGCGCACGGCACCACGCGATGTTGTCGCGATCGATGTCGATCCCGGTAAAGCGCACCAGGTCGTCCTCCGGCAGATAACGGAAGACGCGCGCGCAGCCGCAGCCCCAGTCGAGCGTCGTGCCGGCCCCGATGCGGCGGCCGAAGTATTCGTCGAGCACGCGCTCGAGCCGGGTGAACGCCGACGAGCCGACGACGGCGTAACTCCCCAGATCCTCGCTCGAGCTCACGCGCTTGCGCTGGGACGGATCGGGAACCGGCGTTCCGCTGCTGCGCACGTGCATCGTATGATGCCGGTTGAACGGCCGCCCCGTGCGCGCATCGGCGAAGGCGAACTCCTGCATCGCGGCGTCCGGGTCGCCGTTGGGGCCGACTGCCCGAAATCCGAGTTGCGCGCCGGAAAGCTCCAAGCGCTGCGTCATGTCGGGCCTGTCGCAGATCTCGGTTTGGAGCGGAGCGCCGTTGTGGGTGATGACGAACGGTCTCGACACCGCCGCGGGTCCGACCGCCCAGCCTTCAACGGTAACCGTAGCCGGCGTGACGTCGATCTTGTCCGGCATCCAGATTCCGCCGGCGAGCGCCTTGCCGAACAGCTCGCTTCGCGAGAGCGCGCTCTGCACGATCAATCGCTCGCCGCCGTGTAGCAAGGCGCCGCTGTCGGCGAACCGCACGGTAAGAATCTGCGGCGCGTCGCGCGCGACGTCGGGCAGCCGAAACTCGAACCCGTGCCGGCCGTCACCGATTCCCGCTGCGCGGAGATCGTCCCGAAACGCTTGGCCGACCGTTTCGCCGACGACGGTACCGTTCAGCACGAACCTCACGCGCGCGCTCGAGCCCGCCTGGTGGTCATACGCCCATCCGCGAACGACCCCATCGAGAATCGCGTCGACGACCCCAACTACCATCGCGCCCGGTTTACCGGCCGCGCGGCGCTGCTCCTGGCGAGCGCCGGGCGTTTCAGACGGTCGCGCGCTCGGCAACGCGGCGTGCGATGAAGGTCGCGACGTCGCTGGGCAGCGTCCCGCGCCCGAAGCCCGCGTCGTAGCCCAACTCGGCCGCCAGCAGGTTCGTCACGCGCGGGCCGCCGGCGATCAGCAGCACCTGCTCGCGGACGTTCTCCGCCTCGAGCAGCTCGGCAAGCGCGGTGAAGTTCGCGATGTCGCTGCCCTTCTGCGTGACGACCTGCGAGGCGAGGATCGCGTCCGCCGACCGTTCCTTCGCGAAGCGGACGAGATCGTCGACGGCGATCTGGCTCCCTAGGTTGTGCACTTCGAAGCCGCGATAGCGCTCCAGGCCGTAGTCGCCCTTGTATCCCTTCATATTGAGGATGGCGTCGATCCCGACGGTGTGCGCGTCGGTCCCGATACAGGCGCCCACGACGCGCACCTTGCGGCGGACTCGCGCGGCGATCAGCGCGTCGACGCCCTCCATGTCCAGCGCGTCGCGCGATGCGCTCGGCGCCGAGATCGTCGAGACGTCGACGCCGACCGGCGTGCGCGCGTAGACGACGAAGAATGAGAAGCCGCGCGAGATCGCCCGCCCTTCGACGACCGCGACGTCACCGAAGCCCATCGCGGCGACGAGTTGCCGCGCGGCTTCGTCGGCGGCCTCGTCCCAAGGGATC
>DASYFS010000120.1:0-3750 GCA_036498305.1 Candidatus Elarobacter sp. | reverse complement strand
CGTCGTCGCTCACCGCCACGTACACGTGCTTGCCGTCGGTCGCCAGCGCGTCGGGATGGCTGCCGACGACGATGTGGTTCGGGCGCGTACCGACGACGTCGACGGTGTTGCTGCCGCGGTCCGCGACGTACAGCCTCCCGTTGGGTGTCCACACGAGCGCCGCCGGATGGTGGCCGACGTCGTAGGTCGCGTTCGCGATCCCGAGCGACGGTTCGACGAACGCGACCCGGTTCGCGAGATCTCCGGCGACCGCGATCAGGCCGTTCGGCGCGCGCGCGATCGCGACCGGATAGAACGGGATCGGCAGCGAGACCGTCTTGTCGACGAGCCCGGTGGCAGTGTCGACGTGCGCGATCGCATCTTGGAACGTCCCCGCGACGGAGACCCACACCCCGTCGCCGTTCGGGTCGCGTAGCGGCGCGCCGAAGGCGCCGCTGAGCGGGACGCTGCGGATCTCCTTGAGCGTCGTCGCGTCGAGGACGCGCAGCGCCGGCTTCTGGTGACCGCTCTCGAGCTCGAAGACCTGCGAGCCGTCACGCGAGACGACGACGCCGGTCGGAAGCGTTCCGACCGTCGCGACGGCACCCTCGGGACCCTGGATCTTCCAGCCGGTTGGGAGCGTGGTGATCCCGACCGCGGCGAGGGCGGTGGTGCCGAGCGCGCACGCGCCCAGGATCGCGACGATCGCGGTCCGCTTCACGAGTAACCTCCGAACGTTGAGTTAGATGGACATGCGCGCGACGCGCGGACCGAGCCCGGCGACGAGCGCGACGGTGATGAGGAAGAAGACGGGGTGGACGATGCCGAGATCGTCGTGCGGGATCGCGCGACAGCCGAGGTTCGTCCCGGCCATCGCCATGCAGAACAGACCGTAGGCACGCTGCAAGCGGTACGACGGATCGATGCGCGTCCCGAACAGGGAGCGGCGGTGCGCGGGGAGCGTCCACCACAGGATCGGAACCGCAAGCGCAAGGCACAGCGCGGCCGTTCCGATTCCCCACCCGAGGTCGAACGCGCGCGAGCCTTCCAGGAACGCCCAGGTCACGCGCCCGCGCTTCTGTGCCCCGGCGCTGCCTTCCCCGCGAAGGTTATGCGCGGATAAAGGCGCCCAGAACTGCCGCGCACGCCACGACCAGCCACGGCGCCGTGCGCCACACCGCGATCGCGCCGAACGCGGCGAGCGCGATCGCAACGCGCGGCACGTTGGCGCCGAGGGAGACGATCACCGGATCGTACAGCACGGCGCCGAGCAGTCCGACGACGGCGGCATTCGCCCCGCGCAGTGCGCCCGCCGCGCGCGGCAGCGCCGAGAGCCGGTTCCAGATCGGCGCGAGCGCGAAGAGCAGCGCGAACGACGGCGCGAAGATCAGCACGACCGCGACGAGCGCACCGAGCACGCCGTGCAGCGGCGACCCGTTAACGTAGCCGAGAAACGCCGAGAACGTGAAGAGCGGTCCCGGCATCGCCTGCACCGCGCCGTAGCCGGCGAAGAAGTCGCGCGCGCCGACGAGCCCGTCGCCGACCATCGACTGCAGCAGCGGCAGCACGACATGTCCGCCGCCGAAGACGAGCGATCCGGCGCGAACGAGCGTGCCGAGCAGCTCGGTCACCGGCGTCCGCGGCAGCACCGTCAGCGCGAGCAGCCCGACGAAGACGATCGCGGCCAGAACGGCGATCGCGCGCGGGATGCGGATCGGAAGCGGTTCGGTCTTCAGCTCGGCGTCGTGCAGCCACACCGCCCCAACCGCGAACCCGAGGACGATCGGCAGCCACTGCAGGCCGGGATACGGGCGCAGCGCCAGGGCGACGATCGCGGCGGCGAGCCCGATAGTGCGGGTCCGCCGCTCCGTGCAGAGCGTCGCCGCCAGCCCGAGCACCGCCTGGGCGACGACGGCGGCGGCGGCGGCGAACAGCCCGTCGAGCAGGCCGCCGAACCAGTCCGGCCGGCCGTGCTGCTCGACCCCGGCGAGCGTGGCGGCGATCGCCGTCATGAGAATCGCCGAGGGCGCGGTGAACCCCAGCCACGCCAGCAGCGCTCCGGCCGGGCCGCCGCGAACCAACCCCAGCAGCATCCCGACCTGGCTCGACGTGGGTCCTGGGAGCACCGAGCAAAACGCGACGATCCGGGCATATCCCGCTTCGTCGATCCAGCGCCGCTCCTCGACCAGGGTGCGGCGGAAATAGGCCAAGTGCGCGATCGGTCCGCCGAACGACGTCAGTCCCAGGCGAAGGAACGTCGTGAAGACCTCGCGCACGAGGGCTCCCTTACCACCGGAGGACCGTGAGTTCATGCAGTTGGGCGACCTGATCGTCTATCACGACGGCGCATACACGAGATACGACGACGCCAAGATCGGACTGCTCACTCACGGCCTGCAGTACGGCACCGGCTGCTTCGAGGGCGTGCGCGGCTTCTGGAACGCGTCGGAAGAACAGCTCTACCTGCTCGAGCTCGGCGCGCACTACGAGCGCCTCGCGCAGTCGGCGCGCATCCTGCTGATGAAGCTGCCGCACACGCCCGAAGAGCTGTGCCGGATCACCGTCGAGCTCTGCGGCCGCAACAACTTCAAGAGCGACGTCTACCTGCGGCCATTCTCGTACAAGGCGAACGAAGAGATCGGCGTGCGCCTGCACGACGTTCGAGACGCGTTTGCGATCGTCGCAATGCCGTTCGACCGCTACTTCGACGCCAAGCGCGGCCTGCGCTGCGGCGTCAGCTCGTGGCGCCGCATCGACGACACGATGGCCCCGGCGCGCGGCAAGATCACCGGCACCTACGTCAACAGTGCGCTGGCGAAGAGCGACGCGATCCTGAACGGCTTCGATGAAGCAATCATGCTCGCCGCCGACGGCCACGTCAGCGAAGGCTCGGCCGAGAACCTGTTCATGGTGCGCCGCAACGTGCTCTACACTCCCGACGCCTCGCAGAACATTCTCGAAGGCGTCACCCGCCGCGCGATCATGACGCTCGCGCGCGAGGAGCTCGGGGTCGAGGTCGTCGAGCGCGCGATCGACCGCAGCGAGCTGATCGTCGCCGACGAGGTGTTCATCACCGGCAGCGCCGCCGGCGTGCAGTGGATCGAGTCGATCGACCATCGTCCGGTCGGCAACGGCGAACTCGGCCCGATCTCGCAGCAGCTGATCGAGCTCTACGATGCTGCGGTGCGCGGGCGGCTGCCGAAATACCGGCACTGGCTGACCGCAACGTACGCCGAGCGCAAAGCGGCGAGCTGAGCACGCCGGAGCAACGATGAAGCTCGGCGCGCGCGGCTGGTCGGCGCTGTTCGCGCTGTACACCGTCGTCGGCGCGCTGGGTTTCTGGTACCGCTACCTCGACGACCTCGCGCGGGGGCACGGCGGGACCCTTCCCTCGCGCCTGATCGAGGAGTCGACCGGCGTTTACACGGCGTTCGTGCTGGTGCCGCTGATCCTCGCGTTGTGCCGGCGCCTCCCGTGGTCATCGGCGGCGTGGCCGCGCGTGATCGCGCTGCAGGTGCTCGGCGGCGTCGTGTACTCGCTGCTGCACACGACGCTGATGGCGCTCACGCGCGCCGCGATCTTTCCGCTGGCGGGGTTCGGCCCGTACAACTACGGAAACATGTCCTGGCGCTATCCGATGGAGCTCGCCAACGACATCGTCGACTACACGATCATCGTCGCAGCCTTCTATGTGGTCGAGCGAATCCGGCTGGCGCGCGAATCGGAGCTACGCTCGGCGCACCTCCAAGCCGAGCTCGCCGAGACGAAGCT
>DASYFS010000119.1:0-30915 GCA_036498305.1 Candidatus Elarobacter sp. | reverse complement strand
TGCCGAGGATCGCGATGATGTCCTGGAGATCGCGGTAGCGCTGGAGCGTCTCCTGGACGCCGCGGGCGACGTTGTAGTGCTCCTCGCCGACGATCGCCGGATCGAGGATGCGTGACGACGACGCGAGCGGGTCGACCGCCGGGTAGATGCCGAGCTCCGAGATCGGGCGCGAGAGGGCGGTCGTTGCGTCCAAGTGCGCGAACGTCGTCGCGACGGCGGGGTCGGTGTAGTCGTCGGCGGGGACGTAGACGGCCTGCACCGAGGTGATCGAGCCGTTCTTCGTCGTCGTGATCCGCTCTTCGATCTGACCCATCTCGGTCGCGAGCGAGGGCTGGTAGCCGACCGCGGACGGCATGCGGCCGAGCAGCGCGGAGACCTCCGAGCCGGCCTGCATGAAGCGGAAGATGTTGTCCATGAACAAGAGCACGTCCGAGCCGAGCTCGTCGCGGAAGTACTCGGCCATCGTCACGCCGGTCTGCGCGATGCGGAAACGCACGCCCGGCGGCTCGTCCATCTGTCCGAACACGAGCGCCGTCTGCGCGATGACGCCCGACTCTTTCATCTCGGTCCAGAGGTCGTTGCCTTCGCGCGTCCGCTCGCCGACGCCGGTGAACACCGAGAAGCCCTTGTGGACAGCGGCGATGTTGCGGATCAGCTCCTGGATGAGGACCGTCTTGCCGACGCCGGCGCCGCCGAAGAGACCGACCTTACCGCCGCGCGTGTAGGGCGCCATCAGGTCTACGACCTTGATCCCCGTCTCGAAGATTTTCGGGGTCGGATCCTGTTCGGCGAACGTCGGCGCGTCGCGGTGAATCGGCCACATCGCGGCCGCCTTCACCGGATCCGGCGAGTCGATCGCTTTGCCGAGGACGTTGAAGATGCGGCCGAGGACGCCTTCGCCGACCGGGACCGTGATCGAGCCGCCGCTCTGCGTTACCGTCGCGCCGCGGACGAGACCGTCGGTCGAGCCCATCCCCAGGCACCGGACCTGGTTGTTGCCGATCTCGAACTGCACTTCGAGGACGAGATCGCGCTCGGCCATCGCGGTACCGGAGAGCTTCACGCCGTCGGACGGATGCGCGCCCGCGCCGTTGGTGGCTGCGTTCCCGCCGCCGATGTGGACGCTCAGCGCGTCGTTGATCTTCGGCAGCGCGTCGCCGGGGAATTCGACGTCGACGACGTTGCCGAGAACTTGGACGACCTTGCCGGTCTTGAGGTTCGTTGCGGTGGCGCTCATGATGTTCCTTACGGTCTCCGGTTAACCGGCGAGGGCTTCTGCGCCGCCGACGATCTCCAAGATTTCCTTGGTGATCGCGGCTTGGCGCGCTTTGTTCATCTCGACGGTGTTGGCGTCGATCAGCTTCTTGGCGTTGTCGGTGGCGTTGTTCATCGCGACGAGCTGCGCGGCGTAGAACGACGCATTGGTCTCGAGCATCGCGGAGTACAGCGTGAACTCGAGGTACTTCGGCAGCAGCCGGCCGAGGACGAACTCCGGCGACGGCTCGAACTCGACCGCGCCGCCGGCCTTCTCGTCGTCCTTCTTCTCGGCGACGATCGGGAGCAGCTGACGCGTCTCGGGACGCTGCGTCATCGTATTGATGAGCCGCGGCGAGATCAGCGTCAGCGTCGAGATCTTTCCGGCGGTGAAGTCCTCGGTCACGCGCTGGGCGAGCTCGCGCGCGGTCACGAACATGTCGCCCTGCTGGAGCGGCCAGAACTGCAGCGTCTCGCCGCGCAGGCGGCGCAGCGCGTTGCGGCTCTTGATCCCGATCGCGTACCAGGCGAGGTTCGTGCGCTCGCGGTTGAGTTGCTCGGCGCTGCGGATGAGGTTCGAGTTGAACGAGCCGGCGAGTCCCTTGTCGGCCGTCATCACGATGACGCCTTCGGGCGCGCCTTCACGCCCGGGCTTCATGAACGGATGGTCGACCGAACCGACGTTCGCGATGAGGTCGCGCAGCATCGCACCGATCGCGTCCGCGTACGGGCGCGACTGCTTCTGCAGCGCGTCGGCACGGCGAATCTTCGCCGCCGCGACCTGCTTCATCGCCTTGGTGATCTGCTGCGTGTTCTTCAGCGACCGAATCCGGTCGCGAAGATCGCGAACGCTCGGCAACTAGAACCCCCGGTTGAAGTCTTCGATCGCAGCGATCAGCTGCTTCTCGACGTCGTCGGAGAGCGCTTGCGTATCGCGGATCGTGTTGGTGACCTGCGGGTATTTTTCGTGCAGGAACTGCACGAAGCGGTGAACCCACTCTTGCATCCGGTTCGTCGGGAACTGATCCAAGTAGCCGCGGGTCGCCGCGAAGAGCACGGCAACCTCGTCTTCCATCGGCTGCGGGTCGAGCTGCGGCTGCACCAGCACCGCGGTCATCTTGTCGCCGCGGTTGAGCTGCTGCTGCGTGGCCTTGTCGAGGTCCGACGCCAGCTTCGAGAACGCTGCCAGCTCGCGGTACTGCGCGAGGTCGAGCTTCAGACGGCCGGCGACCGACTTCATCGCCTTGGTCTGCGCCGACGAGCCGACGCGCGAGACCGAGATCCCGACGTCGACGGCGGGACGGATGCCCTGGAAGAACAGCGCGTTCTGCAGGTAGATCTGGCCGTCGGTGATCGAGATGACGTTGGTCGGGATGTACGCGGAGACGTCGCCCGCCTGCGTCTCGATGATCGGCAGCGCGGTGATGGAACCGCCGCCTTTCTCGTCGGAGAGCTTGGCGGCGCGCTCCAACAGGCGCGAGTGCAGGAAGAAGATGTCGCCCGGATACGCTTCGCGGCCCGGCGGACGGCGCAGCAACAGCGAGACCTCGCGGTACGCCTGCGCGTGGCGAGTGAGATCATCGTACACGATCAGAACGTCTTTGCCTTCGTACATGAAGTACTCGGCCATCGCGCAACCGGCGAACGGCGCGATCCACTTCAGCGCGGCGGGCTCGGCGGCCGAAACGTTCACGATGGTCGTGTACTCCATCGCGCCGTGCTTCTCGAACGTCTGCTGAACCGACGCGACGGTCGAGGCCTTCTGCCCGATCGCCACGTAGATGCAGATGACGTTCTTGCCCTTTTGGTTGATGATCGCGTCGATCGCGATCGCCGTCTTGCCGGTGCCGCGGTCGCCGATGATCAGCTCGCGCTGGCCCTTGCCGATCGGGATCAGCGCGTCGATCGCGCGGATGCCGGTCTGCAGCGGCTGCTTGACCGACTGGCGCTCGATGACCGTCGGCGCCGTGTTCTCGATCGTGCGGTACTGGTTCGACTCGATCGGGCCTTTGCCGTCGATCGGCTGACCGAGCGGGTTCACCGTGCGCCCCAGAACGGCGTCGCCGACCGGGACCGATGCGATGCGGCCGGTCCGTTTAACGCGATCGCCTTCTCTGATGTCGGTGTCCGGCCCCATGATCGCGATGCCGACGCTGTCCTCTTCGAGGTTCAGGACGATCCCGTTGACGCCGTTCGGGAACTCGACGAGCTCCGACGACTGGGCGTTGTCGAGACCGTAGACGCGGGCGATGTTGTCGCCGACCTGGATGACGGTGCCGATCTCGGCTTCGTTGGTCCCCGTCGCGTAGGTCGCGATGCGCTGTTTGATGATTCCGGCGATTTCGTCGGCGTTGATCATGAGGTTCTTTCTCGCCCTTCGACAGGCTCAGGGTTAAAAATGTACAGTCTAATTTGTGCTGAGCAGGCGGGCGATGTCGTCGAGGCGGCCGGCGATCGTGCCGTCCGCGAGCTTGTCGCCCATCGTGATGCGGACGCCGCCGATCAGGCCGGGATCGACCGCCTGCGTGACGTCGTATTTCGTGTTGAACGCCGCCGCGAGCCGCGCGACGATCTGATCGACCTCGGCTTGCGGGAGCTGCCGGGCGCTGGTGATCCGGAGCTTCTGAGAGCCGCGCGCCGCGCGCTCGAGATCGTCGAACTGGACGACCAGCTCCTCGGCGAGCGCCTCGCGCCGCTTGCGGATCAGCAGCAGGATGGTGTGGAGCGCGATCGGGTCGAGCTTGTCGAACGCGCGCGCGACGATCTCTTCCTTCTCCTTGCGGTCGACGACCGGGGAGCGGAAGAACTTGCGGACCGACTCGTCGGCCGCCAAGGCGTCGACGAAGGTGTGCAGGTCGTGCTGGACGGTTGCGATGCTGTTCGCCTCGTGCGCGAGGTCGAACACCGCGGTCGCATAGCGGCGAGCCAGGGTCTCGTTGGGCATCAGCGCTTCCCTCCGGCGACGCCGTCGACGAGCTCGCGGATCAGCTGCTCGTCGGTCGCCTCGTTTACGCGCGTCTTCGCCAGACCGCGCGCCTTCTGCAGCGCCTTCTCGATGAACTCGATCCGCAGCCGGTCGCGCGCCGCAGCGCGGGCGCGGGCGAGCTCGCCCTCGGCATTGCGAACGAGCCGCTCGGCGTCGGCCTTTGCCTCGGCGATGATGCGGTCGCGATCGCGGTGCGACGCCTCGACGCCGCGCTCGACGATCGTCTTCGCGTCCGTGTCGGCGCGTTCGACCTCGGCACGCGCGTCGGCGACCGCGGCGCGCAGCTTCTCGCGCCGGCTCTCCGCCTCGGCGATCTCGGCGTTCTTCGACGCCTGGTACGCCTGGACGCCCGGGGCGATCCACTTGTTCCAGATCAGGACGACGCAGATCACGAAGACCAGCGCGCCGACGATCTGCGACCACATTGCCAGCGCTTCGAGACTCATGCGACACCTCCGAGCGCGCGGGCGACCATGTCGCCGGCGAGGGCGTCGACGACCCGGCCCTCGTCGGCGCGGGCGGCCGAGACTTCTTTCTGCACTTCGGCATGCGCCTCGGCAGTGATCTCGGTCGCGCGCCCTTGCGCGGCGGCGACGATCTTGTCGGCCTCTTGGGCAGCGCCGACGCGCTCCTTCGCCACCGTCTCGTCGGCTTCACGCCGCGCGGCGATGCGCCGCGACTCCGCGCGTTTGCGGAGCTCCTGCTCGTCGTGCTGGAGCTGCTCGAAGTCGTGCTTCAACCCGTCGATGTAGGCGCGGCGGCGCGCAATGGCGGCGCCGACCGGCTTCATGAACACCACGTTGAGGATGGCCAGGAAGACGACGAAGTTGATGAGCTGGACGACGAGCGTCCCGTCGAGCGAGAGCACTGTGAGCCGTTAGTGTCCTGCGGTGATCTTCGTGACGAGGCCGCCGACGCCGCCGCCGATCGCGAAGAACAGATAGAAGCCGAGCACCAGGCCGATGATCGGGAACGCTTCCAGAATACCGACGCCCAGGAAGAAGAACGTGAAGATGTTCCCGCGCGCTTCCGGCTGGCGCGCGATCGATTCGACGGCCTTCGAGGCGACGATACCGTCGCCGACGGCGGAGCCCAGGGCGACGGCCGCGACGATGAGCGCGAAGCCGAGGATCAGGACGGCGGCGAGTACGGTTTCAGGAGTCACGATATGCCTTTCAAGACGGGTTAAGTACGCGGGGACTAATGCTCCTCGGCGGTCGCCAAGGACAAATAAACGATGCTGAGCAGCGTGAACACGAACGCCTGGATCGTGCCGATGAGAAAGTTGAAGAACTCGATCCCGATCGGCGCGACCGCCGCGAGGATCGAGATGTTGACCGGCCCGACGGTGACGTTCGAGACGATGATCGTCGCGATGACGAAGAGCAGCAGCTCGCCGGCGAGGATGTTGAACGCGAGGCGCATCGCGAGCACCACCGGACGCGCGATCTCTTCGATCAGGTTGATCGGGAACAGCACCGCGTACGGCTTGAAGAGGTGCGCGTAAGCCTTGATCCCGCTCTGCCGGATCGCCAGGAACTGGATGCTGAAGAAGACCGTGATCGCGAACGCCGCCGTGGTGTTGAGGTCCGCGGTCGGCGAGCCGCCGAACGGAAGCCCGAGCGCCTTCAGGAAGAGGACGCCGAACTCGTTGAGCACCCAGATGAACAGAAAGATCCCGACGAAGACGGGGACGAAGCGCTCGCCCTTGGGGCCCAGCGTGCCGACGGCCAGGTCGGAGAGGAACTGGATCATCCCCTCGAACGTCGCTTGCCGCTTGCTGACGCGATTGCCGCTGCCGTACGAGCGCCCGATCCACCAGAAGAACGCGAGCGCGATCGCCATCGCGACCCACGTCGTGATGATCGTATCAGCGTGCAGCTCACCGAACAGCCCCGGAACACCGGGGATGTGCCAGAGCGGATGTTCGCCGATTTGCTCGTGCACTAGACTCCCTGTCGAATCGATCTGCGAAGCTCGATCGCGTATAGCGCGAGCGGCGTGAAGAATCCGGCGAAGTACAGCCCGATCGTCCAGAATTGACCGAGGCGAAGGGCGACCGCTACCGGGATGATGCCGACCGCGAAGATCCGCAGTTGACCGCTGAGGGCGAAGATCGCGCGCGATTGGCGGCCGTCCACGAGCCGTTCGTTCCCACGCATCGTCGCCAACATATTCAGGACGCCGAGCACCCCGCCCAGCGCCAGTTCGAGACCGGCAACCGGATTCCGCAGCGCCGCGAGCGCGACGAGCGGAACGAGGAACAGCGCCGTCCGCACGGAGATCAGCCGCTTGCGGGCGTGGTACGCCTGCAGCGCGACAGTCGGGTCGGCGCCGCTTCCATTGGGCCCGGCGCGGAGCGTCCCCTCCTCGACGTTTCTCGCAACAGGCTCCATTAGGACCTCAAGAACGGACGCAGCGCGACCGCGATCATGGCGACGCCGAGCGCCAGCCCGCCGAAAAGACCGACCGGGATCCACAGGCCGGCGCCCGTCACCTTCGCCGCGAGCAATCCCACGACGAACCCGCCGATCACCGTACCGGTGAAGGCGCCGGCGGCGGCGATGAGGCGGATCATGACGCTGCCTTCAGGCCGCGGCGGAGGACGGGACGAACTCGTCGGGCGCGGGTCCCTGGCGCAGGATGTGCAGCAGCCCGGCGACGATCCGCTCCGCGGCCCGGCCATCGCCGTACGGGTTCGAGGCGCGTGCCATCCGGCCGTAGAGCGCGGCGTCCGTCAGGAGCCGGCGCGTCTCATGCACGATGTCGGCGTAGGCGGCACCGATCAGCCGCAGCGTCCCCGACTCGAGACCCTCCGGGCGTTCGGTCTCGCGCCGCATCACGAGGACCGGCTTGCCAAGCGTCGGCGCTTCCTCTTGAAGTCCGCCCGAGTCGGTCAGCACGAAATGCGAGGCCGCGACCGCGGCGACGGTCTCGGCGTAGTTCAACGGATCGACGAGCCGGACGCCGGGATTCCCGTCGAGGATCTCGTGCACGACCGGCGCGACCATCGGCGAGGGGTGAACCGGCCACAGCACCTGCGGACGCTCGGGCGAGCCGGCGATCGTCGCGATCGCGCGCGCGATCTCGCCGATCTGCTCGTGGTTCTCGCGGCGGTGCGCGGTGACGAAGATCAGCGGCCGCGAGGGATCGAGACCCTCCAGCGACGGCGTCGCGATCCCGCGCTCGCGGATGCGGCGCTCGGTCGCGAGGAACGCGTCGATCACCGTGTTGCCGGTGACGGCGACGTGCGCGTGCTGCGTGCGCTCGGCGAGCAGGTTCGCCTTCGCCCGCGCCGTCGGCGCGAAGTGATAGGTGGTGAGCACGCCGGTGAGGCGGCGGTTCGCCTCCTCCGGATACGGCTCGGCGATCGACGAGGTGCGCAGTCCGGCCTCGACGTGCCCGACCGGGATCTTCTGGTAGAACGCGGCGAGCGCTGCGGCCGACGAGGTCGTCGTGTCGCCGTGAACGAGGACGACGTCGGGTTTGGTCTCCTCGAGCGCGCGCTCCATCCCGGTGAGCACGCGGGTCGTGATGTCGGTCAGCGACTGCCGCTTCGTCATGATGTCGAGATCGACGTCGGGCGTGATCTCGAACAGCCGCAGCACATCGTCGAGCATCTCGCGATGCTGCGCGGTGACGCACACGATCGGCTCGATCGCTGGCCGCGCCGCTTGAAGCGCGTGGACGACCGGCGCCATCTTGATCGTGTCCGGGCGCGTGCCCATGACGGCCATGACGCGCAGGGGACTTTGGCTGCTCATGCCAGCTTCAGCGCGCCGACGCCGCCGGAAAGGTAGAGCGCGACGAGGCCGAGCGCGACGCACAGCGCATAGATCAAGAGTACCGCCTGGCGAACGTTGAGGCCGAACCGGAAGATCAGCTGGTGGTGGAAGTGGCCGCGATCGGCCTCGTAGATCTTCTTTCCGGCGCGCGTGCGGCGGATGATCGCCGCGGCGGTATCGACGATCGGCAGCCCGAGGACGATGAGCGGGACGAGCAGCGAGATCGTGAACGCGACCTTGCTGGCGCCGAGGATCGACACGGTCGCAAAGACGTAGCCGATGAACAGCGCGCCCGAGTCGCCGAGGATGATCTTCGCCGGGTTGTAGTTGTAGGGCAGAAACCCGAGCGCGCCGCCGACGAGCGCGGCGAGAATCAGCGAGATCTCCGGATGCCCTTGGATCAGGGCGATCACCAGCAAGAACATCCCGGCGATCGCGGTCAGCCCGGAGAGCAACCCGTCGAGTCCGTCGATGAAGTTGATCGCGTTCATCATCCCGACGTACCAGACCAGCGTCACCGCGACGGAGAGCCAGAACGGGAGATAGATCACGTCGCCGTGATGGAACGGGTTGCGGACGAAGTCGATCTGGAAGCCGTACGACATCGAGATCGCCGCGACGAGAACTTGCGCGAACAGCTTGACGCGCGGGCTCATCCCCATCACGTCGTCCCAGATCCCGATCATGAGGATGAGGGTGCTGCCGAAGATCAGCCCGACGATGCTCTGCACGACGTCGTGGACTTTGTGCAGATCGTTGAGCTGATGGGTGTTGAAGAGGTACCCCAGCGCGGCGAAGAGCGCGAACCCGAAACCCAGATACACCGCGATCCCGCCGATGCGCGGCTTCGGCTGATCGTGCATGCGGCGCTCGCCCACCGCGTCGAGCATCCCGACGTTGAGCGCGAGCTTGCGGACGTAGGGCGTCGTGAAGGCTGCCGTCGCAAAGGCGACGACCAGCACGGCGACGATCATGGCGGCGTTCACGTCAGCGTTCGTACCAGGGAAGGCGAGAAAGGTTCAAGGGTCACCCCGGCCGCCGCCAGCAGCTCGCTGGCGACGGCATCGGGATAGGCGTCCTGATACACGATGCGTACCACGCCGGCGCTGATGAGCAGCTTGGAACAGCCCGCGCAGGGCTGATGCGTGCAGTACGCCGTCGCCCCGGCGAGGCTCACGCCGTGCAGCGCCCCTTGGACGATCGCGTTGGCCTCCGCGTGCGTCGCCCGCAGGCAATGCCCGTCGACCATCATGCAGCCGGCGTCGGTACAGTAGGGGACGCCTCGCGGCGCCCCGTTGTAGCCGGTCGTCAGGATCCGCTTGTCGCGGGTCAGCACCGCGCCGACGCTCGCGCGCGGACAGGTCGCCCGGGTCCCGACCGTCCGCGCGATCTCCATAAAATACTCATCCCAGCCGGGGCGTGACAGGCTATCAACTCCGCGCTGGGCGTCTCTGCGGTCGTCGTCGTGCACCGAGGGCTGCATATTCGCCGGAGAGCGTTTCGGGCCCGTTCACCGATCGGCTTGGACCGATACGGCGGCTGAGTCGGCGCCGCAGGTCCTCCGGGGAGGGGGAAGACGACCGTCCGGTTGGGATGCCCGATAGACGCTAGGGCACCCGCTTGAACAGCCCGATCGCGGCCAGCGCGAACCCGGCGGCGAGCGGCGGCATCAGGACGGTTCCAACCCGGTCGCCGAGCAGCGGAAACAGCGAGAACGACGCGACGTAGAACACGAACGGCGTGATGACGCTGTAGGTAAAGTATACGGAGGACTCGCGCCTTTGGGGACCTGCGGCGGCGGCGCTCGCCGCGCTCACCGCGACGACGGTACCGCACACCGAAGCGGTCAAAAATGTCAACGCGAGCGACAGTCGCGTCCCGAGCGCAAGCGCGAGAGCCGCCGCGAGTGGCGGAGCGGTGAGCGCGAGAGCGAGCGACGGAAACAGCATGCGGCGGAGTGACATTCCGGCCCACTGGAGGGCGAAAAATTCCTGGGCACGCGACAAGTCGAGAAACGTGACGCTCAGCGCGATCCCGGCGACGAACGGAAGCCCCAGCAGGACGAGGGTGACCGGCGTCAGCGTTCCGACCGGCACCGTCAGGCCGTATGCGCTGAGCGCCGCGGTCAGTGCTGCGTAGGCCGGCACGAAGACCCAAAGCACGTAGCGATCGAGGATCTTCACGGCGAGCGCCGTCCGCCGGTTCCGCTCAGCGAGGCGCCGAAGTACAAGCTGCGCGCTTCCTGCGAAACGGCGAGTTCTTCCATTGAACCCGCGATCTCGACACGGCCGCGGTACATGATGTATGCGCGCTCGACCAGCTCGCTGATGTCGCGCGCATTATGATCGGTGATCACGAACGCCGTACCGTCCGCGGCGCGCCGCCGAATGATCGCCTTCAGGTGCGCGATGCTGAGCGGGTCGATCTTCGAGAACGGCTCGTCCAAGATCGCGAACGAAGGTGCGCCGGCGAGGGCGCGCGCGAGCGACGCGATACGCCGCTCCCCGCCGGAGAGCTGCGCAGGCATCATATGGGCGAGGTGCAGGATGCGAAGCGACCCAAGGTACGCTTCGGCCGCCGTAACGACGTCGTGCTCAGGGGTGAGCATATCGAGCGTCGCAACCACGTTCCCGAACACGCTCAACCGGCTGAACAGCATGTCGCCTTGCGAGAGGTACGCGATGCCGCGACGCGCGCGCCGCCAAATCGGTGTCCGCGTGATATCGACTTCGGGATCTCCGTCGTGCAGGAACACGGAGCCCGAGTCGCCCGCAATCATCCCCGCGGCGATCCGGAGCACCGTCGTCTTTCCCGCGCCGTTCTGACCGAGCAGTCCGACGATCTCACCCGATCTCACCGCGAGGCTCACGTCGTTCACGACGAGACGCTTCCCGAAGGTCTTCGTCAGTCGCTCGATCGCGAGCGTTTTCACGCCGGCCGCGGCTCGATCGCGGAGATCATCGCTCCTCCTTTGCCCACGAAGAATCGGCGTGCCTTGCCGTGAACGGACACCGCATGGCAAGGTCCGACCGATGACGTCCCCGACCGGCGTCGACGCGGCCGTTACGGCGTCGGCAACCTTCCTGCGCGAATGCCTGCGGTTGATGGGCGTCGCCGCAGTCGTTCCACCGCGATGCGTATCGCGTCTTCCACGTCGACTCTGACGACACGGCGTACGTCATACGCACGGCGAACAACTTCCTCGCGCACCGTCAACACGGAGATGCTGCGGACGGCACCGGACGAAGGCGGTTTCTGGCGCTCGTACTTCTACCCGAGCCCGCGTTCGCGACACTGGCCGCGCTCGACGTGCTGCGCGACGACCCTGCGTTCGCCGCGACGACCGGACGTGCGCTCGCGTTCGTGGCCGGGTCGCAGTACGCCGACCGCACGCTGCATGACCGCGCTGCGGCGCGCCGCCGGCCTTCTCGTCCCGTTCCCGTAGGGCGCGCGGGTCGAGCTCAGACCGCCTCGACGCCGCCGCGCGACCTCAGCTCGTCGATCACGGCCTCGCGCTGCTTCGCGGCGCGGTCCAGGTCCTCGATGAGCTGCTGCCGGTCGGCCGCGGCCCGATGAACGAGCTTGATCTCGGCCGCCTGTTCGCTGATCGTGGCTTTCAGCTGCGCGATCTCGGCTTCGAGCTCCGCGACGTCCGGGTGCTTCTCGCGCGAAGCCGCGATGCGATGCAAGGCCTCGATGAGCTCTTCCCGGTCAGCCGCGGCGCGGTGCACGAGCTCGATCTCTGCACCCTGCACCTCGACCGTCGCTTCGAGGCGGGCGGTCTCCGCTTCGAGCTGCGCGATGTACTGGGACTGGGTGCGCGCGTCTTCCGCGAGCTGCGCTGCGCGCGCCCGCGCATCCGCCAGCTCCTGTGCCTGACAGGCGGCCGCCAAGCGCGGATAGATGGCGTCGACGGTGGCGCGCCGTGACCCCGCCGCGCCGGCTCGCCGCTCCGGCGGGCCGGCGACGACGGCGGCGTACAGCTCCGCGTGACGGCGCGCGATCGCACGATCGTCGAAGTGCTCGGTAACACGCACACGCGCGCCTTCGCCCATGCGCCGGCGACGCTCGGGATCGTCGATGAGCGCAACGACGGCCTCCTCGAGCGCGCGCTCGTCACCCACGGCGACGAGCCGGCCGCACTGTCCGTCTTCGACGATATCGGCAACGCCGCCGGCATCGAAGGCGACCGCCGGCGTGCCGCAGGCGAGCGATTCGAGCAGCATCCCCGGGAAGTTGTCTTCGAGCGACGCGTGCACGAACAGATCCGCGGCCGCATAGACCGACGGCATCGTCTCGGCCCCGACGCGGCCGAGATGGACGACGGCGACGCCGATTCCGTCGAGGTCGAGCGGCGGGTCGCCGACGGTGAGAATCGTCAGCGCGGGTCCCGTGCCGGCGCGAGCCGCGACGGCGCCGAGGACGCGCTCGACGAGCGGCGCGCCTTTGCGGAGCTCGCCGTTATGGTTCGACCCGCACAGGACGACGACGCCGTCCGCGGGCAAGCCGAGCGCATTGCGCGCCTCCACCTTCGGCCGCGGGCGAAACACCTCGACGTCGATCCCGTGCGGGATGTGCACGACCGAAGCGCCGCTCGCCCGGACGACGGCGCTACGCCGCGCGCGGTCGGCGATGTAGCGCGACGGCGCGATGAACGTCGGTCGCGCCTGGGCCCAGAGCTGCTGCTTGTCGGCGAGCGTCGCCGCGACGACGCGGAACGGATCGCGGACGAGCTGCGGACAGGTCCCGCAATCATCGCCGTAGCGCTCGCAACCCGCGGGGAAGTGGCAGCCGCCCGTGAGCGGCGCGAAATCGTGCAGCGTCCAGACGACCGGTTTGGCGTCGAGAAGCGCAGCAACATCGGACGGCGCCTGAAATGCCCCGGTCCAATGCAGGTGGACGACATCGGACGACGCGACGATCGGAAGCCGGGAGACGTCGGCGCCGTCGATCTCCAGCGAATAGTGCGTGTTCGTCAGCGTCGTACGGTTCAGCTCCACGTACTGACGTACGACGGCATCGCGTAAAGCGGACGCGAGGCCGTCGGCGTCGCCTCGCGTCGGCACCGTCGCGTCCGCGTCGCCCGAGGCGGCGCCGCGGCGCACCACGAGGCGTGACTCGACGTTGCGCCGTTGCAGCGAACGGTGCAGCCTGACCATCGCATGTGCAGCGCCGCCGCCGAACGCGGCTTCACCGATATGGACGACGTTCAATGAGATAGCAACTTTCGATGGGGCCCGCATCGGATCAGATTGCGCGCCTGTGCGCGCTGCCCTGCCGTCTGCCGCTATCCCAAACGTCCGCGAAGCTGCGCGACGACGGCACGCGTGTCGCCGGCTTGAACGGCGATCTGCTGTTGGAAGAGCAGCGCGTGCAGCACGGGAATCCACGCGAACGCCGGGCCGGCGAGCGCCAGTTGAACGGCGGCTCCGAGGGGCAACCACAGCGTCGAGAACATTTCGTTTGCAAAGGGGATGCTCGGCCGGCGTAAGCGCGCGTCGCTGCTGACGGCGAACTCGAAGCCCAGCAGATACTTCGTCGTCTCGATCACGAGGTACGCGCCGAGCGCCGCGACGGCGAGCGGCACGAACGACGCCGACGCCGCGGTCACCCCGACGGCGAGCGGCAGTTCCACCCAGAGGTTGTAGCGCGCCAGGACCGACGACAATCGCCGCAGGTCGACGCCGGTCGCGAACGTCGATACGCCGGCCAGCTCGTCGTTGGCACGATCCGCGATCTGATGGTAGAGGATCCCTTTGATGCCGAGCGAGGTCGCCCAGAGCACGAAGATCGTGACGAGCGCCGGGTTCGCCGGGCCGGAAACCAGCGCGCCCACCTCGGCGAAGGCGAAGAACGTGGGCGTGATGTGTGAGCCCGCCGCGTCGGCGAACACGCCGAGAAGGCCGCGCTCCTTCAACCGGACGCCCGGCAGTGAGTAGAGCGTCGGCCAGAGATAGTTCAGCGCGAGCGCGATGCGTGCGGGCCACGCGCCCGCGATCGGCGCGAGCGCGACGAAGCCGCCCGCGAGCAGCGCTGCGCTCAGCGCCGCACGCTGCCAGACCTGCAGCCGCTCCATCGCGTTGGGCTTCCCCGCACGGCGGTCGTCCGCGATGTCACACCAATCGTTGACGACGTGCCCGTAGGCGGCGACGCACGAGACGCACAGCAGCAGCACGCCGATCGCGGCGGCGGCGGCGCCGAGCGAGGCGTGACGGCGGATGAGCTCGACGTACACGACCAGCAACAGCGGCGGAAGCTTGTGCGCCCACCAGTTCCCGAAGCGCACCAGCGCCAGCGCGCGGCGCATCGAATTACTCCGGCGGTCTGCGTTTGCGAACGGGCAGCACGACGTGGGTGACGTTGCGGCCGTCGGCGGTGCGGTACGTCCGCAGTTCCGTGCCGCCGAATGCCGCGACGAGGAACAGGCCGCGCGACGACTCGGAGAACTCGTCGTCCGGGAGTTGCGCGGCCGCGACTTCGTAGCCCGGACCGTCGTCGTAGATCTCGAGGACCGCCGCCGGGCCGTTCCAGCGCAGCGTCACCTCGACGGTCCCGGGCGCGTGGCGCGCGACGTTGCCGAGGATCTCCCCGAAGATCAGCTCCGCGGCATCGCACTCGGCGCCTGCGCCGGTGTGGCCGCGCAGGTACGTGGCGAAGATCCGCCGCGCGTTGTGCGCGAGCGCCGCGTCGTTGATGCGAAAGCCGAACCCGCGAGCATTCGCTTGAAGCGTCCAGGCGCCGTCGGGCTGGTTCACCGTCCGGCTCGGTTCGTCACGGAGTTGTTTCTTCTCGGTCGCGAACCGAGACGCCTCGGCAGTTGACGACGTCGTCTGGCGGTTTCGTACGTTACGGCTGCCGCGCGCTCACCGGGACCGAGCTCGTCGAGCCGAACATCCGGTCGCCGGCGTCACCGAGCCCCGGAACGATGTAGCCGTGATCGTTGAGCTTCTCGTCGACGGCCGCGGTCACGATCGTGACGTCGGGGTGCTCGCGGGCGAGCGTGGCCATCCCCTCCGGTGCGGCGATGATGCACACGAAGACCGGTGCGCGCGCGCCATGCTCTTCGAGCAGCCGCAACGCCGCCGATCCGGAGTTTCCCGTTGCGAGCATCGGATCGAGGACGAAGACGTCGCGCTCGGCGAGGTCGTCGGGGAGATTCGCGTAGTACGGGATCGCTGCGAGCGTTTTCGGGTCGCGATAGAAGCCTAAGTGCGCGACGACGGCGTCGTCGACGACGGCCATGAATCCGGGCAGCAGGCCGAGTCCCGCGCGCAGGATCGGCGCGACGACCGGACGCGTCGCGATCCGGTGCACCTTCGCCAAGCCGACCGGCGTCTGCAGCTCGATCTCGGTCTGCGGCAGCGCGCGCGTCGCCTCGTACGCGAGCAGCTGGCCCAACTCTTCGACGAGCCGGCGGAAGACCGGCGTCGGAGTCGTCGCGTCGCGCAGGCGCGCGAGGCGGTCGTGGACGGCGGGATGGTTGACGATCAGCGGCGCGCTCACGCGGCCCCGCTTCGGGGTCGAGTCGTCGCCCCCTCGGGCCGTCGCCTGCTCGGTTAAGACTGCGCGAATCTCAGAACGACTGCATCGGTTTCCTGGTACGATGGCGCGGTCGCCTTGGGCGGCAAACGATCGCTTCCGCCGGGGGCTCGGGTTTGTGTTGTCCCGCGAAGACCTTTACCACGACGATGCGCCGCCGGCGCGCGGGCTGGCCGCGTTCATCGAGTCGTTGGCGTCGGGGAGTCTGATCGATCTGCGGCGTCGTCCCGAGCTCGATGACGACGCCTCTGCCGAGGAGCGCGCCGCGGCCGCCGCACTCGAGCGGTTTCTCGTGCGGCTCGCCGGCCATCTCAACGGTCTGGGGACGGCGATCAACGAAGCGTCGACGCGGGGACGTAACGCGGAGCTGATCGCCGACGTCGCCGACAACGCCGCCGCGCAATCGCGGCGCGCCGACGACGTGCTGGCCGCGGTGAGCGAAAACGCGAGCGGCGCGGCACACGTCAGCGCCTTGACGCAGGCGACGAACGAGATCTCGGCGGCGCTGCGCGACTCGGCGGCCGCCTCGATCGACGCGGTCTACGAGACGCTGGTCAAGCTCGACCAAGTCGCAGAGCACGCGCGCTCCGTCGAATCGACGGTCCGCACCCTCGACGACGCGGTGCTGCGGATCGAAGGTTTCGTGCGCACGATTCGCGACATCGCCGAACGAACGCACCTCCTCTCGCTGAACGCACGCATCGAAGCGGCGCGCGCCGGCGAGCACGGCCGCGGGTTCGGCGTCGTCGCCTCCGAGGTCCGCAAGCTCGCCGAGAGCGCGAGCCGTGCCGCGCAGGACGTCGCGACGACGATCGGCGCGGTGGCCGAGTCGGCGCGGCTGACGCGCGACGGCGTTGACGAGACGACCGCGACGGTCACGGTCGCCTCGGCCGACGGCGCGCGGTTGCGCGAAGAGCTCGACCACATCCGCGCCCTCATCGACAGCGCCGGCGAGCGGGTGGGCGAGATCGCGCTGGTCGCGCAGCAGCAGTCCGTCTCGCTTGCGCGCGTTCGCGACGCCGTAGCCGAGACGAAGCGCGAGGCGGACGCGGGCGCTGCGCGGGCCGCCGCGCTGCGCGATGCGGGCGCGGCCGGCGAGCTGAACCGCAACGCGAACGCGATCCTCGGCCGTTACCGCACCGGGAGCGTCGTCGACCGCATGTACGACGCCGCCGTCGCCGCCGCGCGCGACGTCGAGGACGCGCTCGAGAGCGCGCTCGCCCCGCTGCGCCGCAGCGGGATCGACCTCTTCTCCACCGAGTACCGCGAGCTGCGGGGAATTGCCGTCCGCCGCCTCGCCGGCCTGTGCGACGTCACTCACGCGCCGCTCGACGGCTTCGATCCGCCGAAGTTCTACACGCCGTGGGACCGCGAGCTCGACGAACCGCTCTCGGCAATCGTCGACGATCACGGCTTCCGGGATCCGGCGATCGAGTTCATCTGCATCGTCGACCTCAACGGGTACCTGACGATGCACCGCCGCGACTATCGCCGCGACTTCACCGGCGACCGCGAGCGCGACCTGGTCGGCAACCGCGTCAAACGCTTCTTCGACGAACCGACGTCACTGCGCGCGGCGCGCGTCGGCCTCGAGGCGGATGCGATTCCGGCGCGCTCGCCGCGCAGCGCTTTCGAGGCGTCCGCGATCTCCCTCCAACGCCCGGCCTCCGACGACCGGCCGATGACCGTGCAGAGCTACGCGCGTGACACCGGCACGGTGATGAACGATCTCGCCGTCCCGCTCTATGCAGGCGGGATGCGCTGGGGCGCGCTGCGCCTCGCCTATCGCGCCGACGCCGGCTGAGGCGGCGTCGGGCGCGGGTTGATCTTCGAGACCAAGATCGCGTCCTGCCAGGCGCCGCGCATGAAGAGATAGTCGCGCGCGTAGCCTTCGACCGTGAAGCCGAGCTTGCGCAGCACCCGTCCGCTGCGCTCGTTCATCGGATGATAGCTCGTCTCGACGCGGTGCAGGTTGAGCACGTCGAACGCGTAGTCGACGACGGCGGCGGCCGCCTCGGTCGCGATCCCGCGGCCGCCGTGCGCCTCATCGACCGAATATCCGATCACGGCCGCCTGGATCACGGCACGGCGGATGTTCCAGAGGTTGTGGAGCGCGACCAGCGAGCGGTCCTCGCGCGAGAACACCGCGAACCGTGCATACTCGTCGCGCGCCAGCGCCGTCACCGCCAGCGCACCCTGCTCGCGATGGTACTCCACGGTGTAGAACGCCGGCGGCCGCGCCGGCTCCCACGGATCGAGGTGCGCGCGATTGCGGTCGTAGTAGTCGCGCACCGCCTCGGCATGCGCGGGCGAGAACGGCTCGAGAACGAGCCGCTCGGTCTGAATCGTCCCTTCCACCGCTACGGAACGTCGTGCTTGACGGTCAGCTCGGCGACCCGCGCGCGCAGGCGATCTTTCTTCGCGCCGGCGCCGACGTCGTCGAGCGCTTCGCCGATGACCTTGCCGACCTCGCGCGCATCGCTCTCGGAGAAGCCGCGGCTGGTGATCGCCGGGGAGCCGATGCGGATCCCGCTGGTGACGGCGGGCTTTTGCGGATCGAACGGGATCGCGTTCTTGTTGACGGTGATGCGGATCTCGTCGAGGTAGGCCTCGACCGCTTTTCCGGTAAGTCCCTTCGGACCGAGATCGACGAGCAGCAGGTGCGTGTCGGTGCCGCCGGCGACGAGCCGCGCCCCGGCGCGGATCAGCTCCTCGCCCATCGCCTTCGCGTTGTCGATCACGTGCCGCTGATAGTCCTTAAACGCCGGCTGCAGCGCTTCGCCGAACGCGACGGCCTTCGCCGCGATCACGTGCATGAACGGACCGCCTTGGATCCCCGGGAAGACGCTCTTGTCGATCGCCTGCGCGTGCGCCGCCGAGGAGAGGATCAGGCCGCCGCGCGGGCCGCGCAGCGTCTTGTGCGTCGTCGAGGTAACGATGTCGGCGATCCCGACCGGCGTCGGGTGCAGGCCGGCGGCGACGAGGCCGGCGATGTGCGCGAAGTCGACCATGAAGATCGCGCCGACCTCGTCGGCGATCGCGCGAAACGGCGCGTAGTCCATCGTCCGCGGATACGCGCTCGCGCCGGCGATGATCAGCTTCGGCTTGTGCTCGCGCGCGAGCTCGCGCACCTGATCGAAGTCGATCAGCTCGGTGTCTTTGCGGACGCCGTACGCGACGGCGTTGTAGAGCTTCCCGCTGAAGCTGACCTTCGTCCCGTGGGTGAGGTGACCGCCGTGCGCGAGCGACATCCCGAGGATCGTGTCGCCCGGCTCGAGGACGGCCATCATCGCCGCCATGTTCGCCTGCGCCCCGGCGTGCGGCTGAACGTTGGCGTGCTGCGCGCCGAAGAGCTTTTTCAGCCGTTCGATCGCGAGCGTCTCGGCGACGTCGACGTACTCGCAGCCGCCGTAGTACCGCTTTCCGGGATAGCCCTCGGCGTACTTGTTGGTCATCACGCAGGCCATCGCTTCGCGGACCGCGCGGCTGGCATAGTTCTCCGACGCGATCAGCTCGAGGTTGTCGGTCTGACGCCGCTCCTCGTTCGCGATCGAAGCGTAGAGCTCGGGATCCTGAGCGGCGAGCGTGTCGGGCGAGAGGAGCTGCATGGCCTCGGCGATTTCGCCGCGGGCCGGGGCGCCGCCCGCGCCGGGTCAGCGGCTCTTGCGGCCGCCGGTGAAGCGCAGCACCTGGACGAGGACGAGCAGCCCGACCGTCGCGACGAGCGCAAGCCAAAACCACGGGCTCGCGGTGCGCGGCGTGGTGTGGTCGAGCAGATACTCGGCCAGCGCGATCACGATTGCGGCGAGCGGGATCAGGTTACCGAGGGTTTGGCGTTCGATCATCGGGAAGGGCCTCTCCGTGCGTATCGCCGTTTCGAGTTCGTCGTTCCGTGGACCGCTCGCAGCCGGCGAGCTCACGCAGCTCGAGTGGCTCGAGCGGAGCGCGACCGTGCTGGGCGTCGACGGCGTCCTGCCGGCGCTCGAGCACTTCCCGCGGACCGACGCCGACTACGTAGCGCAGCTGCGCAAGGTCGCGGTCGACCTCGGGATCGTCCCGTTCGGCCTCGACGCGCCGAAGCTGCTCGAACCGACCGCGCCGCCCGGAACCTACGAGGACACGCTCGCGCTCGCGACCGGCTTCGGCGCCGCGGTGATCCGCACGCAGCTCCCGCAGCCGGGCGAGATCCCGCCGGCGAATTTCGCCGAAGCGGTCGCCGCGGCGAAGAACTTGGCGAAGGTCGCGAAGGCCGCGAACGTGACGATCGTCATCGTCCCCGCGCCCGGGACGCTCGGCGAGGACCTCGCCGAGGTGAAGCACCTGCTCAAGGACGTCGACAGCGCGTGGCTGCGCGCGGCACCGGGAGCGACGACGGATCCAAGCGCGTTCGGGTCGCGCGACCGCTTCCCGGCGCTGACGGCGATCGCCGGCGAACCGGCAGGCGCCGTCGCCGAAGGCGGGCGCCGCGGCTGGGTGATCGTCGACGCGCCGCCGGCGACGCCGGATCCGTGGGGGACGATCAGCAGCGCGATCCTGGCGTGGCGCGCGGCAGCGCCTTAGAAAACGAAGGGGACGAGACCGCAGCGGCCGTCTGGATCCTGGTTGAAGACCTGCCTATGGCAGGTGGGTGCGGCCCGGGCGCCCAGTGCCCGACCGTAGAGGACGGGCAACCGGTCGTATCCGGAGCTGATGCTCCCTTGGTTTCGACGTTGGTCCACCACCGTGGATCTACGCGCGCCGCCGCAGTCGTCGTCGCCCCGGTATCGTACCCCCTCCGTCAAGGACTTGACAGGGCTCGAAATCGCATCGCGACCGCGGCGTCCGGCGTAGCCTAATAGTACGAGCGGCGATACGTGAGCGCGTAGAAAATCGGCGTGAGGGCGAAGATGACCAGGGAAACCGCCGGGACGACGGATGCAAGAGCAACCCCCACGAGTGAGGCCGCCGGCTGCGACGCAAACCTCCAGAGAATGTACCGCTTCTGATCGGCCTCGAGCGCTTCGGTCAATCCGCTTCGTTGGGCCACGTACCACGTGGCGGCGAGCACCGTAGTGCAGGCGGTGAGGTTGAGGCCATAGATCATGAGCGCATCCGGCGCCAGCGGATAGCGCCCTAAGACCGCGGTCGAAAACGGCAGCACGACGACGGTGAGCAGGAAGGCAAGGTTCACCCATACGAGGGGCAGCTTTACGGCGCGCATCGAGTCGAAGATCAGATGATGGACGACCCAATAATACGCCACGATTGCGAAGCTCAGCACGCAAATGAGCATCGGATAGAGCGTTGCATGCAGAGCGTGACCGAGCTCGCGAACGTCGCCGTCGGGGATCTTCACGTCGAGGATCAACAGCGTGAGCGCAACGGCGAATACACCATCGCTAATCGCGGTCGTTCGCGCCGTCGCGTATTCCCGGCCGGACCTCACGAATCAAAATCCGTCGAGACGGAGAGATCCTTCCAATGCCGCGCCTCGTCGATGCGCGCGAGATCGTTGGCCTCTACCGCCGCATACGCGTCGCTGCCCAGCAGGAGTCGCATTGGGGGCTTCGATGCTGCGACGGCGCTCATGATCGCCGCCGCGGCTTTGCGAGGATCGCCGGGCTGCTTGCCGTTGTACTCGTGCTGAAAGCGCGCCATCGCGCCGACGGTTGCGTCGTAATCAGCGTGCCCTTTCTCAAGCTTTGTCGAGCTGCCGGCGAAGTCCGTCCGAAAACCGCCGGGTTCGACGACCGTGACCTTGATGTTGAGCGGACTCACTTCACGCGATAGCGACTCGGAGAAGCCCTCGACGCCCCACTTCGCGCTCGAGTAGGCTGCGCGGCCCGCCGGGCCGATTCGCCCGCCCACCGACGAGAGCTGCACGAAGTGACCGTGCCTTCGCGTTCGAAAGTACGGAAGGGCCGCCTTCGTCACGATGATGGTCCCGAACAAGTTGGTCTCGATCTGGGCCCGGAAGTCCGCGACGGACGTGTCTTCGACGGAGCCGATGTCACCGTAGCCGGCGTTGTTTACGACGACGTCGAGTGCACCAAATTCGGCGATCGCATATTCCACTGCTCGTGCTGCGGCTCCCCAATCCGTCACGTCAAGCGAGAAGGTTCGAACGAGCTCGCCGAATCGAAGCGAGAGGTCATGGAGATCTCCGGCGTTGCGAGCGGTGGCGACGACCTGATGCCCGGCTTCGAGCACCGTCTCCACGAGCGCGCGTCCGAGTCCGCGTGAGCTGCCCGTAACCAGCCAGATCTTCTTCATTGGCCCTGTCCCACCGCAGAAAGCGTACAAAAGCCCTTGCGCCTTCCCCTTACGCGTCGCCTTTCGCGCGCAGCACGCCGCCGTAGACGTCGATCGCACGCTGCCGCGCGGCGGCGTGCTCGACGATCGGCGGCGGATACGCCGGCGGGCGCAACAGGCCCGGCTCATGGACGACCTCTGCCGGAACGCCCTGCAACTCCGGAACCCATCGCCGGACGAAGGTGCCGTCGGGATCGTACGTCTTTCCTTGCAGCGTCGGGTTGAAGACGCGGAAGTACGGCGCCGCATCGGTTCCGGTCGATGCCGCCCACTGCCAGCCGCCGTTGTTGGCGGCGAGGTCGGCGTCGGCGAGCCGCTGCTCGAACCAGCGCTCGCCTTCGTGATAGTCGATCAACAGGTGCTTCGTCAGGAATGACGCGACGATCATGCGCAGCCGGTTGTGCATCCATCCGGTCTCGCGGAGCTGCCGCATCGCCGCGTCGACGATCGGATAGCCCGTGCGTCCTTCGCACCAGGCGCGATAGCCGTCGGGGTCGTCGCGATACGGGATCGTCTCGGCGGCCTCGATGAACGGCAGCTGCGCGACCTGCGGACGGTGCGCCAGCAGCTGCCCGTAGAAATCGCGCCAGATCAGCTCGCCGAGCCACGCGTCGATCCCCGCGACGGCGTGCTGCGCGCGGGAGATGCGCCGCCGTTCGAGCGCGGCGGCGACGACGGTGCGAATCCCGATCGTGCCCGCGCGCAGGTGCGGCGAGAGGCGCGACGTCGCGTCGAGCGCCGGAACGTTGCGGCGGTCCGCGTACGCGGTCAGGCCGCAGGCGACGAACTCGTCGAGGAGGCGATGCGCCTCGGCGCTCGTCACCGTCGGATACAGGAGGCTCGACGCATGCCCGTACTCTTCGGGTTGCGGCACCTCGCGTGACCGCAGCGACGCGTCGCGCCCGAGAAATTTCGTCACCGCGGCGGCGCGCGAGGCGACGGGATGCCGCTCGTCGTGCGCGAGCCGCGCGGTCCAGCGCTTGCGGTACGGCGTGTAAACCGCGTACGGCTTCCCGCTCTCCTGCACGACATCGCCGGCGCCGTAGTACACGTGGTCGACGGCGTCGTGCACCTCGACATGCGCTTCGCGCAGCCGCTTCGTGACCTCCGCGTCGCGTGCGAGCGCGGCGGGTTCGTAGTCGATATTGTAGTAGAGCGCTCGCGCTCCCGTCCGTTCGGCGAGCGCCGCCAGCTCGGCGGCCGCGTCACCTTCGAGCAGCGCGAGGTCGGAGCCGAGCTCGCGCAGCTCCGCGCGCAGCGCCGCGAGCGCCGTGAAGAACGCCTGCACGATCGGCGCGCCGACGCGCGGACCGCGCAGCTGCTCCGGATCGAGGACGAAGGCGCAGACGAGCTTCGCGCTCGCATCGGCCGCACGACGCAGCGCGACGTGGTCGTCGAGGCGCAGGTCGCGCCGGAACCAGACGATCGAGACCGGATGCACCGCGCCTCCTTCGCAGGGGTGAGGGTCGGCGCCCGCGGAACGCCCCAGGCGTGGCGCAGATACGACTCACGGTCGAACCGCTCGGATTGCCGCTGAAGCACACCTTCACGATCTCCCGCACATCGGAGTCGATCGCGCCGACCGCGGTCGTGCGGGTGCGCTGGAACGGCCTCGAAGGGCTCGGTGAGAGCGCGCCGGTGATGCGGTACGACGAGAGCGTCGCGACCGTTCGCGACGGGCTCGAAGCGCATCCGCTCGGCGACGATCCGTACCGGCTCGAGACGCTGCTCGAGGGCCTCACGCCGGCGCAGCGCTGCGGGCTCGACATCGCGCTGCACGATCTCATCGGCAAGGACCTCGACCGTCCGCTCTACCGGCTGCTCGGGCTCGATCCCGCGAAGACCCCGCGCACCTCGTTCACCATCGGGATCGCGTCGCTCGACGAGACGCTGATGAAGGTGCGCGAGGTCGGCGACCATCCGATCATCAAGGTGAAGCTCGGCCGGGGCGACGAGATCGCGACGATCGAAGCGATCCGCTCGATCTACGCCGGCACGATCCGCATCGACGCGAACGAAGGCTGGACGCCGGAGCAGGCCGTCGCGCTGCTCGGCGAGCTGCGCCGCTTCGACATCGAGTTCTGCGAGCAGCCGATCCCGGCCGGCTCGCCGGAGAAGCTCCGCTGGATCCGCGAGCGCACGAAGATCCCGATCGTCACCGACGAGGACTCGCGCGACCTGCACGATCTCGCCGCGCTGATCGGCTGCGTCGACGGGATCAACGTCAAGCTGGTGAAGTGCGGCGGTATCCGCGGCGCCCTGGCGATGATCCACACCGCGCGCGCACTCGGCTTCAAGATCATGCTGGGCTGCATGGTCGAGACGCAGATCCTCACCAGCGCCGCCGCGCACCTCAGCCCGCTGGTCGACTGGGCTGATCTCGACGGCCCGTTCCTCACCGCAAGCGATCCGTTCGACGGGATCCGCTACGACGGCGGGAAGATCGTGCTCAACGACGGCCCAGGGCTCGGCGTGACCGAGAAGCAGACCGCCGCGGTGCCGCGCTGAGCCGCCGTTACGTCGTCCTCGCGCCGCACGCGCTGACGAGCCGCGCGGCGAAGATGGCGCACGGCGTGATTCGCTATGCGAGCGATCCCGTCGTCGCCGTGATCGATCCCGACCACGCCGGGAAGCAGGTGCGCGACGTCATCCCGTATCTCGCCAGCGACGCGCCGGTGGTCGCGTCGCTCGACGATGGGCTGCTGTTCGCGCCGACCTCGCTGCTGATCGGGATCGCGCCGGCCGGCGGCCGGCTCCCCGACGAGTTCCGCGATGCGGTCCGTCAGGCGATCGCCGCCGGTCTGGAGATCGTCAGCGGCCTGCACGTGATGCTCGGCGAGGATGAAGAGTTCGCCGAGCTCGCGCGCAAGCACGACACGCGCATCTGGGACCTGCGGCTGCCGCCGCCCGCGCCGCTCTTCTCCGGCGCAGCGTGGGACGTGCGCGCGAAGATCGTGCTGACGGTCGGCAGCGACGCAGCGGTCGGAAAGATGACGGCGTCGCTCGAGCTGCTGCGGGCGGCGAAGGAGCGCGGCGCCGACGCGACGTTCGTCGCGACCGGACAGATCGGGATCGCGATCGCCGGCTGGGGAACCGCGATCGATCGCGTCGTCGCCGACTTCGCGCCCGGCGCCGCCGAGCAGCTCGTCCTCGAAGGCGAGCGCCGGGCCCACGATCTGCTCTTCCTCGAAGGCCAAGGCGGTATCAACAATCCCGCCTTCGCGCCGGTGACCCTCGCGCTGCTCTACGGCGGGGCGCCCGACGCGCTCGTCCTCGTCCACGACGTCGCGCGCGAGAAGATCGAAGACTACGACGTCCCGATCCTCTCGTACCGCGCGCTGATCCGGACCTACGAGGCGCTGTGCGCGACGGTCAAGCCGGCCAAGGTCGTCGGGATCGCCCTCAACACGCGCACCTGCACGCCCGAAGAAGCGCACGAGCACCTCGAGCGGGCCCGCGCCGAGACCGGCCTGCCGTGCGACGACGTCGTGCGCAACGGTCCGCTCGCGCTGTACGACGCGATCGCACCCTCGATCGTCAAAGGAGAGCCGCTGCGTGCGTAGAGTTCTCGCCGCGCTCGCCGCGGCCGTGCTGTTGGCGGCCTGCACCAAGAGCGATCAGTCGTCGACCGCGACCAGCGGCAGCCGCAATCCGTGGACGCGCCCCGGCCACCTGATCATCGGCAGCGCGGGCGAAGAGCCGGATAACCTCAACGAGCTCTTCGCGCACACCGACGCTGCCGACCAGATCGCGAACCTCATCTACGAGCCGATCTTCCGGTACGACCCCGACGGCAATCTCGTCCCCGCCGCCGTGAGCACGGTGCCGACGCTGCAGAACGGCGGCATCACCGCCGACGGCAAGCGGATCACGCTGCATTTTCGCCCGCACATGCGCTGGTCCGACGGCGCGCCCTATGACGCTCGCGATTTCGTGTTCACCTGGCACGCGGTGATGAACCCGCGCAACAACACGAAGCTCCGCGTCGGCTGGGACGACATCACCACGATCGACATGCCGGATCCGCTGACCGCGATCGTCCGGCTGCGCAACGTCTACTCCGGGATCCTCGGGATCTGGGCATTCGGCGGCGCCGGCTTCCCGCCGCTCCCCGCGCACGTGCTGGCGAAGCTGCCCGACATCAACAAAGCGCCGTTCAACAGCGCGCCGATCTCCTCGGGTCCGTACGTCCTCACCCAGTGGAATCACGGGTCGTCGCTCGAGTTCATCGCCAACGACACCTACTGGCGCGGGCGGCCGAAGCTCGACAAGATCTCGTATCGTATCGTCCCCAACGCCGACACGCTCTTCAACCAGCTCGCGACGCACGAGGTCGACCTCTACGAGTCGATCCCCGAAGTGCAGATCCCGCGGCTCGCCGACCTCAAGGGCTATCGCGTCACCAAGCAGCTCAGCGCGAACTACCGGCGGCTCGAGTTCAACACGGCGCGCCCGCAGCTCTCCGACGTGCGCGTTCGCAAGGCGATCGCCGAGGCGGTCGACTGGGACCGGATGAACCAGACGATCTACCACGGCTACAACGTCCGCGCGGTCAGCGATCAGCTGCCGTCGTCGTGGGCCGCGCCGACCGGGATCACCGATTATCCGTACGACGTCGCCGACGCGAAGAAGCTTCTCGACGCGGCGGGCTGGGTCGCCGGTCCCGCCGGCGTACGGGCAAAGAACGGCGTCCCGCTGACGTTCTCCGTCTCGACGACGCCGTCGAAGCCGGCCAACGTGCAGGCCGAGGTGCAGATGCAGCAAGACCTCAAGCAAGTCGGCGTGCAGCTCGAGATCAAGAACTATCCGACCAGCTTGCTGTTCGCGCAGAACGGGCCGATCTACACCGGGCACTTCGACTCCGAGTTCACGATTTACACCAACGCGCCCGATCCCGACAACGAGGGACTGTGGAGCGGGAAGTTCATCCCGCCGCACGGCGCCAACACGACCTGGCTGAACGACCCGGTGCTGACGCAGACCAGCCACGACGCGCTGTTGACGTTCGACCGCGCGAAACGCAAGGCGCTGTATCAGCGCGAAGCGGAGCGCGTGCACGAGCTGGTCCCGGTCGTCTTCCTCTACTGGCAAAACTCGTACTCGGCGGCGAACAGCGATCTCAAAGGCTGGCGGCCCGCCTCGTACATCTCGAACTACTGGAACTGCTGGGAGTGGGAGCTCTGAGCCCGCGGTGCTGCGGCTGATCGAACGGCCGGACCCCAACCTGCTCGTGCGCATCGCCGGCGCGTCACGCGCGATCGTCTCGTGGAACGCGAGCGCGCCGGCCGGCGGCATCGCGCTGGTCGCGCACCGCGCCGACGGTTCGGTCTCGGCGCCGCTGCTCTACGTGCGGTGGTCGCCCGACGAGCGGCGGTCGCTCGACGGCGCTGACCTGAAGACGCGCATCGCCGTCGATGTCGTGCGCAGCGAGGTCCCGCTCTCGGGGATCGGCATCGAGAGTACCGTCCCGCTCGACGCGATCGCGGTCGCGACGCCGCCGTCGCCGCGCGCGCGCACGATGCGGCGGCGCAACGCACCGGTCCTCGACGTCCCGGCGCTGAGCCAATACGTCCCGGGCTACCGCCACGAGCAAGGCTGGTGCTCGGCGGCGTCGATCGCGATGCTGCTGCGCTATCACGGCCGCAGCGCGCACGTCCCCGAGGTCGCGCGCTGCGTGTACGACGCCTCGTACGGCGGAACCGGGAACTGGACGTTCAACGCCGCTTACGCAGGGCAGCGCGGTCTGCGGGCCGCGATCGCCTATCTGCGCGGTCTCGACCACGCGGCCGCGTTCGTCGCCGCCGGCCTCCCGGTCGCGCTCTCGATCGCGTGGACGCGCGGCCAGCTTCCGGGCGCGCCGCTCGAGCAGTCCGACGGACACCTCGTCGTGCTGCGCGGCCTCGACGGCGCGATCGCTCACGTGAACGATCCCGCGCACCCCGCGGTCGTGACGGACTACCCGCGCGCGGAGCTCGACGCGATCTTCCGCGCGCACGGCGGGGTCGCGTACCTGGTCGCGCCGCGCGAGCGCACCGCGGAGCTGGCCGCGCTCGCCAACGCAGAACGCCTCACCGCGACGTGAGCACGCAGCCGCGCGAGCGCGTCGTCGACGCCGCCGCGGTGCGCAACGTTCCGTTGCACGTCGTGCTCGTCGAGCCCGAGATCCCCGGCAACACCGGAAACGTCGCGCGGATGTGCGCCGCCACGGGCTGCGCGCTGCACCTCGTCGAGCCGCTCGGCTTCCGTCTCGACGACCGCGACCTCAAGCGCGCCGGCCTGGACTACTGGGATTCGCTCGGCGTCGTCGTGCATCGCTCGCTCGATGCGTTTCTCGCAGCGTTCGGCGCCGATCGGTTATGGCTGCTCTCGACGCGCGCATCGCACGCGTACGCCGAGGCGCCGTTCGCGCACGGCGACGCGCTCGTCTTCGGCAAGGAGACCGCCGGACTTCCGGCCGCGCTGCTCGAGCTGCATGGCGAGCGCGCGCTGCGGATTCCGATGCGCGAGGGCGCGGTGCGCTCGATCAACCTCTCGACCGCCGCCGGGATCGTGACCTACGCGGCGCTCGCGCGCCTGGGATTTCCCGGCTTACGCTGAGGGCGTGACGGCCGCCGTGCGCGGCGCGCTCGCGCGCCGCTCGCCGGGGAGCGTCATCGCGACCGCCGAGGCGACGATCGACAAACCGCCCGCGCACAGGATCGTCGTGCCGACGCCGTGCGCGTCGGCGATCGCGCCGAGCACGGGCGAGAGCGCGCCGCCGAGCGAGACCGCCAGGCCGAGCGTGACGCCGGAGGCGAGGCCGAGGCGGTTGGGGAGATATTCCTGGCCGAGCACGACGTACGCCGACTGCGATGCGACGAAGACGAAGCCGGTCCCAATCAAAAACGGGATCGCGAGGAGCAGGTTCCCTTCGTGCGTCGTCGCGACCAGCACGACGGCTAGCAACGCGCCGAGCGCCGTCGACCAGATCAGCACCGGACGCCGGCCGACGCGGTCGGCGATCGGACCGCCGGCGAGCGTCCCGCACACGCCGGCGAGGAGAAACGCGGTGAGCAGCACGTCGCCGAGCGCGGGCGAGCCGTGCAGCACCTCGACGACGTAGAGCGGGATGAACGCGATGAATCCGAAGTACGCCATCGCGCGCGCGGTCACGAACGCCGAGAGCTTGCCGAACGAGACCCAGTCGTCGGTGCCCTGACCCTTGCGCGAGGTCGCATGCGCGGGGACGAACGCCCGCAGCCGCCGCTGCTCCAGCAGCATCGCGGTGCCGATGATCAGCACCGGGACGGCCGCCGCCAACGTCCCGGGGAGCTTCCACACCGCGACGACGGCGGTCGCGAAGAGCGGCCCGAGCGCAAAGCCGACGTTACCGCCGGCGGCGAACCAGCGCATCCCGCTCGCCTTCTTCGCGCCGGCCACGTAGTTGGCGAACCGCGCCGCTTCGGGATGGAAGACGGCGACGCCGAGGCCGCTGAGCAGTGCGCCCAGCAGCATCATCGGCAGCGTCGGCATGACGCCGATGATCGCGACCCCGAAGCCGGCCATCATCAGCCCGACCGCGATCAGCCACGGCATCGACTTGCGGTCGGCGAGATGACCGATCGCCGGCTGGACGACCGACGAGGCGATCGCCTGCGCAAGGACGAGCGTCCCCGCCTCGGTATGGCTGATCCCGCGCCAGAGAATCAGGAATGGCAGCAGCGCCGGGATGAAGCTCTGGTTCACGTCGTCGGCCACGTGGGCGATCGCGAGCAGCGTCATGGAGCGGACGTCGAGCCGGGTCACCCGGCCATTCTCCCATGCTCCGGATGATCCAACAAGACAATCGACGCTCTCGATCCAATAAGCGGAGCTTATGGATTTGCGGCAATTACGCGCCGCGGTCGAGGTGGCGCGCGAGCGCAGCTTCACTCGCGCCGCCGAGTCGCTCGGGGTCGCGCAACCGGCGCTCTCGCAGAGCATCGCCTCGCTGGAACGGGAGCTGGGGCTGACGCTCTTCGAGCGCAGCAGCCGCCGGGTGCGCCCGACCGACGCCGGCGTCGCGCTGGTCACGCACGCCGGCCGGATCTTGGCCCACGTCGAAGTGCTGCGCAGCGAGATGGCCGAGCACGCCGGCGCGGTGCGCGGCCGGCTCGTCGTCGGCTCGATTCAGCTCTTCAGCGAGACCGTGCTGCCGGGCGTCCTGGCCGCCTTCCACCGCCGCCACCCGGCGGTGGACCTCGTGCTGCGCGAAGACGTCACCCATCCGATGCTCGCGACGCTGCGCGACGCCGAGCTCGACCTCGCGATCGTGAACGTCGACGATCAGGCGGCGTTTCCGGAGTTCGCCTTCGAGACGCTCGTCCAGGACGAGCTCGCGATCGCCGCCGCGCCGGGCGATCCGCTCGCCGCCGCCGGGAGCACGACGTTCGCGGCGTTACGCGACGCCGACTGGGTCGCGTTCCGGGCCGGCTCGGGGCTGCACGTGACGCTCCACGAGACCGCGAAGCGCTACGGCTTCACCCCGAAGATCGTCGTCGAATCCGGCGACGCGCTCACGCTGCGCTCGCTGGTCTCCGAAGGGCTCGGGATCGCGCTGCTGCCGCACGCGTTTCTCGCCGAGCCGGGGCCGCCGGTCGCGATCGTCGCGCTGCGCGAGCCGCCGCTGGTGCGGACGATCGCGCTGGCGACGCGACGCGGTGCGCCGGCGAGCGCGGCGGCGCGCGCGTTCATCGCGTCGCTGCGCGAAGCGCTCGCGTGACCAGCGCGGCGAAACGCGAGTCGCCGCGCAACGGATCGAAGAGCGGATACCGCGGCAGATAGACCAGCCACGGATCGCGCTCGGAGAAGCCCGCCTCGAGCAAGCCGATCGCGTGATCGTCGTCGCCGCTGCCGATCGCGAACCACGCCAAGTTGAAGCACGAGACGAACCGTCCGCGCGTGGCGAGCGAACGCAGCGCGGCGTCGAGCGGGCGCGCTTCGTCGGGCCGCCGCAGCCGCGCCAGCGCGCTGCCGCGCAGCGCGAGGTACTGTTGCTCGTAGCCGTCGGGGAGCCGCCGCTGCGTCTCGGCGAGGACGTCG
>DASYFS010000118.1:0-3440 GCA_036498305.1 Candidatus Elarobacter sp. | reverse complement strand
CCGTCGCAGCGAGGACCCCTGGAACTTCAGCGACTCGGGCTACGAGCGCGCGAAGTACCGCGCCTCGCTGGAAGCGCTGCTGCGCGCCCGGTACGACTCCGCGCTCGAGCTCGGCTGTTCGATCGGCGTGTTCACGCGGCTGCTCGCCGAGCGCTGCGGTGCCGTGTCCGCCGTCGACGTCTCGCGTGAAGCGCTCGACCGCGCGGCGGAGCGCTGTGCCGGACTGCGGCACGTCAGCTTCGCGGAGTGCGACCTGAGCGCGGCGTTTCCGCCCGGCCGGTTCGATCTGATCACGGTGTGCGAGCTCGGCTTCTACTTCGGCCCGCACGACCTGACGCGGCTGCGCGAGCGGATCGCCGCCGCGCTCGAGCCCGGCGGTGATCTGCTCCTCGTCCACTGGACGCCGCTCGTCGAGGGTCACGCGCAGACCGCCGACGACGTGCACGAGGCGTTCCTCGCCGACCCGCGCTTCACGCCGGGCTCGGCGCAGCGAGCCCCGACGTATCGCCTGGACGTGCTGCGCCGGCGTTCGTGACCCGCTTCGGCGCCAGCCACATGTACATGATCGGGACGAGCACGAGGGTCAGGAACAGCGAGCTGAGGATTCCGCCGATCACGACGATGCCGAGGCTCGCGCGGACCTGAGACCCCGGCTCGATCGCCAGCGCCAGCGGCAGGTTGCCGGCGACGACCGCGATGCTCGTCATCATGATCGGACGGAAGCGCGTCGCCGCGCTCTCGCGAATCGCCGTCAGCTCGTCCTCGCCGCGCGCGCGCAGCGTGTTGGCATAGTCGACGAGCAGGATCCCGTTCTTCGTGACGATCCCGACCAGCATGATCGTTCCGATCAGCGAGAAGAGGTTGAGCGTCTGGTGCGTGAGCGCCAGCGCGCCGATTGCGCCGACGGCGGCGACCGGAACCGCGAACATGATGATCAGCGGCGACCGGTAGCTGTTGTAGAGCGCGACCATCAGCAAGAACACCAGCACGACGGACAGGATCAGCGAGGTCCCCAGCTGCACCAGCGTTTGGCTCATGAGGTCTTGCTGGCCGAGCGGGCGCGGCCGCACGGAGATCGTGTTCGGAAGGTGCAGCGCGGCGAGTTTCTGCCCAAAGGCGTTCTGAACGCTCGACAGCGTCGCGTTCGGGGCGACGTTCGCGCTGACGTCGACGACGACGTTGCGGTTGACGCGCGTGATCATCGGCGGCGTCGGCGACCAGCGGAAGGTCGTGAAGTCGCCGAGGTGGACGATCTGGTTCCCGTTCGTGCGCACGGGGATCTCCGCGAGCGACGTCAGGTTCGTCTGGTCGGACCGCGGATAGATGACCTGGACTTGCTCGAGCCCGTCGCTGGTCTCGAACTGCGTCGCGATCGCACCCCCGAACGCGGCGTGCGCCGCCGTCGCGGCATCGGTTATCGTGACGTTGAGCTCCTGCATTTTCACGCGGTCGAACGTGATCTCGATCTGCGGCTCGAGTCCCGCGGCGCTGCTGAAGACGTTCGTCGCGCCTGGGGTCTGCTGCAGCGCTTGGAAGACCTTCTGCACGTACGGCGTCGGATCGCCGCCCGAGACGTCGGTGACGATCTCGTCGACGGGCTGCGCGTTGCCGCCGCCTTGGCCGGTCGCCGGGATGACGCTGACCGCGACGCCGGGGACCGCCTGCGCGATCAGCGTCTTGTACTGCGCGACCCAGTAGTTGGTCGAGCGCTTCCGATTATCGGCGAGGAAGACCTGAATCTGGCCGACGTTACGTTCGACGAGCGTCCCGCCGTAGGGTGAGGCGTAGCCGCCGGCGAGCGCGGTGTCCGATTGGATGTCGGGCTGATTGCGGATCGCCGCTTCGGCCTTCACGACGCCGGCCGTCGTCGTCGACAGCGGCGTCCCGACCGGATAGGTGAGCTGCACGAAGATTTGGCCGCGGTCGATCGGGGGGATGAAGGTCTCGCCGACGACGCCCAGCGGGATCAGCGCGATCGCGAAGACCAGCGAGGCGAAGCAGGCCGCAACGAACGCGATGCGGTGGCGCAGGCCCCACGGCAGGACGGTGTGCGCGTAGAACACCCGCGCCCGCTCGAAGCCCGCCATGAACATGCGGATGATCCAGAACGGGCGCCAATGCCCGCGCAAGCCCCACTTCGCTGCGAGCGTCGGGGTGATCGTGAACGAGACGAACAGCGAGGTCAAGGTCGAGATCACGACGACGACCGCGAACTCGGCGAGGTTGCGCCCGACCTGACTCTGCAGGAACGCGATCGGCAGGAAGACGACGACGTCGACGAGCGTGATGACGATCGCCGCCGTCCCGATCTCGGTCCGGCCGCGGATCGCGGCCTCGTCCGGGTCTTCGTGAACCTGATCGCGGTGGCGCTCGATGTTCTCGAGCACGACCGTCGAGTCGTCGACGAGGATCCCGACGACCAGCGTCATCCCGAGCAGCGAGATCGTGTCGATCGTGAGCCCCAGCAGGTTCATCACGAAGAGCGTGACGCACAGCGAAGCCGGGATCGCGATCAGGACCACGATCGCGTTCCGCCACGAACCCAGGAAGAACAGCATCACGATCCCGGTGAGGACGATGCCCTCGATCAGGGTGTTCACGACGCCGGTGACCTGCTGCATGGTGAAGCGCGACTGCACCTGGACGATCCCGAAGGTGATGTCGGGGAACTGCTTGCGGATCCCCGGCAGCGCGGCCAGGACGTTGTTCGACGCCGTGACCTCGGAGGCGGTCGACGTCTTCTGAACGGACAGGAAGATCCCCGGGGCGCCGTTCACCTTTGCGTAGGTGTTGCGCGGAACGAAGCCGTCGACGACCGTCGCGACGTCGCCGACGCGCAGCAGCTGACTCGACGACGTCCACGGGTCGACCGCGCCGGCGGAGGCGACGAGGTTTCCGGACGTCGAGCTGGTCATGGCGCTGCTCGTCGGCGGCGGAATCGGTAGTCCGAGGACCGACTGCGGCGAGGTGATGTCGCCGCGGACGGTGAGCTGCGTGTCGCGCGTGGCGCCGTAGACGAGACCGCCCGGCGCAAGCTGGTTGCCGGCGGCGACGACGTTGAAGACGTCGTTGATGGTGAGGTTCGACGCCGCGAGCTTCGTCGGGTCGACGACGACCTCGTAGGCGGGGCTGACCGCGCCGTTCGCGGTGGCGAACGAGACGTCGGGGACCTGTTCGAGCGCCGGGACAATGCGCCCGGTCGCGATCAGCGCGAGCTGGCTTTGGGTCAGCGTCGGCGAGATCAGCGAGAGCGTCACGACCGTTGCTTGGCTGGGATCGCGCACGTTGACGGTCGGCGGGGAGATGTAGCTCGGCAGGCTCTTCTGCGCGACCTGCACCGCGCGCTGCGTCAGCACGAGATCCGTGTTCACGTCGGAGGTCAGCGTGAAGGTCGCCGTGATGTTCGCCGTTCCGGACTGGATCGTGGAGCTGAGCGTCTG